>CANGPV010000014.1 GCA_947455935.1 Comamonadaceae bacterium
AAATTTAGACGACGAGATAGCCAAACAAGGCTGGTCTGATACGGCAACACTCTGTGTTGTGCATCGCATTCCCACTCAATACCTTTCTGGCGATCGGCTCAACGATACTCCCGTGACCCAGACGCACAAGGATTTCAGCATGTATCGAACTGTGGTCCAGTATGCCGTTGATGGTGGAGGTATGGGCAGTGTGATTTACGAGACCCCACCGAACTTAAATATGACTGGTAAGAAGCCGCACTTTCTGTCATTCTCCAACAAAATTTATCTGCATCCTGAAAACGATAGTCTTCTGACCTTCCTGAACTACTCTGTTAGCTCGGACTACACACAGGCAGCGGATGTCAAGATCGAGTTTCGCGATGAGGCAGGTACCTGCATCGGGAATCACTCACTTACTGTTCCAGCAATGGATTTCAGTTGTATACGTGTCAGCGATATTCTTTCCTTTGTTACCTCACCCTTCGTTAGTTTTACCGTAGCATCGGTAACCTCTGCGCTTATTCCGCTCAGCGTTGTCGTTCACCGCCCTACTGGCGGTGTCTCAGTCGAACACTCGCATCCGCCGCAAGAATATATGATGTCTGACTGGCTTACTATCAACAGCATCAAACTGCAAGCTGCCAAATCGTTTTTTGAGCGCTGCTCATGCTAAGAGCTCTTTATCACAGTATTCCCCTGCCCAAGGCTTTTCGTCCATGGCTTAAAAGCAAGGTGCCGCTCTCAATGCAGCGTCCACCCCAGTTTCGCAAATTTGGTGCGATCAATGAACTGTATATCTGGCGACTCGATCACGGCATTGATACTGTTGTACCAATTCAGAATTATTTCTCTAATTTATTCCCTGACCTCGAAACTGAAACGCATGGACAGATTTGGATTTTCGACAGAAATGGCGCTGAAATCGACCGATACGAGTTTCAGCTTCCCCGTCAAGGAATGCATTTGGTCCGCATCAGCGAACTAGTCGGCCTAGAGCATACCTACGGTACTTTCATGTGGCATATCTGTATTCCCGATAGCGTGGCGAACCTTGAGTTGGTCCGTAAGAACTTGGTCTACTTCACCGATCGTGGCTACATCTGTTACGAAAAGAATAATACTCAACCGGCTTTTGTTCACGGGGTGGACCGTTATGCGGTGTTCCAGTGCCAAGAAATGGTAAGTAAGAACTTGTTCTATGGCGAACCGCAACGGGCCCGTTCTTGGATAGCTGAATTCCCGATTCATCCTAGCATGCAGTCTGCTATTGATGTAATGCTGCTGAATCGGACTAAAGTTGCATGCGATTGCTTGTTGACACTACACCGTAACGGAGGCGAGAAAGTGCTTGAGCTAGCACAGACAATATTGCCGCGTGGTGCCGCTGTGATTAACTTGGATCAACAGGCGCTAGACCTACTGCAAAGCGACATCGGATATTTCATGGTCACTGGCTTACCCACGCATTGGGGGCGCCCCGCCATCACCCGCCACTTTTCCTCCGGCGCGATTTCAGTGATGCATTGCTGAGCGGATGTAAACCATTTTCGGATATCGAACCAATATGCGCCCTCTGATCAAAGCTGTTTTATCGCTGCCCATCATTCTGATTGATGCAATTGTACGAGCCTATATGGCGCTACTAGCGGTAATCATACCTAGTGGCTATGTGCCTTTCTGGCTTGACATTCAGAGTCGTCGCATAGCCAATCGCACCTCCCGAACAGAGCATTGGAGTAATGGCGAGTGTCACGAATTCTTATTCCATACGCCAAACGCACTTTGCCAGTGGCGAGTCGACACCTTTTCGATTAAAGAACCGGAAACGCTGGAGTGGATCGATCGCTACGGCGATAAGGGCACGCTATTCGATATCGGCGCCAATATAGGTTTATATTCTATTTACTTCGCCAAGACTCAAAAGGGGCGAGTCTACGCTTTTGAGCCATCCGTTTTCAACCTTGCCCTACTGGCCAAAAATATTAACGCCAATCAGGTGCAGGATAAACTCAGAATCGTCACCAATCCCTTGACGATGCAAAATGAGTTCGCAGACTTCAATCTTCAAGTTACCGATGAAGGTGGGGCGCTGTCTGCGTTTGGTGTGGACCACGGTCAAGACGGAAAACTGCTGCAAAAGGTTATGTCTTACCAGACATGCGGATTTTCACTCGACTTTCTTCTTGATAACGGTATCATTATGGATAGACCGGCATTGATCAAAGTCGACGTAGATGGCATAGAGCACTTGATTCTTCGCGGTGCGCGCAATACCTTGGTCCATCCGCAGTGCCACACTGTACTCATCGAAGTACATAAAAATTTCGAGGCCTTATCTATCGAAGTTCAATACATACTTACTGAATCGGGCTTTAAATTAACCACCCGCGACAGCATAAATCAGATTTGGGTAAAAGGCTAAAGCGAAAGTAATTGGGACTCAGGTATCAATTTTGACCCAAAGACATAACTTTCCATAATTGCTTGAGTAGCTTACACCATGCTCTCTGTTGTTATCCCTACCCGTAATCGACCTTTGGATCTTGCTAGAGCAGTCGAGTCCATTATTTGCCAGACAAAACTTCCTAGCGAATTGATTGTCATTGATCAAAGTACCAACAACACTTCAAAAGAAAAAGTAGAGGCACTGATTTCAAGTGGAAGGCACTTTGCACTGACTTATGTCCTAGATGACAGCATCAGCGGTCTCGTAGAGGCTAAGCATTTGGCTGTATTTATGGCAAAGGGTGACATTGTTTGCTTTCTGGAAGACGACATCGTTCTTGAGTCGACTTTCCTAGAGGAAATAGTCCTAGGTTTTGAACGATGTCCCATCATGCTGGGATGTTGTGGTGTCATTACTAATCCCCCGCCTCAACCGAAGTATTACGAAATTTTGTTTCACATATTCCATAGAGGCATCTATAGGGATAGGCGGGTCGGAATTTATGGAAACCATGTAGTTGATACGAATACTTTAATCGAGAGTAAGTGCCTTTCCGGAGGTCTTTCTGCTTGGAGAAAAGAAGTGTTTGCTACAGTCTCCTTTGATCTTCATAATGACTTCCATATGTACGAGGACATCGACTTCTCAACCCGCGTTTCAGCGACATTTGGAAATAGGCTTTTTATAAATCCTAATGCTCGTCTGGCACACTACTTCTCACCAATTAACCGACTGGTTCTAGGAGAACGGCAGCGAAGAAAGATGAACGAATGCGTTACTTTTTATCGTAAACGTAGAGGCTGGGCTTGGGCAGGTATTTCCTTGGCTTGGCTTGTTACAGGCTGTTTACTGGAGGCGACCGTTCAATCTATAAAAGTTCGCTCCACAGACCCCTTGGCCGGATGTTGTCGTGGCATTGTCGATGGCTTTACCAAAACGTTGGTTTTGATGGAATAAGGCGTGCGACCAATAGCTTGTGTTACTGGCGCTAGTGGATTTATAGGCCGCCACCTTGTTGGGGAACTTATTGATGCCGGCTATTGTGTGCGCGTATTAAGTCGGAAGGCTCCAGATTCATATCCTGATGAGGTGAGTTTCTTTCGTGGTGATTTATCCGGATGTGAAGATATCCTGATCAAATTTGTGGATCAAGCAGATGTGCTATTCAACTGTGCTGGCGAAATACAAAATATCGATAAGATAAAACAAGTCAATGTGGATGGCACACGCAGGCTGATCGACGTAGCACGTGGACGGGTCCGCCGATGGGTCCAACTTTCCAGTATAGGGGTATACGGCCAGCCTAGGTATGGTCTGGTGGATGAGTTCTATACACTAAATCCATCCAATCCCTATGAACATTCTAAGGCGGTCGCTGATCAGCTTCTCCTCCAAGCAGCAGAGGGTAATGCTTTTGAACTTGCGATTCTGCGTCCTTCTAACGTGTATGGGATTGGAATGCGATCAGCATATTTGGATAATCTGCGCCGAATGGTGAGAAATAGACTATTTTTCTTTATTGGCCCTCCCGGTGCGAGTGCCACCTTTGTTCATGTCATCGACGTAGCGCGCGCGCTCTTGCTTTGCGCAGATAATCCAAAGGCTGCAGGCCGTATTTACAATTTGTCTGGCAATGATACTTTTGAACATCTGATCGACTGCGTTGCCCGGGCAGAATGTGTATCTGTTCCTGGTTATCGGCTACCTTATGCCGCTATGAAATTCATAGCCTCGTCTTTGGGTCGCATCCCGGGTTTTCCACTTACACCCACAAGGCTGCATTCAATGACTACAAGGGTTTACTACGATTCATCCAGAATCGTATTGGAGTTGGGCTATTCGCCAATGATGGATCTTGCCCGCGGGATAGTTCAGATTTCTATGAATAGTAAAGTTATAAAATCTTACGTTGAGTAGTGCTATTTTTGGCTGGTAGGGTATACGCTCGGAAGAGCTAAGCTCCTCGCCTTGAGCCACTACTATTTAGTTTCTTCACAAAAAGTGTTGGTAGAACGTTGGTTAAAGGTTAACGTCAAATCAGAGCTAACAGTTACTATCGACTTTAACCCCCCCTGCTTAAAGGGCATGTATTTCGCTTGATAAAGCAAAATTTTGAAGAACATTTACTAACTTACCGCGGGTATGAAACTTCTCTTTGTCGCCACCACACCTTTTGCAGTCAACGCCTTTTTGCGCACGCATTTGCTAGCCTTGGCAGAAAATCATGAAGTTGTTCTGTGCGTTAACACCATGACCTATCCATTGGTTGAAGATGTAGCGCGAACCGTACGAGTGCAGCATGTCGATATTGTCCGCAGAATTTCCCTTATGCAGGATTTGCGCGCATTTTGCCAATTGTTACGCTGTTTTAGAGAAATGCGACCGACTACGGTACATAGTATGACTCCCAAGGCGGGTTTGCTGGCTATGGTAGCTGGCCTGCTAGCCGGGGTGCCACTACGCTTTCATACATTCACTGGACAGGTTTGGGCGACCAAGCGCGGGGCGGTAAGGTATTTGCTGAAAAACTTCGACCGCCTAATAGTTCTGTTCGCAACCCAAGTATTCGCGGACAGTGCCTCGCAATGCCGTTTTATGACTGATGAGGGGGTGGTAAGGCCGGGTGGGGTCTTGGTGCTAGGCTCGGGTTCGGTGTCCGGCGTGGATCTAGAACGATTCCGTCCCAATCCTGCCGCTCGAGCCGAATTACGAGCAGAATTCAGTGTATCCAATGAATCTCCAGTTTTCCTGTTCGTCGGACGTCTAGTTCACGACAAGGGAGTTGAGGATTTAGTCAGAGTGTTCTTGGCGCTTGCGCCAACGCACCCGGAGTGGGAGCTCTGGATGGTTGGACCAGACGAAGAAGGGCGGCAGGCCGAATACGAAAAACAAACAGAGCTGGCTGGTTGCAGGGTACGCTGGTTTGGGCCCACGATCCATCCCGAGCGTTTCATGGCCGCCGCGGACGTATTTGTCTTGCCAAGCTATCGGGAAGGTTTCGGCTCAGTAGTGATCGAGGCGGCTGCTTGCGGTTTGCCTACGATTGCCTACAGAATTGATGGGATTATCGACGCTGTGGAGGATTCCCGCACCGGCCTGCTTATAGATAGGTACAACCAGGCTGCCCTAGCTTTGGCAATGCAGCGTTTAGTGTCGGATGGTAACTTGCGCAGGCAACTTGGTGAGGCTGCGCTAGTGCGGGTGTGTAGCCAATTTTCTAATCGGGCTGTCACCGAGGCATGGATACATTTCTATAATTCAGTGCTCAGTGATAGGCTGACAGGGTAAAGTGATTTCGCGACGAAGCGGTTGATTGATCTTTGCCGCCACAGATGTTTCGAGAGAAACGATCGGCAAATTAAAACTGCCGGTGGTACTGAGTTACAGGGTCAACCCCATTTACTTTAATAACAGATTTGGCCGTCACAATCATAATTTTAAAATGCCCAAATTTTGCAGCATGCGCATTGACACACCATCCGTGGCCAAGCACCTACTAGAAAACCCCAGCCAGTGGCTCACCCCCATAGGTTCGCTCCTGCGCAAATCCAGTTGGGATGAACTATCACAGCTTTGGAGTATTCTGAAGGGCGACATGAGCTTTGTCGGTCCACGTCCTGCGCTGTTCAATCAGGATAACCTGATTGCACTGAGAACGGAAAAAAGCATCTACGAACTCGTCCCAGGCCCCATCGGGTAGGCTCAAGTCAATGGGCGTGATGAACTGCCTATTTCTAAAAAAGTGCAATTAGATGAACAATACCTTAAGCGAAAACCCTTTCTGTTTGATCTGAAGATACTGTGGATGAAGGTACTGAAAGTGACTACAGGCAAAGGTGTGTCACATTGAAACATAGGCGATAGGGAGCCAGTGCTGTTATGAAAAATCCGATATTTGAACTGTCTGCCCCCATACTAGCTCTCCCAAGAATCGCAAAACGCCTCTTGGTGTTATCCGTCGATATGGGTCTTTGCATCGTCACCTTGTGGCTAGCTTATTACCTGCGTCTAGGTGAATTCATCAGCATTGCAGGTCAAAGCGAATGGGCTTCGGGTGCTGTGTGGGCAAGTGCGACGGCGATTGCCATCGCGCTACCCATTTTTATTGTCTCGGGACTTTACCGCGCTATCTTTCGCTACAGCGGATGGCCTGCTTTGCTGACAGTGGCGCGTGCAGTGGCTATTTACGGTTTGCTATATGCATGTATTTTCACAGCTGTGGGTGTGTCTGGTGTTCCGCGAACTGTAGGCATTATTCAACCCATACTGCTGTTGCTGCTCGTGGGTGCGTCCAGAGCCTTAGCCAGAATGTGGTTAGGTGATGAGTACACCAGTATTCTCAAGCGCTCATCGCGCCCCAAGGCCTTGATCTACGGCGCTGGCAGCACAGGCCGGCAGTTGGCCGCAGCCATGACCAACAGCCTCGAAATACAAGTGGCCGGATTTGTGGATGACGACGATCGCCTACATGGCCATGTGCTGAACGGTCAACCTATTTACAACCCTGCAGATATTGAAACACTGGTAGAAACTTTGCAGATCAATGATGTTCTTTTGGCGATGCCCAGTCTCTCGCGTCAGCGACGCAACGAGATTTTGAGTCAAGTTCGTCGTGCGCGTGTGGCGGTACGCACCTTACCTAGCATGAATGATTTGGCCCAAGGGAAAGTCAGCGTCTCTGATCTTCGCGAACTTGACATCGATGATTTGCTAGGGCGTGAGCCCGTGGCACCCAATCACATCTTGTTGACCAAAAATATTTTGGGCAAAGTGGTGCTGGTGACAGGTGCGGGCGGTTCCATCGGTAGCGAACTGTGCCGTCAAATTGCGGTGGTTCGACCCAGTAAGTTGTTGCTGATCGAGCAAAGCGAATTTGCGCTCTACAGCATTCAACAAGAGCTGGAAGAAAAAATGTCCAACTCTGAAACCGAGTTGGTTCCGCTGCTTGCTTCTGTTCAAGACCCAGACCGTATGCGCGAGATCATGTCCACTTGGCATCCCGACACGGTTTACCATGCAGCCGCATACAAGCATGTTCCGCTGGTAGAACACAACCCCGCAGCGGGAATCAAAAACAATGTCATGGGTACGCTGCATGCAGCGCAGGCGGCTGCTGAAAACGGCGTGAGCGATTTTGTATTGATCAGCACCGACAAAGCGGTGCGGCCCACCAATGTGATGGGGGCCAGTAAACGCTTAGCTGAAATGGTGTTGCAAGCCTTGGCACCCATCAAAACAGATACCAAGTTTTGCATGGTGCGTTTTGGCAATGTGCTCGGCTCATCCGGGTCGGTGGTGCCTAAGTTTCGCCAACAGATTCGTGACGGCGGGCCCATCACGCTGACTCACCCCGATGTCACACGCTATTTCATGACCATTCCAGAAGCTGCACAATTGGTGATTCAGGCTGGTGCCATGGCCAAAGGTGGCGATGTCTTCGTGCTGGACATGGGGCAGCCCGTCAAAATCATCGACTTGGCAAAGCGCATGGTGGAACTCTCTGGCTTGACCGTCAAGGACGCGCAACATCCTGATGGCGATATATCGATCAACGTCACCGGCTTGCGCCCTGGTGAAAAACTGTTTGAAGAACTGTTGATTGGTGACAATCCCAAAACAACCATACATCCTTGCATCATGAAAGCCCATGAAGAGTTCATTGCTTGGGAAGCGTTAGAGGACAAGCTCAGCGCTTTAGAGGTCGCCTTGAACGTGAATGATGTGGGCGTCATTCGTTTGATGATGAAGCAACTGGTGCAGGGCTACGCACCCAGTGACGACATTGTGGATTGGGTTTACCTAGAACAAGAAGACGAGGCCTTAAAGCTTGGCTTGAGCGGTACCTGATTTAAGATAACTATCCTTGTTGAGGAGTTTGCATGAAACTTTTACATCCCATGTTCCTTTCACTGGTGGCTGTTGCCATCTTGGGTTCAAGTGCCCAGGCACAAACCACCGACAAACCCTTTCCCGTCGTCAAGCCTGACGACATTGCCTGGAAAGACGCAGGCAAAGGCGTGAAGTTTGCCGTCATTTCAGGTGATCCGTCCAAGCCCGGACCCTATGTGATTCGGGTCTATTTTCCACCCGGCATCATGAGTGCGCCGCACTACCACCGCGAAGACCGTTATGTCACCGTCATGCAAGGCACGTGGAAGGCAGGCACAGATGATTCGTGGGACCCGCAAGCTACCCAGCCTTTGAAAGCAGGCAGTTATATGCAGCATCCCGCTGGCGCCATCCATTACGACGGTGCAGGTACTGAGGGCGCTACTGTTCAAATCATGGGCATAGGCCCGAGCAGCACCACTTTCTTGTTTCCCCAAGTGGGTGACTTTGGCGAACCACGCAAGCTCAATTGAACAAGTCGCTTGTATGCGCCGCGTTGGCGTTCATTGGTGTACCCGCGACGCAAGCGGCTTGGGTCAGTGTGGCCACCACACCTGAAGCGCAGGTGTCTTACGACGACACGCTCAGCAAAGAGGGGGGTCGGGTAACGGTCTGGCGATTGACCAACTTTGCCAAGCCCTTGACCAATTTAGAGGGCAAAGAAATATTGTCTGAAAAATCACGCACCACAGTGGACTGCGTCACTGGCAAGTTGGCCAATTCACAGGTCATGCGCTTTGCCGGCAAAGATGCCAGTGGTGACATATTGAATAACTACGAAACCCCGTTGCGCTTCACGACAGTGGGCGCAGGCAGTGTGGACGCGCAGTTGGTGACTAAGCTCTGCATGCCCTGACAGCTTCACCTCATTTGCCCTGGCAACCACAGGGCGATGATGGGGAAGGCAATCAGGATGATCAGCCGCAATATATCGGTAATCACAAAGGGAATCACGCCCTTGAAGATGGTCATGAAGCTCACGTCGTTCACCACGCTTTTAATGACAAACACATTCATCCCTACCGGCGGATGAATCAACCCCAGCTCCACGGTCATCACGATGATGATGCCAAACCAAATTGGGTCAAAGCCCAGTTGCACGATCACGGGGAAGATGATGGGCACGGTCAAAATAATCATGGCCATGGCATCCATCAAACAACCCAATATCAAATACATCACCATGATCAGGGCCAATACCCCGTAGCGGCCTAAGCCCAGCTCGGTGAGAAAGCCCGTGAGTTTCTGGGGCACTTGGGTGATGGTGAGAAAGTAGCCAAAGATCAAGGCGCCTATCAGCACGGTGAACACCGCAGCTGCGGTACGCGTGGCAGACAGCAGGGCCTGCAAGATAGCTGCACGGTCGAGTTTGCCACGCAACACGCCCAGTAAAAACGCCCCGGTCGCACCTACGCCACCGGCTTCGGTAGGCGTGAAAAAGCCCCCATACAAACCGCCGATCACAAATACAAATAACACCAAAGGTGCCCACACATCTTTCAAGCCTGCAAATCGTTCAGACCAGGTGGTGTGTTCGCCGCGTGGCAGCCAGTCGGGTCGGACTTTGACGATGATGAAGATGGTCAGCACATACATCAGCATGGCCAGCAAACCTGGCACGATACCGGCCATGAACAGTTTGCCAATGTCTTGCTGCGTGAGGATGGCATACACCGCCAGTACGGTGGAGGGCGGCAACATGGCGCCTAAGGTGCCACCTGCGGCAATCACGCCGGTAGAGAACGACTGCGGGTAACCAAAGCGGCGCATTTCGGGGTAAGCCACCGAGGAGAACGTGGCAGCCGTTGCCACCGAAGAACCACAGATCGCTGCAAAACCTCCACACGCCAACACAGTCGCTACCCCTAAGCCGCCGCGCAAATGGCCTATGAAGGCGTTGGCCGCACGAAAGAGTTCACGACTCACGCCGGAGACCGACACAAACGCACCCATCAGCATAAACATAGGTATGACGCCAAAGGTGTAGTCGGTGACGGTGCGCATCGAGGTTTGACCAATTAATTTCAAAGCAGGGCCGCTGCCAGCGATATAGCTGTAACCGCACACACCCACCAAGCCCATGGCCATGCCCACGGGAACGCGCAATAACATCAAACTAAAGAGCGCAACAAAACCTATCAAGGCGACGGCATCAGGGCTTAGGTTGCTCAGGTCCATGTCAATGACCGCCTTCGCTGTCCGCTGCCAGGGCCTGAGGGTCGGCCATCAGGCGCCATGTGCGAATAGCGATCAACAGCACCGCACACACATCGCCCATCCACGCTACAGCGAAAAACGGCCATGTGGGTAAATTCAGATCATAGGTTTGCACATGGTCGCGGTAGGTGTTGGCTACTTTGTCAAACAGCATGATGGTTTGCACAGTCACTACCAACATCAGCACCAATGTGGCGAAGATGTCGATATAGCGTTTCCAGCGTGCGTTCGCATGGGTCCACAGCAAGTCCACCGTGATGTGGCCTCCACGGTAGCTGGTGGCGGCAATTCCCCAAAAAATCAGAATGCCTAACAACATGCGGCCAAAGTCGTAACTGTCAGGGATAGATGTATCAAAGAACTTGCGTAAAAAAACCGCAATGAAAATATTGGCCGCCACAATGCCGACAAACAAGGCGGCCAGCCATTCGATGGTGTCAATGATGCGATCGAAACCGCTTTTGCCTTGAGATGACATGCAATGTGTCTACAGCGCTGACTTGTATTTGGTCAAGCTTTGTTGCAAGGCTTTCATCACCGCTGCAGGGTCGTCACCACGCTTTTTCACCTCATCGGCCCATTGCTGCTTAACGGGTGCGACAGCGGTTTTCCATGCGGCCAGCTGATCGGGTGTGAGAGGGTAGATCTCGCGGTTGGCTTTGTCAGCCAGCAGTTTGGTGTGGCCTGCAATTTCAAAATCGGCCCAGGCTGTGCCCACTTTTTCGGCCCACTCGCTGGTGCAGTGGCTATCAACAGCTTGTTTTTGTGCGGGTGACAAGCCGTTGTATTTGTCTAAGTTCATCACCCACACAAAGGGGGTGACATACAAAGGCACGTCCATGTGGTACTTCACCACCTTGTCAATGCCAAACAGTGTGAGTGAGCCCCATGGGAAGGTCAGGGCATCGGCCACGCCACGCTCGATGGCATCCCGCGCTTCGGGTGCAGAGGCTTGCACATTGGTGCCACCCAACAAGGTGACCATTTGGCCCACGGTAGAAGTGGCAGGACGCACCTTCAAGCCCTTCATATCAGCGGGCAGCACAACTTTTTTACGTGAATGCAAAGCGCCTGGGTCGTGCGCAAACGCAAAACAGTACTTCACCTCTTTCATTTCTTTGGCAGCATAAGCGCGGTACCACGCATCAATGGCGGCAGAGCCAGCTTTGGCATTGCTGATTTCAAACGGCAATGAAGCAGCAGCAAAAATAGGGAAACGTCCTGGTTGGTAGCCGGGGTTCACAAAGGCGAAATCGGTCAATCCGTCACGGGCCATGTCGTAATGGTCAAAGGCTTTGCCAAGTTGCTCCGAGGGAAACAAGGTGGGGTTGATACTGCCACCTGACGCTTTTTTCAGACTGTCGGCCCACGCTTGTACCGCAGGGTTTAAGGCGTGTTGTGCAGGCACCCAAGTGGAAATACGCACCTGTTGAACCTTGTCTTGCGCCATCACCATGTTGCACAGACTGCTCAAAGCCAAGGCGCATAAGACGGCAACAGAGATTGGAGAAAAAGAGGAGGGCTTGTTCATAAGAGGCCTGCAGTGGAAAACATGAAAACCAAGAGGATAACTGAGGCCAGCGGCTTTCCCCCCTAGGGCCTGCCCTTGGTAGACAGGCTGGCATTGCGCACAAAACGCAGCGGCTGCTCGGTCACGGGTCGGGCAGCAACGCCCAAACCGCGTAACTGCTGGTCCAGTGCAGTGCCAGCTTCGTCTTGCAAGGCGGCTTCACGTGCTTGAGCCACGGCGTGGGTGCGCCAAGCTGCGTCGGGATGCACAGGCGAGGCCGCCAAGTGGGTCAGGATGTGCTGCAAATTGCTGCGGCCGCGCTCGTTGGTACTGCCATAGCCTTTGATGAGACGACCACACAGCGCAACTTGCAGTCCGAAGGCAGCGTCTTGCTTCAAGCTTGTGCAAATGGCTTGTAACCACTGTGTGATGTCTGTTTGCTCGGCGTGAAAACGGCTGCCAAAGGGACGCAGCCATTTCAAACCCGCCAAGGTGCGCAGCGCCAACATGCCCACCACCGAGTGGGTGCCAATTTTCAATGGCAAGGCCCACGGGGTTTGACCGCTTAATACGCGGCGCTTGTCCCAGCGTTGCAGCGGTGTGGCCAGCCATGCGGGAAGCAATGCCGCGAACTCAGGCACGCCAGGTTTGAAATGGTCATACAGGTGCAAGAGGTCGTCATCTTGCAACTTCACTTCACGGGCCACACGTTGCCAACGGCTGGCACGGCTTTTCAAATCAGCCACACGAACAATATCGTCAAACGCCATCCACAAAGCCAACCAGCGAGCGGTTTCTCGGCTGGCAGGGAAAGTCTGCGTGTGTTGGGTGTCAGCAAGTGCCTCAGCCTTCACCACGGTTTGAAGACGCTCTACATACAAGTCCGCATAGGCGCGGCTTTGGTAGTCGCACAAGCGGCTGTAGCCCAAGGTGGCGAGTTCACACACATCGGCGGGCAAGGCTTGCAAAGCGGGGGAAACGCTGCTTGCGACAGGCGATGAAGCTTGAACATCGGGATGGTCGTCATCCAACATCGCTTGCACGGTTTGGGCATTTTGCACACGCAAAAAACCAGCGGCAAAACCTTTCAAACTTGCTGCACTGTGCGCACCGCCGTCTTTCAGCGTAGCTTCATAGTGTTCACGGGCAAACGGCAACAGACCGCTGCCGGCAATCACACCCAGCATGACCGCGCTGACCATGGTCCCGTTGGCTTGTGCCATGGCACCAAAGTCCCACACATGCGCTTCTTTCGAGAACTGCTGAACCACTTGCGCCAGCTGTGCGCTGTCTAAACGTCCGTCCCCCATGTTCATACGCTCCAAGGTAGTGAGAGCCCGCGCTGATGAACTGAACACCTGTGTGCGTTCAGGCGACACCATTCCAAGCGCAATTTGCCTTGTGGTTTCCAGCAACTCGGAAGACACCAAGGCGTCCAGTGCGCCAGGCACCGGGTTCAAGCTGAACACCGGTGTTTTGCCCTGCAACTGTGACAGTGGCGTGGGCAATACTTCGATGTAATAGGTGGTCGCCCCCGTGCGTTGCGCCACCCCAGGGATGGAGGTGCTTTGCGCGGGGTAGCCGCTCAGGCGTGCGGTGTGCATCAACCATTCGCTGAGCAAGCCACCGCCTTCGCCACCCAAGGCGCAAATCAACAGGCTGATGGGCTGGCTCATGCGGTTTGCAAGGCGCGAACCAAGCTGCCTCGAACACTTGCCCACAAGCGCTCCAGCGGCTTGGGGTTTTGGATGATTTCAGCGCGGTAGAAACTGGGACATAAGGTGGCGGCATGGGCGTTTTCGCCGCACAAGCCACAGCCTACGCAACCATCGATCACAGTGGCCACGGGATCGACCTTCAAGGGGTCGGGGTTGTCTTTCAAAGTGAGCGTGGGGCAACCGGATAAACGGATGCACGCATGGTCGCCGTTGCACACGTCTTCATCAACACCGTACTTCACCCGCACCACCCGCTTGCCGCCTTTGAGCAACTTACCTATCCAAGGCTTGATGCGGCGTTGCCGCTCTAACTGGCATTCGCCCTCGGCGATGATGACCTTCAAGCCATTGAAGTCAGAGGTGAAAGCTTCTTTCAACAAGGCTTGCACCTTGGCCACCTCATAGGTGTGCACGGTTTTCATCCATTGCACACCCAAGCCTTGCAAGGTGGACTCGATGGTCATGTTGGTGTGCGACAAACTGGTTTGCTTGTCGCTGGCTGCTTGCTTCTCGGCCTCTAGGGGCGTGGAGATGATGTCTTGCGTGCCGGTCGCCGAGGTGTAGCCATTTTTGAAAATCAGCAGCACCGCATCGTCGCCATTGAAGAGCGCACTTTGCACGCCGGTGAGCAAGCCGTTATGCCAAAAACCGCCGTCGCCCATGATGGCCAAGGTGCGGCGTTGCATCATGGGGGACACACCGGCACGTGAGGCCAAGCTCATGCCATAGCCCAAGATCGAGTGGCCGGTGGAAAAAGGCTCGAAGGTGCCCAAAGCGTGACAACCAATATCGGCAGCCACATGCACATCGCCTATTTCTTGTTGCACCAATTTCAATGCAGAAAACACCGGACGCTCGGGGCAACCAATGCAAAACCCGGGAGGGCGTGCGGGCAGGGGTGCACCCAAGGCCTTGGCCACATCGGCGCGGCGTTGTTGCAGGGCTGCAAGCCAACTCGCTGCTTGGGCATGGGCAAGCGGCGCCAAATAGGTTTTCGCAAAGCTTGCCAAGCCCGTGGTGATGGCTTCGACGTTGTATTCACCGGCCCCTGGCAACACATCTTTGCCGTGCAAAGGGGTGTTGATACCCGCACGGCGCAGTTGGGTAGCGATATCTTGTTCGATGTACTCGGGCGTGCCTTCTTCCACCACCAACACCCCCCGCTTGCCTTGGCAAAACTCAATCACTTGGGTAGGCACCAAGGGGTAGGTGACGTTCAACACCAAAATAGGAATATCGCTGTCGCCAAAGGCATTGGCCAAACCGAGTTGCTGCAAGCTGCGCATGAGGGCGTTGTACAAACCCCCTTGCACGATCAGGCCTATATCGGGGTGGGCCTTACCAGCCATGTGTTCATTCAAGCCATGGCGAACAATGTAGTCCCGTGCTGCTGGAATGCGCTCTTCCAACTTGCGCTTTTCATGGCGAAAGGTAACAGGCGGATGGGCCAAGCGCATGTAATCAAACTTGGCGGGTTCGGCCATCAGGTGCTGGGTAGACACCGCAGGTGCTCGGTTGGCTTTGGTCACGAAACTGCCGCGCACATGGCAAGCGCGTATGCGTAACTCCAAGATGGCTGGCATATTGGAGGCTTCTGACAAAGCAAAACCATGTTCGACCATGTCGACCATCTTGCTTAAATCAGGTCGCGGGTCCAACAAACACAGCGTGCTTTTCAGTGCATAGGCATGGGTGCGTTCTTGGATGACGGAGGCACCTTCGCCGTAGTCTTCGCCGACCACAATGAGAGCGCCACCCACCACGCCAGGCGAGGCAAGGTTGGAGAGCGCATCCGAGGCCACGTTGGTGCCCACAATCGATTTCCAAGTGACAGCACCACGTAGAGGGTAGTGGATGCTGGCGCCCAACATGGCCGCAGCGGAAGCTTCGTTGGCGCACGCTTCCACATGCACACCGAGTTCTTGCATCAGCGGTTTGGCTTGCACCATCACGTCCAGCAAATGCGAGACGGGGGCGCCTTGGTAGCCGCCGACATAGGCCACGCCCGACTGCAGCAAGGCCTTGGTCACTGCCAATATGCCTTCACCGTGAAAAGTGTCGCCCTCGCCTAAGCGCAGGGATTTGATTTCCTCAACAAACGAAACTTCCAATCAAGGCTCCAGCGGTTGGCACAGCAAAGGGGGTAAACGTCTTTCAGGTGGCCGATCATAGTGAAGTGGCGTCGCATGGTAGATTTGCCCGATGACTTCTTCTGCAAACACTTCACCCCGGTTGACTTCTTTGGCGCATGGGGGCGGCTGCGGTTGCAAGATCGCGCCTGGGGTCTTGCGCGATATTTTGGGCAGCATGAAAGGCTTGCCCTTGCCAGCGCAACTGCTGGTGGGAATTGATACGGCCGATGACGCCGCGGTGTACCAACTCAACGACAACCAAGCGCTGATAGCCACCACCGACTTCTTTATGCCCATCGTCGACGACCCGTTTGACTTTGGCCGCATCGCAGCCACCAATGCCATCAGCGATGTGTACGCCATGGGCGGCACACCGATTTTTGCTTTGGCCTTGGTGGGCATGCCCATCCAAGTGCTGAGCACCGAAGTGATTGGACAGATATTGCAAGGCGGCCAAAGCGTGTGTCAGATCGCAGGCATTCCGGTGGCGGGTGGGCACAGCATTGACTCCGTCGAGCCGATTTATGGCTTGGTGGTCTTGGGCTTGGCACACCCCAGTCGCATCAAGCGCAATGCCTCAGCCCAAGCAGGCGATGTCTTGGTTTTGGGCAAGCCCTTGGGCGTGGGCATTTTGTCGGCGGCGTTGAAGAAAGAGGCTTTGTCGCCTGAGGGCTATGCGCAAATGATTGCCACCACCACCCGTTTGAACACGCCGGGTCCTGATTTGGCGGCACTCGCTGGCGTTCATGCCTTGACCGATGTCACGGGTTTTGGGCTAGCGGGTCATGCGCTGGAGATGGCCCGTGGTGCAGATTTGGATGCCCAGATACATTGGTCCGCGGTGCCGCTGCTGGAGGGTGTGCAAGCCTTGGCGCAACAAGGTTTCATCACGGGGGCCTCTGGGCGCAATTGGGCGGGTTATGGCGCGGAAGTGGTGTTGCCAGAGGGTTTTTCACCCCTGGACCAAGCCTTGCTGAGCGACCCGCAAACCAGCGGCGGTTTGTTGGTGAGTTGTGCGCCCGATGCACTTGAAGCGGTGATGGCGGTGTTCAAGCAGCATGGGTTTGAGGATGCCGCGGTGGTGGGCGGTTTGACGCAGAAAAAGGGCGATAAGCCCCTGTTACGGGTGGATTAGTTACGCCGCCAAGGCGGCTTAGTTGCAAGGCGATCCTTGGCCTCTTGCGACCGCATGGCGGCTTCCAAAGCGCTTTGCGCCCACTGTGCGGCCTTTTCGCGGTCGTCCAACACAAAGTCGGGTGCGCTCCAGTAAGACAACTTCACCGCTTTGCCGCGCTGCATAAAGGTAAATGGCTGGGAAGACAGCGCCTCAAATTGAGGGAGGTTATCGGCATCGGTTTTGAAGTACAAACGGTCTTGGGCGTACAGGCCAAACATCAAACCTTGGTGGTAGATGCCATGCGCCCCAAACATGCGCCGCGTGGTGATGGGGCCTAAATCAGCAAATACCTCATGCAAAAACTCGACGAAGTCGCTCATGGCGAATGTTCACAAGGCCAAGGTCTTCAGTCGGCGTAGCCGGGGTTCACACGGTCTAGGACCCGCAGCATGGCTTCAAAGTACAAGCGTTCTCGTTCTGACACGGGATGGCGGTCAGCGGGTGCACGTTGCAACACCTCAGCAATCACTTCCTCGCTCAGCACTTCAAGCGCTTGGCCGCTGCCCATGGCCAGCAACTGGGTGTGGCAGGCTTTTTCCAATTTGTACAAGCGCCGGTAGGCCTGCGCTACGGTGTTGCCGACAGTCACCACACCGTGGTTTTTCATGAACAGCACTTGCTTGTCTTGCAAGATGGCGGCCAAGCGCTCGCCCTCGCTCAAGGTTTTGGCTAAACCGGTGTAGGTGTGGTCGTAAGCGATGCGGTTGTGAAAGAACGCCGCGGTTTGGCTGGCGGGCAAGAGACGGTTGTCTTGCAACATATTGAGCGCAGTCGCCCAAGGTTGGTGGGTATGCAAGACCACTTTGGCGCCTGTGATGCGGTGCAGGGGTGCATGTATGCACTGGGCGGACAACTCGACCACACCAGAGCCTTCCAAGGTTTCGCCCGCTTCGTTGAAGACCATCATGTCGCTGGCGCGGGCCTCGGACCAATGCTTGCCAAAGGGCAGCACCAGGTAAGCGTCTTCGCGGCCTGGCACGGTCATGGTGAAGTGGTTGTCGATGCCTTCTTCAAAGCCATCGAGAACAGCCAAGCGCAGGGCGGCTGCCAAATGGACCTTGGCTAGCCACACCGCGTCGGTGGCTGAGTTGTGTAGGGTATGAACGCTCATGTGGCCATCTTAATCGGGGTCTGACCCCGATTATTTAATTGGGATCTGACCCCAATTTTTCGGCTTCGACCCGTTGGGCGAACTCGGCACGCAGGGCGCGGAGTTTTTCGCGCGGGTCTTCTTTGGTGGTGGCGGTATTCAAAGCCATCTCGGCGATGAAGCGACTGGGCAGGGTGCTGACCATCTCCCGCCCCTTTTTGCGCTTGCGGCTCCAACTCACCACCAAGCTGCGCTGGGCGCGGGTGATGCCCACGTACATCAGGCGGCGTTCTTCTTGGATGCGGGTCAGGTTCAAAGCGTCTTGTTGCAAGCTCACGCCGTCTTCTTCGGGTTTGAAGGGCAGCAAACCCTCGTTCACGCCCACCATCATCACATGCGGCCACTCCAAGCCTTTGGCAGCGTGCAAGGTGGAGAGGGTGACCACGTCTTGGTCTTTTTCACGCTCTGACAGCGTGGACAACAAGGCGATGGTTTGTGCCACCTCCAACAGGGTCTTGCTTTCACCCACAAGGCTCACACCGGCGGCATCGTCGACCTCACCGCCGCAGCGCTTGGCCATCCAGTCGATGAAATCCAGCACATTGCTCCAACGAGCGGCTGCAAGTTTTTCGCTCTCTTCACTGTCGTACAGGTGTTTTTCGTAATCCAAGTCTTTGAGCCACTGCTGCAGCAACGCCAAAGCGGCTTGAGCGCCTTCGGTATGGCGGGCTTTGAACTGCAAATCGTTGATCTCGTTGCCAAAGGCCAGCAAACTGCCGACGGCTTTTTGCGGCAAAGCTGCCCCCAAGGAATGGCTGAACACGGCCTCGAACAAACTGATGCGGTATTGGTTGGCAAACTCGCCGAGTTTTTGCAGTGTGGTGTGACCGATGCCGCGTTTGGGCGTGGTGACACAGCGCAAAAAAGCGGGGTCGTCGTCGTTGTTCACCAGCAAGCGCAGCCATGCGCACAGGTCGCGAATTTCAGCGCGGTCAAAAAAGCTTTGCCCGCCCGACACCTTGTAGGGAATCGCCGCTTGACGCAGGGCTTTTTCCAAGGCCTTGGACTGGTGGTTGGCGCGGTAGAGCACCGCAAAGTCACGCCACGCACGGAACTGGCTCATGCCCTCGCCGGTGTCGTTGCCCCCACGCAGACTTTGAATGCGGTTGACGATGCGCTCGGCTTCGTGCTCTTCGTTGTCGGCGTCGATCACCCGTACCGGTTCACCTTCGCCCAACTCAGAAAACAAGGTTTTGGGAAACAGCTTGGGGTTGGGGCCAATCACGTTATTGGCGGCTTGCAAAATCGCTGTGGTGGAGCGGTAGTTTTGTTCCAGCTTCACCACTTTCAGGGCGGGAAAGTCGTGCGGCAAGCGCTGCAAATTGTCCAAGGTCGCACCCCGCCAGCCATAGATGGATTGGTCATCATCGCCCACGGCGGTGAAGCGGGCCCGCTCACCCACCAACAATTTCAGCACTTCGTACTGCGTGGCGTTGGTGTCTTGGTATTCGTCCACCAGCACATGGCCCATCTGTTGCTGCCACGCAAGGCGTACCTCTTCGTGTTGTTGCAGCAATTTCAGCGGCAGGCCAATCAGGTCGTCAAAGTCCACGCTTTGGTAGGCGCTTAAGCGTTCTTCGTACCGCGCCATGATGCGGGCTGTGATGCGTTCGTTGTCATTGCTGGCTAGGGCCTCGGCCATGGCGGCGTTCAGGCCTTGGTTTTTCCACAGACTGATGGCCCATTGCCATTGCCGAGCGGTGGCAGCATCGGTGGTGCCCCCTGCATCTTTCAAGATCGAGGTCACATCATCGGTGTCCAAGATGCTGAAGTTTTTCTTCAGGCCCATCGCTTCGCCGTTTTGTCTCAGTAGGCGAACGCCCAAGGCGTGAAAGGTGCAAATCACCACTTTTTGTGCGTCTCGGCCCACCAGCTTTTTGGCGCGTTCACGCATTTCAGCCGCGGCTTTGTTGGTGAAGGTGATGGCGGCGATGCGCTCGGGCTCCAGCCCCAGTTGGATCAGGTGGCCAATTTTGTGGGTGATGACGCGGGTTTTGCCCGAGCCCGCACCCGCGAGTACCAAGCAAGGGCCTTGCACATGGTGGACCGCTTCAAGTTGGGGGAGATTCAGGTCCGATGACATGCAGGTGACAGCAGGAGAGGCGTTGGCGGCAAAGCCAGCCATCATAGCGATGACAATCAGCTCACATGCTGACTATTCTGGGTGTCACCTTTCCTTTTTTCGCTTTGGTATTGGCGGGTTACGTTGCTGCCAAGCGTGGTTGGCTGCCATTGACCGCCATTCCTGGGCTGAACGGCTTTGTGCTGTATTTCGCCTTGCCCGCCATGCTGTTTCGTTTTGGGGCTAACACGCCCATGGCGCAATTGCTGGACGGCTCGGTTGCCTTGCTCTACACCCTCAGCGCCACCGTGATGGTGCTTTTAGGGCTTGGGGTGCTGCGCCGTCACCACAACTGGAACGAGTCGGCGTTTGGCACCATGGCCGTGGCCTTTCCCAATACCGGCTACATGGGCCTGCCTTTGTTGCTGAATTTGTTTGGCCCTGCAGCCGTGGGGCCTGCCATCGTCACTATCGTGGTCGATTTGTTTTTCACCAGTTCTGTGTGCATTGCCTTATCTCGCTTAGACCAAGCGCAAACCCATGGTGCGCGTACCGCTTTGGTTCAAGCCATCAAAAGCGTGTTCAGCATTCCCTTGACATGGGCGATTGGTTTGGGCGCCTTGGTATCGATCAATGCTTGGGTTTTGCCCGAGATGCTGACACAAACCGTGGGCTTGCTGGCGGGAGCCGCTGCCCCCGTGGCTTTGTTCACCATAGGCACATTGCTGGCACGCCCTGTGCCTGTCTCTCCCCATGGTTGGTGGCATTGGCAGCGCGGCGGCGTTGACGCTTTATTGGTTTTTTTAAAGTTGGTGGTTCACCCCTTGTGGGTATCGGCTTTGGGTTGGGGCCTGATGCTTTTAGGCCTGCCCCTCACGCCCACGGCCTTGATGGCGGTGGTGTTGGTCGCTGCTTTGCCCAGTGCCAGCAACAGCGCTGTGCTGGCCGAGCGCTTTGGCGCCGACAGCGCTCGCATTACCCGGGTGATATTGCTGTCCACCGCTTTGGCTTTCCCCAGCTTTTCAGCTTGGGTGGCTTGGTACAAGTCTTAAGCGAAGCCCATTCAAATAGCCAGCGGATCCACATCCATGGCCCAGCGCAGCACGGTTTTGTGTTGCGCTCTGAGTTGCTGCAAATCGTCTTGCCACGCCGACAAAAACTGCTGCAAGTGTTTGCGCGAATAGCTTTCCACCAACATTTGTGCCCGCTCGACATTGGCCACGCGCTGCATGCTCATGGGCACAGCGGGGTAGATGCTCAAGCGGCTCGCATCGGGTCCTAGGCGTTCCTCGCCCATGGCTTTGGCGGCGTTCAAAAAATCTTGCGCTGCGGCTTGGGTGCGTGCTTCGGCGCGCAACAAGGCTTGAAAACTGAAGGGCGGCAAGCCCGCTTCTTCGCGTTCTTGCAACTGTTGCGCGGCAAAACCAGCAAAGTCGTGGCGCTTCAAGGCCTCGAACAAGGGGTGGGCAGGATGAAAGGTTTGTACCCACATTTCGCAGGCCTGAGAAGCGCCCTGTTGCGCATCCCTTCCCGCCCGTCCTGCCGCTTGCAGCAGCAAAGAAAAAAGCCGCTCGGGCGCTCGGAAGTCAGCAGAAAACAAAGCGCCATCAGGGTTGAGTGCAGCCACCAAACTGACGCGGCGAAAGTCATGTCCCTTGGCCACCATTTGCGTGCCCACCAAGACATCGACTTCGCCATCGTGAACCTGTGCCAGCTGTCGCACCAACTCGCCTTTGAGACGGGTGGAGTCTGCATCGATGCGGGCAATGCACAGCGCACTGCCATCGGGGCGTTTCATGTCGGCCAACAGTTCGGCCAGCAACTCTTCCACTTTTTCGGTGCCGTGGCCGATCACGCCAATGTCTTGGTTGCCACACGCAGGACAGGCGCGAGGCACGCTTTGCGTCAAGCTGCAATGGTGGCAGCGCAGGGTGCGGTCGCCTTTATGAAACACGCGGTAAGCGCTGCAATGCGGACATTCGCTTTTCCAGCCACATTCAGCGCAATGCAACACCGGTGCATAGCCGCGACGGTTGAGCAAAACCAACACCTGTTCTTGCTTGCCCAACCTTTCACGCATGGCGGCCAACAGGGGTGCAGACACCAAGGTCTTGCGTGGCTGGTTGTTCATGTCGACCCGACGCAGCACGGGCAAAACACCATCGCCCACCCGCGACGGCATGGACAGACGTGTATAGCGCGGGGCAGCTTGACCTTGAACAGCGTCGCGGCTATGGTGCCAGCTCTCTAGCGACGGCGTGGCCGATCCCAGCAGCACCTGTGCGCCCACCAATTGGCCGCGGTACACCGCCAAATCTCTGGCGGAATAGCGAGCCCCCTCTTGCTGTTTGTAGCTGGGGTCGTGTTCTTCATCAACGACGATGAGTTGAAGGTTCGGCATGGACGCCAGCACCGCCAAGCGGGTGCCCAGCACCAGCCGTGCACGCCCAAAATGTGCGGCCAGCCAGCTGTTGAGGCGCTGCGCAGGTGTCATGCCACTGTGCATGGCCACGATAGACGATTCACCTAAATGCGCAAAGCGCTGTCGGACCCTGGCTTCGAGTTGTGGGGTAAGGTTGATCTCGGGGACCAAGAACATCACCTGAGCGTGTTCATCCTCTGCCAACAGCTGCGCGGCGCGGCGCAGATACACCTCGGTTTTGCCGCTGCCGGTGTTGCCATGCAATAAAAATGGACCCGTCTGGGCAGCCAGTTGTTGCAGCACATGGGTTTGCTCTGGGGTGAGGGTGGGCACTTCCACCGTCACAGGCTCAGCCGCTGTGGACGTTTTCAGGCGCGACAGCTTGCGTTCCCATTGCAGGGGTGTGAGGTCGCGCAGCGATGGCGGCAAACAGGCCATGGCAAATTCACCGGCACTGCGTTGGTAATAGTGGGCGGCAAACGCAATCAACTGCAGCCAGTCGGGCGAAAGAGGGGGAATGCCACGCAGCACCGCTTGGATGGGTTTCAAAGCTTGAGGTGCTGCCTCAGGTTGGTTATCCTGGGTTGGCGTCCAGACCAGACCCAAGGTGTCGCGGGACCCCAACGGCACGCGTACCAAAGTGCCGGGTGGCAAGGCCTCATCGCAGGTGTAGCTCAAAGCAGTGCTCAAACGGCTGTAAGCAGGGGTGGGCACCAGCACGGAAATTGTGTGCAGCATGTCAAGCCCCCATTTGCGTCGTGCAATTGAGACAAAAATTCATAAAGCGACCTAAGTGCTTGATTGGCAAGGGGCTTTGCCAGTCATCCCAATTTTCTGTGGATAACTTTGTTGACAGCTTGTCAGACAGCGCTCGCAAGCCCGAAAAATCAAGGCTTTGAACACAATGCACGAAAAATTGGCAGGCCATGGAATCTATATGAATCAATCACTTAATTAAAAACTGAAGGCCTGTAAATATTTTTTAACGTGTAAGTCCTTAGTTAAGTACTCGCCAAAATTTTGTGCATAAGTGGCTATGCGGGAGTAAAACTTTTTTGACAAAACCGCTGTTCAGGCGGTTTGACGCAGCTTTTTGGAGTGGCTGTGCACCGCATCCACCAAGGCGCTGACATGCTCGGGCGGGGTGAACTGGCTGATGCCGTGGCCGAGGTTGAAGATGTGCGTGGGGCCGGTGGTTGAGGCGTCGGTGTGGGGCTTGCCAAAGCTGTCGAGCACATGGCGCACCTGGGTGGCGATGGCGTCTGGCGGGGCAAACAGCACATTCGGGTCGATGTTGCCTTGCAGCGCTTTGCCAGGGCCGCCGACCTCGCCGCCCACCAGGCGCCGTGCGGTGCCCAGGTTCATGGTCCAGTCCAAGCCCAGCACCTCGCAATCGAGGTCTTTCATCTCGGGCAGCCACAAACCGCCGCCTTTGGTGAACACGAGGCGTGGAATCACCGCGCCGTCATGGCTGCGCTTGAGTTGCGCCAGCACGCGGCGGGTATAGGCCAGGCTGAAGTCTTGGAAAGCGCCATCGGCCAGAACACCGCCCCAGCTGTCAAACACCATCACCGCTTGGGCGCCGGCTTCGATTTGGGTATTCAAATAGAGAGCCACCGCGTCGGCATTGATGGCCAAGATGCGGTGCATCAGGTCGGGGCGGCTGTACATCAGGCTTTTCACCAGCCGGTAGTCGTCCGAGCCGCCGCCCTCCACCATATAGCAAGCCAGCGTCCACGGGCTGCCCGAAAAACCAATCAGCGGCACACGACCGTTCAAAGCTTTGCGAATGGAGGTGACCGCGTCAAACACATATTGCAGCTTGTGCATATCGGGCACGGCCAAGGCGGCCACAGCGGCTTCGTCACGCACCACTTTGGCAAACTTGGGCCCTTCGCCTTGGGCAAACGACAGGCCGAGGCCCATGGCGTCGGGGACGGTCAGGATGTCGGAGAACAAAATCGACGCATCCAGCGCATAGCGGTCCAGCGGCTGCAGAGTCACTTCGGTGGCGTAGTCCACGTTGGTGGCCAGCCCCATGAAACTGCCGGCCTTGGCGCGGGTGGCGCAGTACTCGGGCAGGTAGCGTCCGGCTTGGCGCATGAGCCAAACGGGGGTGTGGTCGGTGGCCTGACGCAAGCAGGCTTTGAGGAAAGTGTCGTTGAGGAGTGGTGCGTTCATAAAGCTTATTGTGGCAGGGGAATAGCGGCCAGGGCTTGGAGCAGTCCTTCGGGGCTCAGGACCTCGGACAAGACCTGTGGGGCTTGCTGGGGAGATTGAAGCACATAGACCGGCACACCGCTGCGCCCCAAGTGACTCAGGGCTTGGGTGATGGCGGGGTCGCGCCGCGTCCAGTCGGCGCGCAACAGCAGCACTTTTTTGTCGGCAAACGCCTGCAACACCTGAGGCTTATTCAGGGTGGTTTGTTTGTTGACTTGGCAAGTCACACACCAAGCGGCAGTGAAATCAATGAACACGGTGTGCCCTTGCGCGTGAGCGGTTTGCACCCGCTCTGGCGACCACGCTTGCCAAGCCCGTGGTGATTTTTCAGGGGCGCTGGCAGAGGATGGGTTGACAGTACTTTCGCTCCATACCAAGGGGCCCCATGACCACATCCAAAACAGCAACAACCCGCCCCACAGCCCCAGTCCTGACCACCGAAAGACGCCGTTCAAGCCCAAGGCCCACACACAAGCTGATACCAAGAGCAAAGCCACCAACATCACCGCCATGGCGTCCAAGCTGGTTTGCTGGCCCAAGACCCAGAGCAGCCACACCACCGTGGCCAACATGGGGAACGCCAGCAACTGGCGCAGTCGCTCCATCCACAACCCTGGGCGTGGCAACCAGCGTGCCCAAGAAGGCACCCAACATAACATCGTGAATGGCAGGGCCAAGCCCAGTCCCAGCCCCACAAAAATCAGCAAGCCTTGCCAAAGCGGCAAGGTGAGAGCAACGCCCACCGATGCACCCATGAACGGCGCGGTGCAAGGCGCTGCCACCACCACCGCCAACACCCCCGACAACAAAGCATCGGCCAAGGGGTGACGCACCCATTGCGCAGCCAAGCCACTGCTCCATGTGGCTTGCAGGTTAAGTAGACCCAGCAGGTTCAAAGCAATCAAGGTAAAGAGCAGGGCCAAGAAAGACACCACCAGCGGTGACTGCAACTGAAACCCCCAACCGAGTTGCTGCCCCGAAGCCCGCAAAGCCGCGACCAGCAAGGCCAGCACCAACATGCTGGCAACCACACCCACGGCATAGGCCATGCCAATGGCGCGGCGCTGGGCCACGCTGTTGTGGTGCTGGGTGAGCGACAAGACCTTGATGGCCAATACCGGCAACACACAGGGCATGAGGTTGAGCAACAAGCCACCCAGCAGTGCACCGACCACCGCGGCCAACAAAGCCGCGCCACTGGCCGCGTCGCCTGTGGGTTCCACGGTGGTGGGCTGGAGATCGGGCAGGGTGCGTGCAACAGGTGGGCTGTCTGCTGGCCATGTGCCTTGGAGGGTCACTTCGGTGCGCCAAGCCTGGCGTTGTTCGCCCGTGCCGGTCACGATGAGCAAACCCAGTTGCTTGGGTGAGGTGCTGCGTAAATTGTGCAAAGGTGCTTGCACCACTAGGTCGCCGCCTTGCCACTGGCCAGTCCGAGGCGACATCCCTAACCCGCTGGCCAGCACCTCGGGCTGTTCGGGGAATATGTGTACCTCACGGCCTTGCACGCTGGCGGGCATTCCTGCGACTCGCATAGCCACGCCATTGGCTGACACGGTCGCCTTGGAAGCGGGCAGTGGCTGGGCTTGCGCCGCTAGAAGCGCTTCAAACGCAGCGGTGTGCCCAGCGGTGCTGCTGGGGCTGGGCAGTTGCAATTCAAACTGTCCCTCTTGCGGGATGCATTCTTGTTTGCACACCAACCAACTGGCATGGAGTTGAATCTTGACCGTGCTGGACTTGGCCACAAAGCCTTTGTCAATTTGAACAGGCGCTGCCAACAAGACTTGGCCTTCAAAGCCGTGGTTGACCATGTCAGCCACAGGAATCATCTGCGGCAGCGGCCACACCGTGTTGCCTGCTTGCAAGCCTTGGGGCAAGGTCCAATTCAGCTGGGTGGCCAAGCCACTGTCGCCAGGGTTGAGCCAATAGGTGTGCCAGCCGGGTTGGTGGCTCAGCAACAGGCCCAGTGTCAGCGCTTGACCCGCTTGAACGCCTTGGGGTGCATGGGCCACCAACTCGGCACGCACTTGCGGCGTGGTCACCACGGCGCTGGTGGGCAGCTGGGCAAAGCTGCTGCCCAAGCACAGACTGAATAAGGCAAATAAACGAAGCAAGTAGTCACGCATACGGCCCATGTTACCCAAGCCCTTAAGATGCAGCGCATGAAGGTTTTTCCACGTTATTGGGCCGATTGCATCAGCAGCGATTTGGCCGAACTCGATGCCCAGCGTGCGGTGGCAGTTTTGCCCTTGGGCGCCACCGAGCAACACGGGCCGCATTTACCTTTGTCGGTGGATACCGATTTGGTCAACGCCATGGTCGCTGCGGCGCTGGCGCACTTGGACCCCGCCGATCAGGTGCTGGTCCTGCCCACCCAAAGCGTGGGCTTGAGTTCAGAGCACATGGCCTACGACGGCACCTTGGGTTTGTCGCCTACTTCGGTCATCGAACAATGGTGCAGCTTGGGTGAATCAGTGGCTCGGTCGGGCTTGAAAAAACTCTTGCTCTTCAACGCCCATGGCGGCAACGTGGGCTTGATGGACGTGGTGGCACGTCAACTGCGAGGTCATGCGGGCCTGACGGTGTTCAGTAGCAACTGGTACCAACTGCCCTTGGGCGAAGCTTTGCAAGCCTTTGACGCGCACGAGCAGCGTTTTGGCGTTCATGGGGGCGACATGGAAACCTCGCTGATGCTGGCGATTGCGCCGCACAAAGTACGCATGGAAGAGGCGCAACACTTTGCCTCAGCGTCCGAGCAGCGCGCCAAAGACTTTGCGTTGTTGGGCGACGGCAAAAGCGCCAAACTGGGCTGGCATATGCAGGACTACAACTTGCAAGGTGCGGCGGGTCATGCGGCGGCGGCCACGGCCGCCAAGGGCCAAGCGCTGTTGGACGCCGTGGGTGTGCAACTGGCCACATTGCTGCAAGAGATGCAGCGTTTTGAACCGCTGATTTAGGTAAAGGTCACCCAATCGCGGTAGGCGGGTGCGTCCAAATGGTTGATGGTGTTAAAGCTCACCAAGGTGTGGCGCTTCGGTGTGAACACCAGTTCGCTGACCGCCGTGTTGCGAATGCGCATGTTCATCTCGATGATGCTCTCAAACGGCGTACCCAACAACGTGCCGACAGCGGTGGAGATGGGGCCGCCGCTGGAGACCATCAACACATCGCCGCTGTGCTGATCCCGCACATGCGCCAAGGCGTCGTGTATGCCTTGAACAAAATCCTTGAAAGCTGGCATACCCGTGGGCTGAGTCTCGCCTTGCATCCACGCTTGCAAGCCTTTGCGTAACAAGCCAAAGTGGTGTTTGTACAGCTCGGGCGTGTCGGGCTTGGCCAAGGGTTGCGGATGAACCGCGTGAATCACCGCATGGCTGTCGTACTCATTGAGTCCGGGCCAGACCAGTGGCGTTAGAGGGGGAAGACCCAGGCCTTGGTGTATGCCTTCAAAGGTTTGACGGTGCCGCTTCAAGCTGCCCATGAGCACCGCTTCAAACTGCAAGCCGCGCTCACGGAAATAGTCGCCCAAGCGCTGACTTTGCTGATGTCCCAAAGCGGAGAGATTGTCGTAATCGTCGGCGCCAAACGAGGCCTGACCGTGGCGCACTAAGTAAAGGGTTCCCATGCAGGGCATTGTCGCCAATCTCAGCAAGGCATTGGGTCACGCCGGTGACCTTGGCTTAAAGCTGCACTGAACCCTTGATGCAAGTGACAGATTCGCCGCCCACCCAAACTTGGTTTTGCGCGTCGCGGTGTACATACACCCGCCCGGCTCTGGCCAAACAAGTGCCTTGGCTGGCCACATAACTGTTGGGTGCCAGGCCTGCCCCAATGAGCCACTGCCCCACGGCGGCGTTCAAACTGCCTGTCACGGGGTCCTCTGCCAGACCGTTGTTGCCAGGAAAAAAAGCACGCACCTCAAACTGCGTCTCGCCTTGGGTGTGGGGGCCCACCACGCCCACATCCAAGCCCTGAAGTACGTCAGGGTCGGGTTTCAAGGCCAATACCTGCTCGGCAGAACCCAGCATCACGCCACGCCACTGGGGCCCGTTGTTACACCACGCATGGTGCACGATGTCTTGACGTGCCACCCCCAAGCCCTTGGCGATCAGCTGCACATCGGCCTCGTCCATGGGACCGCCTCGACGCAAAGGCGGTGCGGCAAACGCCAAGCGTGTGCCTTGGCGTTGAATGTTGACCAAGCCCACACCGCACTCTTGCACCACATCTCGGCCTTTGGGAACGCCACCCGCTTGTAACCATGCATGGCATGTGCCCAGTGTGGGGTGTCCGGCGAACGGGAGTTCCCGCCCGGGGCAAAAAATCCGTACCGCGTAGTCGGCTTGCGGGTGGGTGGGCGGCAGCACAAAGGTGGCTTCCGACAGATTGGTCCAGTCGGTGAAGGCCTGCATGTGCGCAGTGCTCAGGCCCGTTCCATCCATCACCACGGCCAAAGGGTTGCCCAAGTAAGGCACGGTGGTGAACACATCCACTTGGGCAAAGGGGCGTTGTTTCATGGAGTTATTGAATAATAAAGTTTAATACTTTAACCCTTTTGTACGGGCATTTTGCGGCTGATGAAAACGGTCGCCACCACCGCAAGGCCAAAGCCCACGGTGAAGGCGTCCAAGGTTTCGCCTAACACCGGGATGGCGATCAACATACCCAAAAATGGTTGCAGCAATTGAATTTGACTCACCCGTACCGTGCCGCCCATGGACAAACCTCGGTACCAAGCAAAAAACCCCAGCCACATCGAAAACAAGGACACATAGGCAAAGCCGGCCCATGCGCTCCAAGGTACAGGGATGGTGGGTTGGCTGAACCACGCCAGCGGTAGAGTCAGGGGAAGGGACATCAGCAATGCCCAGCAAATCACTTGCTCAGACCCCAAGGTGTGGGACAGGCGAGAGCCATAGGCATAGCCCACGGCCGCAAGCGCCATGCCGCAGATTAACAACACATCGGCGGCTTGGATATTCACCCCCGTCTGTCCCGAGCGAAGCATGGCAAACACCACCACCAAACCGGTACCGGTGATGGCACACAGCCAAAACCCCCATGAGGGTCGTTGTTTGTTCAGCAAGGCGCCTAGGGTCGCTGTAGCTAAGGGAAGAACGCCCGTGATCACGCTTGCGTGGGCGGCCTCTACATGGCGCATGGCCAGCGAGGTTAAAAGTGGGAAACCAAACACCACGCCAATCGCCACCAATGACAAGCTCTTCCATTGCGATGTGCTGGGCCATGAGGCCCGCGTCAGCAGTAAATAGACAAGCGACAACACACCCGCCACCACCGCGCGGCCCATGGAAACAAAAAGTCCTGACAGATGGGGGTCTTGAGGGGTACCCACTGCCAAACGGGTGACGGGCAAGGTAAAGGCAAACAATGTCACGCCAAGCAAGCCAAACCACATACCTTTGCGCTCAGAAGGGGTCATGCGGGGTTGACGCGTTGGCTCAAAGCCTCCCAGCGCTCCATGGACTGCAACAATTCCTCGTCAATCTGACTCACCCTGGCGGCTTTGCTGGCTGCGGCTGGCGGGTCGCTGACATACAGGCTGCCATCGGCCAAGGCGTGATTGAGTTCGTTGTGTTCCTTTTCCAGTTGTTCAATCAAACTGGGCAAGCTGTCGTACTCGCGTTGTTCTTTGAAACTGAGTTTTTTGGCGGCCGGTTTGGCTGCCGGTGGTGAGACCGTGCCTGCTTTGCCCGCTGACTGAACCGAATGTTGCAGGGTATGACTAGGGGTCTTTGCTACATCTGCAGGTTTGAGGTCTGCCACTTTTTGCGACCACACCTTGGCCCGGTTCGATTGCAGCAACCAATCTTGTACGCCACCCTCGTATTCGCGCCAATGGGCGTCGCCCTCGTAAGCGATGGTGCTGGTCACCACGTTGTCCAAAAACGCCCGGTCGTGGCTGACCAAAAACACCGTGCCCGCATAGTTTTGCAGCAACTCTTCCAGCAGTTCCAGCGTGTCGATATCCAAATCGTTGGTCGGTTCGTCCAGTACCAGCACATTGGCAGGACGGGCAAACAAGCGTGCCAGCAGCAAGCGGTTGCGCTCGCCGCCCGACAAGGTGCGTACCGGTGAATTAGCCCTTGCGGGGGAGAACAAAAAATCACCCAAATAGCTCTTCACATGCTGGCGTTGTGTGCCAATTTCTATCCACTCGCTGCCCGGGCTGATGAAGTCTTCCAGCGTCGCATCCAAGTCCAATGCGTTGCGCATCTGGTCAAAATACGCCACTTGTAAATTCGCGCCTTGCCGTACCTTGCCACTGGTTGGCGTCAATTCACCCAAAATCAGTTTGAGCAGCGTGGTTTTACCGGCGCCATTGGGCCCCACCAAGCCAACTTTGTCGCCACGCAGCAAAGTAGCGCTGAAGTTATTCACCACGACCTTGTCACCAAACACCATGGAGACCTCGCTCAATTCGGCGACGATCTTGCCGCTGGGCAAACCCGCGTCCACGCTGGCACGGACTTGACCCACGGCGTTGCGTCTGGCCAGTCGTGCGGCACGTAGTTTTTCCAAACGACCAATGCGCGCCACCGAGCGAGTCCGTCTTGCTTCCACGCCTCTGCGCACCCACACTTCTTCTTGTGCCAGCAGTTTGTCCGCCTTGGCTTGTGTCACAGCTTCGGCAGCCGATTCGGCCTCCTTTAAGAGCAAATAGCTTTGAAAATTGCCTTGGTAAGAATACAGATTCCCACGGTCCAACTCGACGATGCGGGTGGATACGCGGTCAAGAAAAGCGCGGTCGTGGGTGATGACCACCACGCTGCCTTTGAACTCGATCAACAGGTCTTCTAACCACTGAATACTGTCCAAATCTAAGTGGTTGGTCGGTTCGTCCAGCAGCAGCATGTCGGGGAGCGTCACCAGCGCTTGCCCAAGGGCTACGCGCTTGCGGATGCCGCCAGACAAACTGCTCACCAAGGCCGTCCCGTCCAGGTGAAGTTTTTGCAAGGTTTCGGTGACCCGCTGCTCCCAGTTCCAGCCGTCTTGCATTTCGATGGTGTTTTGCAGGGCGTTGAGGTCACCTTCACCCCCAACGTATTGATCAATAACCGCTATCAAGGGTGCGAGGCCCTCACTCACAGCATCAAACACCTTGAGATCGGGGTTCAATTGGGGCTCTTGGGCCACATAAGCCA
>CANGPV010000015.1 GCA_947455935.1 Comamonadaceae bacterium
CCAACTCAAGTTGGAACAAACTTTCTCCCCCTATCGGCTCATCAGCAACCAACCCTCATGCCGAGCGTGAGCTTAAAGAGCAAAAAATGCAAGCGGCTCAGCGAAAAGAGATATTCATGTCGAAGTATGCGCAGCGACAAAACGAATTACGCCTAAGTGGTCAAGATGTTTCATGCAAAATTCGTATTGACGAAGGATTTGTATTTGCACAAATGGTTTGTAAAAATGCATCAGACCAAGCCAGAGAGACGGCTCATCTACAAGTGCCAGTCACATTTGTGAATCAAGTTAACTCGTCGCAATGTTGGATGCTTGGAAATACCCAAGAAGACCACCATTGCCCTTAAGGCACAGTGGCGATGCCAAAAAGAAAGCCCCATAAGGGGCTTTCATGTGAGGTTTGAAAAAAAATTACTGCGTTACAAAAACACCATCTGTTACCACAGGCGTTGCAGTAGGTTCTTGCCAAGTGCCAATGTAGTTTGAACTACTCGGATTTGCGGGATTGTTCCAATCTGGCAAGCCAGGCAGCACAATAGCTGCAGGTGCGGGTACGGCTAAGTCGCCACACTGAGTAATGTTCGAAGTTCCACCTGCAATGGTCCTGAACATCACACCTTTGGACATCCATTTGGCCAAATAGGATTGATTTGAACTTTCTAATTTAACCAGTGTGGCTTGGTTGGTTTTGGTTGGGTTTAGAGTCCCAGCAGTCTGAAAATCATTCAAAGTACCTTGCCAAGGAGGTACCGTAAAGTCATTCACATAGAACTTATCGCTCCAAGAACCGCTGCAGTCAACAGTCACTCCAGTTGAGCGGGTAACGCAGTGACCAGGCATATTGAGATTGGCATTACCTTGGTATTGCAAATTCATGGTTTTGCCATTGGCCGTGCTATTGGATTGGTTGACGGTGTAGTTGAGGTTCAAGGGTACATCAAAAACCAACACACCGCTGCTATTGCTTAAAAACTCGGTATCGCCCCATCTCTGATCTGGGGATACAGAGAAAGAATAAAAAGTAAACGTTCCACTGCGAGGATTTTCTTTGATTTGCCATCCACAGTAGGTCGTATCTCCATAGCATTTGGCCAAGTTCAAATTGGTCGTGTCTGTGGAAGCAACCAAGGGCTCAGTATCTATATAGTTGCCGTTGATGGCCGGCTTTTGTACCGCACCTGTCACACTGGCACTGGTGTCTCCACCCTTGCTGACCACTGACATCACGCCTGAGGTAGCGTTGTAGTTATAAACAATGGTGTCAGTAATTCGTACTGACCCCCAAGTACCCGAACCTGAATTTTGAATACAGCTGCCCGTGCAAACCAGATCCCCCATGTTTTGAACAATGGTGGCATCTGCACTGCCTGGTAAGACCCGTGTTTGCATGCGCTGCGTGAACCTTGCGGGGTTGTTGGAATTGGGATCGGAAGATCGTGGAATAAGGTAGCAATCCCAGCTTGTGTGGTTGATATTCCAGCCACAACCCGCTGTTTTGGTGTTGTCAGTGGTGACAGTACCGGAGCCGTCGCCTAGTGTAATTTGGTACCAGTTATTCGTACCTTCTTGGTTCATGCCAATGCTGCCAGAGCGATAGTTGTTCCAGCCATTTCCAAGTGCGTAGCCATCAATAAGTTCACTGAAAGTTAAAGACTTACCACCCAATGACGGATTTCCGTTGAAGTCACTGACCTCAAAAGATGAACTGGAAGCATTCCAAGTTACTCGTGCATTTGCTATGGTGGAAGAATCCGTTGAGTTGGCTACTGCAATGTTTTTAGGTAAGCGAACAGTCAAAGGAATGCCAGCAATGCCCGCCAAGGTTCCATTGGTGATGACGTTCTTGTTCAATTGTCCTGTTGTTTTTGTATAGGTATAGGGCTTATTCGATTGACCAGACACATCTGCATAAACCGTGCTGCCACTGGCAGGTCTTTCTACACCATCGGGGAACCAAATCCCCCAGTAGCTCGCCCAACCGCGGTTTTCATTGTCCGTTGTGGATTTCTTGATACTCATTCCGCCATTCATATTGAGGCGTTGACCGTAGGCGCCGGTACCAGAGGTGACATTGGCGTCGTTGTTGTACAGCCAAGTTTGCCAAACGTTTTCATACCCATGTTCGGCTATGCGGTCATAGCAAATTTCGTTAGTGATGCCTGATAATTTAGAGCGGTAGTAACCGGGTTTAAAAGCAAAACGGGCATTCACTTCACGATCAGGCCCACCATAAGACGAGTGAGTACGGTCCTCATAAATTGAAATTGCACCTCTGCCAGTCTGTATTTCACCGTTGGTGACATCAAAGCTGATAGAACCCTGTCTGGTATTGATGGTGCCATCGTCCCACGTGCCTTTGTGATAAACCTTGAGGTTAGAGGGAGTGACCTGCCCATAGCCCATTTCATCACAGGTGGTTGCAGTTAATGAGCCACCCGTAGGTTTGCAAAAATTGATTGTCCAATAACCGAAAGGCGGTGCGACATTGACGCCTTGGGCAATGTCGACATGCACATAAATTGGATCGTATGTGTAGGTGGTGACGTTATTAACTGTATGGTCACTCAATGCTTGCAACCACATTCTGACGATAAGGTGTCCTCTTGAGTCAGCCCCCGATTCAATGGTCGCTTTGTTAAAGCGCTTTTCGTTGCTGTCCGAGGATGAATAGGTGTCTTCACAGGTTGATTGACCCACCCACGCCACATATTTACCTTGCCCTGTTCTCAATTCAGGCTTGGTGTTTTTAATAAAACAAGAAACAATTTTGATGAGTTGAAAAGTGTCCGTGGTGTCGTCATTGTTGTAAACCGATTGCCCATCAGTCACATATTCGGAGGTGGAGGGGGGCAAAGCGTGCGCTGGCGTCATTACGCCAGCGAGGACCGCAGTTAAGGCAGACAAAAACGCACGCGCGTGGTGAAAGTTTTTCATTGTCTATGCTCCTTATTGCGGTGGAACGGTTGTAATGGCCGTTGGTACGGTGAAGTTTTGAGGCGTGGACACCACCCCTAAAGTGGCTGTGCTTGAACTGCTACCGCCACCCCCGCCGCCGCAGGCGACAAGTCCTAATAAAAGACACAGCGAGACAATTAACTTCATTTGCATAACCCACTCCACTTATCAAAAGAATGAAGTTATTCTACGGTTGTCTAAAACAAAAACAATCCCTAAAAGGTATTAATTTAATTAATAAAAATTTTCATTAGGGAGACTTTTGAACAAAACTCCCTGACTTCCCACCATGCTTTTCCAGCAACTTTACGTTGCTGATGGTCATGCCCCGGTCCACCGCTTTGCACATGTCGTAGACGGTCAATAGGGCCACTTGAACGGCAGTGAGGGCTTCCATCTCCACCCCGGTTTGGCCGTGGGTCTCCACCGTGGCGGTGCAGCTCACACGGGGTGGGTCTTGCCAGAGTTCAAAGTCCAGTGCCACTCGCGTGAGCGCCAGTGGGTGGCACAGCGGGATGAGATCGCTGGTTTTCTTAGCGCCTTGAATTCCAGCAATACGCGCAATGCCAATCACATCGCCTTTTTTGGCGTTGCCGCTTTCAATCAAGGCCAGCGTGGCGGGCAACATGTGGATGTCGCCGGTGGCCACTGCAATGCGATGGGTGGTCGATTTAGGGCCCACATCCACCATATGGGCTTGGCCTTGGGCGTCAAAGTGTGTCAGGGACATGTCGGGAGCTCAAAATGAAAGAGGGACCATCATACGGTTGGAAAAAAGAAAGATTTAAGCGGTGCACAAAAGGGAAATGGACCCCTAAGCAAAAATAAATGATAAAAATAATAAATTAATGAACTTAATGATTATTGACTTTGTCGAAGACATAAATAACAATTTTGCTGAATATTTTAAAAAAGGCAAAGTAAATGTTGATCAGATTCTTGACTTTAGCGACTTTTCTCGTCTTAACCGCATGCGGCGGCGGCGGGGGTGGCTCTTCATCAACTGTGACCGGTATCAAGCCACCCACCGGTGTTTCTACTGTCTCTGCCAACTAAGAGAAATTACTCATGAAAATGCAAAAACTTCTTCCCATGATGGTTTTGGTGTGTACAGGGTTATCCGCACATGCGGCCCCTACATCTGGCGCCTACATCACAGATCCTCAATCGGAATACACCGCTGACCAAGCAACTCGGGAAATTAATAACCCAACCCAAATACTTTGCTATATGTCTAATACGCGACCTGATGCCATGGTCAATACAAGTACTTATGTGGCGCTAATAGACACCAAAAAGTGCGATAACGAAGGCATGAGCAGTTCGTCAAACAGCACCTCAACCAGCAGTACAGGTGCTACCTCTTACACGCCTATGAGTTTGACCGTCACGCGTGCCAGTTCAACGTCTTCGCAAATCATCAAAGGTCATGTGGATATGACGACCGACGATGGAAAGCATGTTCCTGTTTATATACATATGGATCAGTCACAAGCGGGTACCACCGCAGCGCCTAATGGTGTGTTGACCTTCAATTACGCTATGGCTATCAATACGGCGACCACATTCAATGGCACGACCCTGCCAGCTGGCAGCATGATCGTACGCGGTCGTATAGCCACATCCGCCACAGGTATTCAATATGCCGAAATTGGTGGCATGGGAACAGGGCAAACCAACGATGTGCGTTTATATGTTTCAGGCAACGACACCTCAGGCTCAGGCGCAGTTGTGGCTGATTACAACGGAACACAAGACGACGCTTCCTACATTTTTGGCTACAACAATACCTATTTTTGCCGATCAGGAACCGAGGCGGGTGTTGCTATCGCAGAAAAGTGTTTCAAGCGCAGTCGTGATGAAGCCATCAAATCGGTATGGCGGTATGGCGTTTACAACGCAGACGGAACGCGATATGACTTACCCTCGCCAGGGTTTTCTGTAAAAAATGCTGATGGAGATTGGGGTTATGCAAGTTATTGGGGCCTTTGGTTCAGAACGGCTCCTGCAGATGGCGCAGCGATCACCAATGCCAAAACGGGTGCTGCTTACACAGTTAAAAAGGGTGGCGGACGCTTGCTTAAAACTGTGCGCTACCAAAAAACATTGGATGAAATCAAAAATAATAAATTCCAATTTGGAGGCAATATCGATGTTGGTGCTGGCGTAGCCAACGCTACCTATGAGGCTTACTGGGATGCTTCCACTTCGGCCTTCAAAATTGTTGGAAAACAATCTTGCGACAACACCGGTTGCTTTTCCACTGTGATCAGTCCTGTTGTTTCAGTCAGTGCGGCTACCTTGTTGACGAATAACAGCTGGGGGATTTGGGGTTGGTCGCAATCTTTGGGCAGTTTGTCTATTCCCTCCACCACCTTGGCTGCGGGCACACCAGGCAGTGTGCCTGATGGCATCAGTTACGTGACAGAAACTCTGGTCAAGCCAGGGGAAACCGTCCCGGCGAATCTGAAGTGCGTTTCAAATTGTCCAACATCGGCAAGATTGACCGCATTGGCAGCCGCGCCAACAACTGCTTCTCCTTACGACGCGAGCACAGAAGATACGTGGAGTGGCCTTGCCACGCCGCTGGCTTACACATGGGATGCCACAAATTACAAATTGAAAGACGCAACAGGTGCTGAGGTGACTGCTGATCTGCTTTCAAGCTTAAGTTCAAGCTCATTAAATGGGACAAATTACCAGTGGAATATTCGATCGGGTGCATTGGTTGATGCCAGCAAATTCGTCTCTGGTGGCGAGATGGATTGCGATGGCGCAGGGGGTGGCGTTGTTTACTGCGACTGGAAAGCCAACGACTTGAGCGTTTACTATCGCTTCGAAACAGGCGTTCAAGATTGGAACAGAGCAAACTTTTTGATGTCAGGCACCACACCTGTCAGCTTTACTGCACCAATGGATGCCAGCTACCAAGTGCCGTCAGATACAACTGTCTATGGCCAATATGCAGGCGCATTGATGAATCTGCAATTTATGGGCTTTGGAGACTTGAACGGTATTCCTGGACGTTGTGTCAGTCCCTATACCAATCTTGAAGTCAGTTGCACCAGTTCCACACGTTGGTTTCCGGCGTTTGCCATTGCTGACGGTACAGCAATCACCATTGATGGATCCACCAAGTATGTCAAATGGCTCGACCGCGAACTTCGTTTTGCACCTGCCAGTGGCACATCATCATCGTTGGGCATTACCTTGGGATCAGCTAGCAATTTACCTGCCGCCATTACGTCGACCTCTTGCACAGACACAGCTGATACCACCAACCCATGTAACACCAGCAGTGCCAACTACTCAGGAGTTTTCTCCTACGACTACTTCAAAAAATCACCTTCGGTGATCCATGGGGTCGTTCAGTAAACATAGGTTTGGCTTGGTCACAAGCCAAACCCTGAGGGGCAACACGCTTGTTGCATGTGTGCTGCTATCGCTGGGCCTTCATGCTGGCGTTTTGCTGTGGCGAAGCACCACTGACGTGATGCCCTCTGTGTATTTGCAAGCCCACACAGCACCGGGCTTGCATTTAGCGATCAAGGGCAGCCCTGAGGCCTCAGTGCACAAGGAGGCGCCGCTTGAAACAACCGCAGTTTCAGCAGAACCGGCCTACACACTCAAGCCGTTGTTACCCCCGAGCGTTGATATGCAAAGGGCTTGGCTGTCACCATCCAACCCAGTCGCCCACAACAAACCCCCAGACACCGTCGTGGAGGCGGTCAAAGGGCTGGCTGTGGCAAGCGGTATGTTTGCCAGCTTGGGAGGTTCAAGAAAAAAAGCCTTCAGCTTTATCAACCCCGATGCCACCAACACAATGAGTTCAGCAGGTTCTGAAATTGACAAGATCGATAGTATCCAACTGCTTATACGTGCCATGGTCAAAGATTTGGGTGAGGACTTAAACCGACAATTCCCAACGGCTAACGCGCAATCTTGCAGATTGCAAGCGTACGCTATATGCGAGGAGCGTAACGAGGAGCTTGAGAAATTTTTATCGCTCAAAGCGCCAATGTTGCAGCAGCTGCTAGGGGCTACAGCTGTGAAGGTGTCGGTTGAACAAGGACGCTGGCTGGTGCAGTTATCGCCCTAGGACACTGAGGGCGCAGTCTGAGGGGTAACATCTCCACACCATGCGTTTACCCTCCCCCCGTTTACGACACTTGCTGCTGGCCTTGGCGCTGGCCGCTGGCGTGGCGCCGCTGGGTTTACAAGCGCAAAACAGCGGGGTGCGACTGCCCAATATCGGCGACGGCAACGGCATGAGCGTGCAACAAGAGCGGCGCTTGGGCGAGTCCATCATGCGCCAGTTGGTGACCGATGCTGATTACATGGACGATCCGGTATTGATCGACTATTTGCAAACCATTTGGCAACCGCTGCGTGACGCGGCCGTGCAGCTAGGCAATTTGCAAGCCGAACAAGAAGAGGCTTTTGCGTGGGATGTGTTTTTGGTGCGTGACAAGTCTGTCAATGCGTTTGCGCTGCCGGGTGGTTTCATGGGGGTGCATTTGGGCTTGATCGCGGTAGTGGCCAGTCGCGACGAGCTCGCCTCGGTGATGGCGCACGAACTCAGCCACGTGACCCAGCGTCATATTGCCCGCATGCAAGACCAGCAAGGTCGCACCACACCGTTTTTGATCGCGGGCATGATTTTGGGTGTGTTAGCTGCCAGCCGCAGCCCTGACGCTGCGGGTGCGGTCATGATGGGCGGCACAGCCGGCACGGTGCAAGGACAGCTGAATTTTTCTCGCGACATGGAGCGCGAAGCCGACCGCTTGGGCTTTAATGTGCACGCCCAAGCTGGGTTTGATTCGCAAGGCTTTGTGGGCATGTTTCAAAAGCTACAACTGGCCTCACGCTTGAACGACAACGGTAACTACCCTTATTTGCGCAGCCACCCGCTGACCTCCGAGCGGATTGGCGACATGCAATCACGCTTAGGTTTGGGTAAAACCTTTGCACCTGCAGAGACCAGCATCGAGCACGCCATGATGGCCGCCCGTGCCCGCGCCTTGATGAGCCCGCATGTGGACGATATGCAAAAGTTGAGCGATGTGTTGGAGAAAGACTTTTCGCCCGAGTTGCCCGTGGCCAAACGTGCGGCCATGCTCTACGCAGGGGTGATGGCCTACACCCAGCAACGCCGCGCTGCACTGGCGCGCGAAGCCACGCATAACTTGCTGCAATTGGTACGCGAAGACCCAGCGGCTTTGCGTGCCGCTCAGTGGCTGGCGGCCGATACCGAGCGGCGCCTAAGCAACCCCTCGCAATGCCTGCAAGCCTTAGGCCCCAAAGTGGTGGATCGCGCACGGGTGATGTTGCAAACCCAGTGTCGTTTAGAGGCCAAACAAGCAAGCTTGGCGACGCAGGCCAGTGACGCCATGCAACTGTGGCTGGCGCAACACCCGCGTGACGCCCTGGCCTGGGACTTGTCCTCGCAAGCGCTTACCCAAAGCGGCGACCGCTTGCGTGCCTTGCGAGCTGATGCGGAATTTCATGTCGTGCGCTGGGACGAAGTGGGTGCCATCGACCGCTTACGTGCCGCGCAAGACTTGGCCAAACAATTAGCCAAAGAGGGCAAGCTCGACCGCGCGGGCAACATGGAAGCTTCCATCATTGATTCTCGTTTGCGCAGCTTGGAACGCTTGCGCCGCGAGCTGTTACAGCCCCACTGAGCATGAGTGCCATACACATCACCGACATCGAGTCGGCCATCAACCATTGGCGAGCTTTAAAGCCCTCGCCTGACGGCGTGACTTTGGCCCCCGAGCTACGTGCCTTGGCCGAGGTCTATGCCTTGATGATTTACCACCACCAAGACGAAGCAGCAGAAAAGGGCTTTCCGCCTAAAGCCTATGCCGCATGGAAAGCTTGGTACGACACCACGCCTGATACGCCGTGCATTGCGATTTGCTCCACCAGCCAAGGCGACCCCGTGTGCAAAGGCTGTGGACGCTTGTTTGAAGAGGTGCAGCTATGGCCAGAAATGAGCCCAGGCGCCAAGCGTTCGGTTTGGCGGCGCATCACCTTGCATGGCGACTCGTGGCGGTTTAACCGCTACGCGGAAAGAGCCAGGCCCACGGCCAGCCCCACATAGTTGGCGGGGGTGAGCCCTAGCAAGCGCTGCTTTTCTTCTTCGGGAATGGCCAAGGTATGTATCAAGCCGTGCAGGTCTTCGCGTGTCACGCGTTGGCCACGTGTCAGGGCTTTGAGCTGCTCATAGGCACCGGCCACACCATAGCGGCGCATCACGGTTTGTATGGGCTCGGCCAAGACTTCCCAGGCGTTGTCCAAATCGGCATCCAAGGCTTGCGGGTTGAGTTCAAGCTTGTTCAAGCCTTGCAACAACGATTGGTAAGCCAAATCGCTGTGGCCCAAGGCCACGCCCATGTTGCGCAGCACGGTGCTGTCGCTCAGGTCGCGTTGCCAGCGGCTGATGGGCAGTTTTTCGCTCAAGTGACGCAGCAGCGCATTGGCCAGCCCTAAATTGCCCTCGGCATTTTCAAAGTCGATGGGATTGACTTTGTGCGGCATGGTGGACGAACCAATTTCGCCCTCTTTCAAGCGCTGTTTGAAATAACCCAAAGAAATGTAGCCCCACAGATCGCGGGAGAGGTCAATCAGGATGGTGTTGGTGCGGGCGATAGCGTCAAACAACTCGGCCATGTAATCGTGCGGTTCAATTTGAATGCTGTAGGTCTGCTGTACCAAGCCCAAGCCACCTTCGCTGGGTGGCGATTCAATGACGTGGCGCGAAAATTGTGGCCAATCGATGCTGGCACTGGCCGCCACATGGGCGTTGTAATTACCGACGGCACCATTCATCTTGGCCAGCATGGGAATGGTGTCGATACGCTGCCTGGCTTGTTGAACGCGCATCAGCACATTGGCGATTTCTTTACCCACCGTGGTGGGGCTGGCGGTTTGGCCATGGGTACGACTGAGCATGGCCTGACCTGCGTACTGGTGGGCCATCTCGCGCAGCTTGTCAATCACGGCGTCGATGGCGGGCAGCAACACCTGTGAGCGAGCGGCTTGCAGCTGCAGCGCATGGCTGGTGTTGTTGATGTCTTCGCTGGTACAAGCAAAGTGGATGAACTCGTTGGCACGGCCCAACTCATCACGCAAAGCGGGTGACAAGGAAACAGACTGGCATTGTTCCTTGAGCCAATACTCCACGGCCTTGACGTCGTGATTGGTGGTGCGCTCAATCGCTTTGATGGCCAAGGTGTCGTCTGGCGAAAAGCCTGCTACCAATGCCTGCAGATGGGTACGGGCTGCAGCGCTTAAAGGAGGAAATTCAGCCATGCCCGCGTCGCTTAAAGCCACGAACCAAGCCACTTCAACTTGCACACGTCGGTGCATGAATCCATGCTCGCTCATCAAGAATTGCAATGGCTTGAGTTTGTTGGCGTAGCGGCCATCCAGCGGCGACAGGGCGGTAACAGCAAAGGTAGTCATATCCCGTGATTCTAGGCGGGGCTTGTCAGCCAGCGCGAGGCTTGGGCGAGGCATGACTCTATAGAATCCTTCTTAACGAAACAAACCAGTCTCTGTATGAAATTGATCGGCGCTGTCCCCAGCCCTTATGTGCGCAAAGTGCGCATCGTCATGGCCGAGAAAAAACTCGAATACCAATGGGAGCTGGAAGATGTGTGGGCTGCTGACACCACCATCACGGCCTCCAACCCCTTGGGCAAAGTGCCTTGCTTGGTGATGGAAGGTGGCGAGGCGTTGTTTGATTCACGCGTCATCGTGGAATACCTTGACACCTTGTCCCCTGTGGGCAAGCTCATTCCGCCCAGTGGCCGCGAACGTACCGAGGTGAAAACCTGGGAGGCGCTGGCCGATGGATTGTTGGACGCCGCCATCGCCGCACGTTTAGAAGCGCATTGGGTGGGCCGCACAGAAGCTGAGCGCAGCCAAGCATGGATAGACCGCCAGTTGGGCAAGGTGCAGGGCAGTTTGGCCGCCATGAGCCAAGGACTGGGTGACAAACCGTTTTGCTGTGGCATCCATTTGAATTTGGCCGATGTGGCCGTGGGTTGCGCTTTGGGCTATTTGGACTTTCGCTTCCCCCACATAGGCTGGCGTGAAGACTATGCCAATTTAGCGGCCTTGCAAGACAAACTCATGCAACGCCAAAGCTTCATCGACACCCAGCCGGGTTAAGCATTCACGCGGTTTTTCAGCCAGCGCATCAGGCCGCCCACCCAAGGCAATTTTTCATACAGCTCTTCGGCGGCGTCCCAATAGTCGCGGTGCAAGCTGATACGCCAAGCGCCATCGTCACCCGCCACAAACTGCAGGTGAGAACCGCCACGTATGCATTGTGGCGTTTTGCGGTCCATGGTTTTGAAGTGAAACAGAAAATCCCACACCAAAAAGCATTGCGTGCCTTGCACAATGCGCTCGGTCACCACAAAGCGCGGCTGGTGCAAGCTGTCAAACATGTGCGTAAAAATCGCTTCAATAGCCGCCACGCCCTGCACCTCTTTGAACGGGTCTTTGAACCTCGCATCAGCGGCGTACCAAAGGCCTAACTGCTTCACATCGGAGGGGCCGAGGCTTTCAAACGCCACAACCAAGGCGTCAACGGTGTCATGCAGGGTAGGCGTGGTGTTCATAAGCCAGTGGCGCGGCGCACCAAAGAAAAATACCAACGGTAAGGCAAGATGCGCAGCACTTGCAACCAACGGGTGAAGCGTTTGGGAAAGTGAATTTCAAACAAGCCTTCACGCCATCCCTTCAAGATGTGTCGCGCCGCTTCTTCAGACGTAATAAGTGCTGGCATGGCGAATTGGTTTTGCGCAGTCAAGGGTGTTTCCACAAAACCAGGGTTGATCACGCTCACACCAATGCCGCTGTCTTGCAAATCCAAATACAAAGCTTCGGCCAAATGCGTGAGCGCGGCTTTGCTGGGGCCATAGGCCAAGCTTTGCGGCAAGCCGCGGTAACCCGCCACGCTGGAGACCAAGCTGATATGGCCATGGCCTTGTTGTAGCAAGCTCGGCAGCACCGCGTCTAACAACAGCAAAGCACCGTTGTAGTTCACGGCCATGTGTTGTTGCATGCTGGCCAAGTCATAGCGGGTCGCACGTTGCGCTTGGTAGACACCGGCGCAATACACCACCACATCCAAGCCCTGATGCGCTTGCACGTGTTGCGCCGCAGCCCGCAAAGCTTGCGCATCGGTCACATCCAAGGGCAGGGCCAAGCTGGCAGGGTGCTGCACCACAAAATCATTCAACAAGGCTGCTTGACGTGCTGACACACACACCTTGGCACCTAGTGCGTGTAAGGCGCGGGCAGTGGCCAAACCGATGCCGCTGGAGGCGCCCACCAACCACACGCTGCGTCCACGCCAGTCGCTCAAGGGCGAGTTAAACGGCGAGAGCCATGCCATGCTCAAACCCGCTTGGTGAAGGACAGGGTGACTTCACCCAAAAACACGCCAAACTTGGTCATGCTGGCTTTGTTGATCATGACGCGCTCATCCATCAAATACATCCAGTCGTCAAACTGCACTTCCCATACCCGTCCGTCCACCGGCAGAGCCAGGGTGTAGCCCCAGCGAAACGCATTGCCTCGGCTGGCACCTTTGGCGGCGCCCACCACATCATCGGCGCTGCCGCTGTAGTTGCCCTCGCCCAGATGTTGCAAACGCCAGATACGTTTTTGCTTTGTGCCGTCCGAATACACAAAGTCTTCGTCCAACACGCCTTGCTCGCCATCCCAGTGGCAGTTCATCACCACAGTAAAGCGTTTGACCACCCGCCCCGAGCGGTCGGTGAACACGCCCCAGGCATCGACCACGCCATTGAAATAGCGCTTTAAATCTAAAACGGGCTGCGCTTGGGCATAGTCGTTGACCGAGGGCCCTGCGCAACCGCTGGCCGCCACAGCACTGGCTGCGGTCGCAGATAACCATAAACGGCGTTTCATCGTGACTCCTTGTGTTGCAATGCATCCGAGGCTCTGATCAACAACAGCAGCGCCCACAATTTCAAACCACACGGCAGCAAGGCATACGACCAACTCAGTGCGCTCAAGGCCGCAGGGTCTTGCGCACCGGGCGTGTAACCCAGCCACTCTAGCAAAGGCAAGGACACACCTGCGGCCAATGCCAAATTCAGCTTGGTCGCCACTTGCCACCACCCCATGTAGGCGCCAGCGTGTTGCTGCGGTTGGCCTTGGGGTTGCAGCACGCCGTTGAGCAAGGCCCCTGGGGCGATCAGGTCGGCGCCCAGCGCCAAGCCCGATAGCGCACACACAGCGGTATAGCCCCACACATCGCCCGCACCCAAAGCCAATGACCAGATGAACACCGCCACGGTCATGACCATGCCCACAGCCCATGCGGTGGTCAAACCCCAGCGGGTAATCAATCGCAACCACAGCGGCATGGAGATGGCTGCTGCTACAAAGTACGTGCCCAAAAACTGCGCTTGCATGTCGACCCCGAGTTGCAAGCGGTCTTGCACAAAAAACACAATCAGGGTGGCGGGAATGGCTGATGCAATACCGTTGACCATGAAGATACGCAACAAGCGAAGAAAGCGAGCGTCTCTCCATGGATGCCAAAGCGCAGGCCACCAAGCCAGCGGCGACACAGCCTGTGCTTGAACAGGGCGTATCGCCGACGACCACGACAGCATGGCCAGCACCAGCATCAACACAAACACCGACACCAAAGCGGCCATACCCGCCATGCCCGAGACCAAGGACGCCACAATCACGCCTGCCAAGCCCCAGGCTTCACGCCAACCCACCAAGCGGCTGCGTGCCACGCTGTCGCCACCCATGCGAGCCCCCCACGCTTGCAAAGCAATGGTCAGCACGCTGTAACTGAGGTAGCACACCAGCAGCATGGCACCTGCCCATAGCAGCAAATCGGTTTGCGCCACTTCACGCCCCAGCAGCCATTGTGGAAAAAACAATCCCAGAAAACTCAAGGCCAGCATCAGCGCTGCTGCATAGCAACGCCTGAGCACCTGCTCGGGGCTGCGTGCATAGCAAGCGTCAAGCCAATGGCCCAGACTGGGGTCAATCAAGGCGTCCAATGCCCGTGCCAACAGCAGCAAACCGCCAATCAACGACAGCGACACGCCAAACTGGCTGGCAAAGAAATGCGGCCACAACACATACAGGGGCAGCGAGACAAAGGCCAGGGGCAGGGCTGGCAGACCCAGACGTGCCAACTCGACAGCGCTTAATTCGCCGCCGTTATGCTGGCTCATGCGGGTTTGCGCAAGGTGAACTGCACCACATCGGTGTTGCGCTCTAGGAAGGCGGCTTCACAATAGGCCAAGTAAAACAGCCAGGTGCGTTCAAACCGCTGATCGAAACCGAGGTCGCCCATGTGGGGCAAGGCAGCAAGGTAGTTTTCGCGCCAACGTTTCAAGGTTTCGGCATAGTCTTGACCGAAAGCCAGGCTGTCGACCACTTGCAAGCCCGCCGCTTGCGCTTGCGCACGAAACTCGCTGGGGCTGGGCAAAAACCCCCCTGGAAAAATATATTGCTGAATGAAGTCGGTGCCCAAGGCATAACGTTTGAACAAGCTGTCGTCAATGACGATGCTTTGAATGCAGGCTTGGCCGCCGGGTTTGAGCAACCGTGCGATGGTTTGGAAGTAAGTGGGCCAATACGCACGACCCACCGCTTCGATCATCTCGATGGAGCAAATAGCGTCGTAGGGGCCGTCGTTGGTATCGCGGTAGTCTTGCAAGCGAAGGTCGGCATGGATGGCTTGTGCGCCAAGTCGCTCACTGGCATAGGCCAGCTGTGAGGGGCTCAGGGTGATGCCCGTCACCTTGGCACCAAATTCACGGCTGGCGATTTCCGCCAACCCGCCCCAGCCGCAGCCAATCTCCAGCACACGCTGAGCGGCTCCCGCTTGAACACCCGCCATGCGCAGGGCTCGGCGTACCTTGGCGTGTTGTGCCGCTTGCAGGTCTTGGCTGGGGTCGTTGTCAAACCAAGCCGAGGAATACGACATGCTGGGGTCTAACCACTGGCTGTAAAAACCATTGCCCAGATCGTAATGGGCATGGATGTTTTTGCTGCTGTTCTTTTTGGTGTTGCGTCGCATCCAGTGACGCACTTGGTAGGCCAAGCGTCCCCACCAAGTGCCAAAAATCACATCGTCCATCACACGGCGATTGGCCACCATCAGATGCAACAAGGTGGTGAGGTCCGGCGTATCCCACTGGCCAGCGATATAGCCCTCGGCAAAGCCAATGTCGCCCGAGCGCAAGGTGGCGCTAAACACCTGCCAGTCGTGGATGCGCAAGCTGGCTTGCGGGCCGCTATGGGTATCGCCAAACACTTTGTGCTGCTGATCGGGCAACTCCATGCGCAGACCGCCCACGGTCAAGCCGTCGAGCAGGCGCAACACACGTTGCGCCACCGCGGGTGGATGGCGGGGCGAAACGGCTGAGGCGCTGGGGTCGGTGGGGTGCAGGCTTGACATGGGCGAGAGAAGTTAAAGGGGATAGTTAAGGCAGAAATTTACACGCTGCCACGGGTGGCGAATTGTGCGGGCGGCGGGGGTTTGCGAACAAAAGGTACCCGCTTGAGCCACAGGCCCAGCGCTTGCCAGTGGATACGCGCAATCACGCCAAAACTTTGCAAAGGGTAGCGCCACAAAGCATGGCGCAGCGTCGCCGGTGTGACCGCTTGCAACTGACCACTGACACTGGTGCTGATGAGCAAGCCCATCTCATCGCCGTGGTCGATGCGCACCACGGTTTTGTCCTCCCCTGCGTGCGCGGTGCGCATGAAGCGAAAGTCGTAGTGGCCTTGCACATGGCAAAACGGCGATACATGAAACACCTTGTCCGCATGAAGAGTCTGGCCATAGCGCGGTTGGGGCAAGACATAGCAATGGCGCTCACCAAAGGTGTTGTTGACTTCCACCACAATGGCCGCCAAGCTGTTGTCTGTGCGATGGCAATACCAAAAGCTCACTGGCTTGAAGGCATAGCCCCACACCCTTGCATAGCAATGCAACCACACCTCGCCTTGGGCGTCGTCAATGCCTTGGGAGGCCAGCAATTCATCCAACCACGCCAGTGCGCCGCCTTGTGCGGGGCTTCGTGCGTCGCCGTGGTCAACATCGTGAAACGAAATGGAGGCCCAACGATTCACAGCCAATACCTTGCTGCCGTGTTGCACCAAGCTGCGCATGGGCAGCATCAAAAACCACGTGGGATAGGCAAACGCATGTGTGCGTGGACGTGCTCGGCGGTGGCGTACTTGACCAAAGCCGATGAGCGGCTGTTCAGTGGTCACGCCAGCGCCTCTTGTGGCTGGGTGTGCTGCGCCAGCAGGCCAAGGGCAGCGGCGCGTCCGGCTTGGAAACCATCTTCATGGAAGCCGTAGCGCATCCACGCACCGGCATACCAAGTGCGTTGCTGGCCTTGCAAGCGGGGCAACTGTTGTTGCGCGGCGATGGCAGCCAAATCGAACACAGGGTGGTCGTAGTCGTAGCTACCCAAAATCTTGGCAGGGTCAATTTCTGAGGCAGGGTTGAGCGAGACGATCACATCTTGCTTGAACGGCAGGGGCTGCAAGCGGTTGAGCCAGTAATGCAAACACACACGAGCGCTTTCATTGTCAGCTTGGGTGCGTTGGTAATTCCACGCCGCCCAAGCCAAGCGACGCTGTGGCATGACACGGGTATCGGTGTGCAAAACCGCCAGGTTGGCCTGAAAACGGATGGCCCCCAACACCGCTTGCTCCTCGTTGCTGGGTGACTCTAAAAGACGCAGCGCTTGGTCGGCATGTGTGGCCATCACCATTTGGTCGAAATGTTCCACGCCGTGGGCAGTGCGAATGTGCACCCCGCCGTCATCGCGGGCAATGCCGAGCACGGGGGTGTTCAAGCGCTTGTCTGGGATCTGATCGGTGATGGCTTGCACATAGTGTTTGGCGCCACCGTCCACGGTGAACCAAGGGGGTCGGTGGTTGACTTGCAGCAAGCCGTGGTTGTCGCAAAACCGCACCATGGTGGCCACGGGAAACTGCAGCATTTGGGTGGTAGGGCAACTCCAGATGCAACCCAGCATGGGCAGCAAATAGCCTTGACGAAACGCTGTGCCAAAGTGGTGTTGGTCTAAAAAATCTTGCAAGGCTTGGGTGAGCGCATCGGCTTGCCCGCTACGCGCCAAGCCGGTAGCCAAGGCGTTAAAGCGCATGATGTCCGACAGCAAGCCCCAAAAGCGCGGCTTGAACAGGTTGCTGCGTTGCGCGAACACACTGTTGAGGTTGGCGCCGTTCCACTCCAACACCTTGCCGCTGTCGTCCCAGTGCGCTTGCACCGAAAACGACATGTCTGAAGCTGCGGTGCGGATGTTGAGCGACTCGAACAAGGCAATCAAGCCAGGGTAGGTGCGTTGGTTGTAGACCAAAAACCCTGTGTCCACGCCGTGGGTGATGGGGCCTTGGGGACTGGGGAGGGTCACATCGACGGTATGGGTATGGCCCCCGAAATAGCTTCCCGCCTCGAACAAGCTGAGGTCTGCATGGGGATGCAGATGGTGGGCCGCCGATAAGCCAGCGATGCCCGATCCGATCACCGCGACCCGTTGGCGCATCAGTTAACCCGAGGTGCCAACTGTTTTTCAACCTCAGCCAAAAACGCTTTGTCCATGGGATCGGTGGTGCTGTTGTAGCTCTTGACCTGCTTGCCGTCACGGCTGATCAGGTATTTGTAAAAGTTCCACTTCGGCGAGGTGTCTGATGCCAGCGTGAGTTGTTTGAACAAGGGCGAGGCATCGTTGCCGCGTACCGTGGTTTTGCTGAACATAGGGAATTTCACGCCGTAGGTGTTTTCACAAAAATCAGCAATTTTTTGGTTGTTGCCGGGTTCTTGAGAGAAATCGTTAGACGGAAAGCCTAACACCACCAAGCCCTTGTCTTTGTATTTGTCGTACAGCGCTTCCAGCGACTTGTACTGGGGGGTGAAGCCGCAATAACTGGCGGTATTCACCACCAGCACCACTTGACCCGCGTATTGGCAGAGGTTTTGGGGTTTTTCGTCTTGCAAACGCTCAACCGTGTGGCGCAGCACCACGGGGCATTCCGCTGGACTGCTGGCCGCAGTGCTGGGGGTGGCAGCGGGTTTGGGGTCGGCAGCTTGCGCATGTGCAGTCCAAAGCCCCCAGCACAGGCCCCATGACAGCGCCAGCAGGGCAGGAAATGAGCGGTAAGACGAAGGTTTGACTAGCGTATCCATGCGGTGCTCCTGAGCGGGTTTTGTGATATTGTCTATGACATATCGCTTAAGCCCATGACTTAATGAGAATAACCCTATGAATTTACGCGACGATAACTCGGGTCAGCTGCAGTTTTCCATCGCCGCCGTGGAGCGCGACACCGGCATCGGCAAAGATACCTTGCGTGTTTGGGAGCGCCGTTACGGCTTTCCCCAGCCCGGCCGTGACAATTTTGGCGAACGCACTTACCCCTTGGCCCAGGTGGAAAAGCTGCGCATCATCAAGCGTTTGCTGGATGCGGGCCACCGCCCCGGTCAAATCGTTGCCTTGCCGGTTGAGGAATTGCAGCGCATCACTTTGTCGTTGGTGGCGGGGCCGCAGGCACTGCCACGTGGCCTCGAAGGCGTAGACCATGTGTTGCAATCGTCCATAGCCATGCTGCGCCACCACGACATCGACGGTTTGCGCAGCAGCTTGCACCAAGCGGTGGCCAGCATGGGCGTCAAGCGCTTCGTCACCGAGTTGCTTGCTCCCTTGAACGCCATGGTGGGCGACGCTTGGATGCGCGCAGAAATTGAAGTCTACGAAGAGCACATTTACACCGAGTGCGTCACCGGTGTGCTGCGCCAAGCCATTCACCAACTTAGCAACCATACGCCCAACCGCCATCCTCGCGTCTTGCTGACCACGTTTCCGCAAGAAGAGCATGCCGTGGGTTTGCTCATGGCCGAGAGCATGTTGATGATCCAAGGCTGTTATTGCTTGCCCATGGGCGTGAAAACGCCGCTGGGTGACATTGCCAAAGCCGTTGTCGCCCAACAAGCCGATGTGGTGGCGCTGAGCTTTAGCGTCAGCCTGAACCCCAACCACGTGTTGGATGGACTGGCCGAGTTGCGTCAACTTTTGCCCCCCCAGGTTGAAATCTGGGCCGGTGGCCGCGCCCCAGTCTTGCAACGTCGCCCCCCTGCAGGTGTGACGGTCATCTCTGATTTGGGCCACATCGAAACTCAGGTGCAGCGCTGGCGCAACCGCGGCACATGAGCGGGGGTTTTGCCGACAAGGTATGTGATGCCGAGCAGGCTTTTGCAAGGTTGGACAACTTGCGTGGTACCGGGCCCGTGGTCTTCACCAACGGCGTCTTTGATGTGCTTCACCGAGGCCATGCCACTTACTTGGAGCAAGCCCGCGCCTTGGGTGCCACCTTGGTGGTGGGCGTGAACACCGACGCCTCTGCCAAGCGTTTGGGCAAAGGCCCTGAGCGCCCTTTGAACACCCAGCATGACCGCGCATTGTTGATTGCTGCACTCGCCTCGGTGAGCTTGGTCATCTTGTTTGATGAAGATACGCCAGAGGGATTGATCGCCCAGTTGCGTCCTGATATTTACGTCAAAGGCGGCGACTACGACATGGAGCGTTTGGGCGAAACCGCCTTGGTGCGCTCATGGGGTGGGCGTGCGCTGGCCATTCCCTTTGTCAGTGGTTATTCCACCAGCGCCTTGGTCACGAAAATACAAAACGCCACACAGCCGCAATAGCGGCTTGCTGCGCTGACACTTGTGCCATCGGTACGACCCCAGGGGCTTCATCCAGCCGTGCTTGGTGTTGCAAGTGGCGCAGCACACGGTAGGCATCAGCGGCGGCGTGCCCCATGCCTGTCGGTAGCAAGCCCACGGATTCGGCGTAGATCAACAACGCGATATTGCCCACGTTATCCACCAAGCCTGTATGCAGGTGTGCATGGGCCAGCACCACAAATTGCATCGCAAATTCGGCGTCTATCATGCCGCCCTCGCTGTGCTTGAAGTCGAACATGCCGTGTGGCGCGGGATGGGCCAAGCGCATTTTGTGGCGCATGGCCACCACCTCAGCGGCCAAGGCTTGAACATCACGCTGGGCGCACAGCACGTGGCGGCGCACCGCTTCAAAGGGCTGCTGTAAGCGCTCGTCACCCACGCAAAACCGTGCCCGTGTCATGGCTTGGTGTTCCCAAACCCACGCTGTGTTGGAGCCGCGTTGGCTTTGGTAGTCGGCAAACGATTCCCACGAACTCACCAACAAACCCGCGTTGCCATTCGGGCGCAATGCAGTGTCGATCTCGTACACATCGCCTTCACCGGTTTTGATGGTCAGCCATTGAATCAGCTTGCGGGCAAACGCGGCGTAAATTTCACCCGCTTGCGGGGCATCATCTTGGTAGACAAACACAATATCCAAATCGCTGCCATAGCCCAGCTCTTTGCCGCCCCATTTGCCGTAGCCCAGCACCGCAAAACAAGGTAGCGCGCGGTGTCGCTGCTTCAAGCGTGACCAGACCCACAGGGCTGCGACCTCCACCAAGGTGTCGGCCAGCAAACTCAAATCATCAGCGACTTGCTCCACGCTCAATCGCCCTTCCACATCGCGGGCCAAGGTCAGCAAGGTTTCGCCGTGGTGGGCGCGGCGCAGCAAGTTAAGCAAGCTCTCCTCATCGTCGCCACCTTGGGCTTGGAGGGCATCGTGGCGGGCTTGCAAATGGCGGCGCAGTTGAGACGCGTCAAATCGCTCGTTCAGCACCTCGGGGTTGGCCAATTCATCGATCACGCCGGGGTGAAGCCGCACATAACGCGCCGCCCAACGTGCCGCCCCCAACAGGCGCAGCAACTGCGCATGGACGGAGGGACGCTCGAGTAACAAGGCCAAATAGGTTTCGCGGCGCAGCAAGGGCTCCATCCAATCGCTCCAGCGCAAAGCGGCCTCTTCGCTGATCTGGCCTTGGTCGATCCAGCTTTGGGTACGTTGCACCAAGCGCAGCAAACGCTGCCTCGCGTCTTCACGCAAGGCCAGCACCCTGGGCAATTGCGGCCACGCCGTCATGCGCTGGCGAAATTGCGGCGATAAGTCTTGCATCACCAGCGTCCAGTCGTCAGAAGGCGCTGGCAGCTGAGGGTCGCCTTGGACTTGCTCTTGGCCCAGCAAGCGCTCAAATTCAGCGGCAACCGCATCGCGGTGCAGTTGCAGTTGATGCAGCATCTGCTCGGCGTCTGTCATGCCCATGCTGAGCGCTATCCATTGCAGATCAGCGGGGTCGCTGGGTAGGCGGTGTGTTTGTTGATCGTCCAAATATTGAATGCGGTGCTCCAAGCGGCGCAAAAACACATAAGCCTCGTGCAGAGCCAGGGCGGTGGCCGCAGGCATCAAACGCGCTTGTACCAAGGCTTGCAAAGTCGCTAAGGTGGAGCGCAAACGCAACTCGGGAAATTGTCCGCCTCGCACCACTTGCAGCAGTTGCACGGTGAACTCGATTTCGCGAATACCACCGCGTCCCAATTTCACATCGTTGGCACGTTCGGGCCGCCCCGCACTCAGTCGCAAGGATTGCGCCCGGATCTGTTGATGCAGCACCCGCAAGGCCTCGAACACGTTGTAGTCGAGGTAGCGGCGAAATACAAAGGGCAAAACGATATCGCGCAATGCCTTGACCTGATCCACACATGCCGCAGGTGCCACCACCCGCGCTTTGAGCCAGGCCAAGCGCTCCCACTCACGGCCTTGCACCTGAAAATATTCCTCCAAGGCGTCCAGCGACACCACGCTGTGGCCCGATTCGCCGTTGGGCCGCAGGCCCAAGTCCATGCGAAACACTTGACCGTGTTCGGTGGTATCGCCTATCAAGGCGTAAATGTGCTTGACCACTTTGTCGAAATAGCTGTGGTTGCTGATGATGCCGCGCCCATCGGCGCTGCCTTGGGTCTGGCCGTCTTCGTCAAACACATAGACCAAGTCAATATCGCTGGACACATTCAATTCAGCCGCCCCCAATTTGCCCATGCCCACCACCCACAGCTGGGCGTGCTGGCCGCGCGCGGTAAGAGGGGCACCGTGGCGAGCTTGCACACGTGCACAAGCTTCTTGCAAAGCATGGGCCAAAGTGAATTCGGCCAGCCCCGTCATGCTGCGGGTGACAGTGTCCAGTGGCACTTGTTGTTCGCAGTCGAGCACCACCAAGCGCTCAAGCACCCATTGACGCAACACCCTGAGCGTGTCCCCCAGCTCGGGGTACAGGCTGCGCAACAGCGCAAATGCGGTGTGCAGTTGCACGCCGCTGGGTTCACCCTGGGGGAGTTGTGGCAACACCTGGGCATAGCGGCGGCGCAGCCGTTGCACCAAGCGAGAACCTTGTGACAGGGATGTGTGTGAGGTCATGGGCCAGACAGTATGCACCGCTAGCGGTTTGCGGGTCATAATTCTCTAGATCACTCTCGCCATGGCCACACCTTCTGACGCTCTCTCTGTTGCTTCCCAACCCGCTATGGCGTGGCGTGTTTACGCGTGGGCCGTGCGCTTGCTGTGGTGGTCGGTGCTGTCCCTGTGGGGCTTGGTGGCGCTGGCCGCGCTCACCTTGCATTTTTGGATTGCACCGCGTGTGCTCGATTGGCGCAGCGACATCGAAGCCATGGCTTCGCAAGCGCTGGGCGTCAATGTCAGTATTGGCAATTTAGAGACCATTTCCAGCGACTGGCTGCCCTCTTTGGAGGTCACCGATTTTGTGTTGCGCAATGCCGCTGGCCAAGAGGTTTTGCACTTGCCGCGTGTGCTGGTATCCATGTCGCCTACCTCCTTGCTGACCTTGTCGCTAGATCGGGTCGACATCGACAGCCCCTTGATTGAAGTCACCCGTGACAGCGATGGCCAGTTGCGTATCGCAGGTTTGCGTTTGGGCGAGGAGTCGCCCTCTGCGCTAGGCGATTGGTTTTGGAGTCAGCCAGCGCTATTTGTTCACCACGGGCGGGTGCGTTGGGTTGATCACCTGGAGGATTTGCCCCCTGTAGAGTTGAAAGAAGTCAATGTGGCTTTGCACAATGGCTTGCGCAGCCACGAGGGCCGTCTTGACGCTACCCCGCCTGCCGAATGGGGTCAGCGCTTTACATTGCAGGGACGTTTTCAGCAAGCCTTGATGAGCCGTCACGCCAGCGATATGAACAGTTGGAATGGGCAGGTGTACGCGGCTTTGCCTCAGGCGGATGTGGAGGCTATGTTGCCCTATGTCAGCGCTTGGCTGGGCGACAACGTGCAGTCTGGCCAAGGTTGGTTGCGGCTGTGGGCACAGGTACACCAGGGCAAGCTCATTGCACAAACGCTGGACACCGATATGCAGTCGCTGCGTTGGCAATCTGGCGACGCAGACCCAGCGGTGGTGTTGAATCACTTGCACGGGCGCGTTCAGCACCAAGCGTGGTTAGAGGGCGTGGGTCACGATGTGCGCAGCCAAGGCTTGGCGCTGAGCTTTGAAGATGGCGAGCAATGGTCTTTGGGCAACAGCCGTTTGGCTTGGCGTGATGAAGGCCCTTTGGTGGCTGATGCCGGCGAGTTGCAGCTCGAAGCCTTTTCCTTGGACATGCTCGCTCGCATCGCCCAGCGTCTGCCACTGAGCGAGGATTGGCGCAGCAGGCTTAACGTGGCGCAGCCCAAGGGCGATGTCAAACAGTTGGATGTGCGTTGGTTTCTGGCCCACAGTGATGCGCCGCAATTCACCCTGAAAACAGAACTTCACAACTTGTCGCTGCAGGCTTCCAGCACGGCCCCCAAACCCGATGCCCGTGTGTGGTGGCCAGGCGTGCAATCGTCGCAAATGCACCTGGAGGTGTCTGAGCACGGCGGCAAAGCGCATTGGCAGCAAGACGGGGGCCATGTGCAACTGGCGGGCTTGTGGGAAAACGCCACGATTGCTTTACAAACGGCCGTGCTCGACCTGAATTGGGAGCGCAAAGACAGCCAGTGGGCGGTGCAGATACAGCAAGCCAAACTCTATAACGCCGATATGCAAGCGCAAGGGCAAGCCAGCTGGTTGTCGGGGGACAGCACACAGCCCATGGGCGTGTTGGACTTGCAAGCCAAAGTCGAGCGCTTAGAGGCCACCGCGTTGCACCGCTATTTACCCCTGACACTGGATGAGCAAGCACGCCACTATGTGCGTGACGCTTTGTTGGCGGGGCGCTTTAACCAAGCGGCCATCAGCCTGAAAGGTCCTTTGGACCGCTTTCCTTTCACGCGCAACAACGAAGGCGTGTTCACGGTACGTGCGCCTTTTCAGCAACTGACGGTGCAGTACGCCCCCAGCAGCACGCTGTCGCCAGCGCAGCGACGCGACAAGCTGGCTTGGCCTGCATTGCAACAAGCCTCGGGCGAGCTCAACCTCAACCGCAACCGTTTGTGGGTCAAGGGCGCCAGTGGCCGCATCGGGCTAGACGGCTCGACCATGCTGAGCAAACTTGATGTGCAAATTGCCGATGTGCGTGACATTGTGGTGGACGTCAGCGCCCAGTTGCGCGGCAATATGAGCGATACCTTGCAGATCGTTAAAACTTCGCCGCTCAACAGCATCACCGACCAAGTCTTGGCGCAGGTCAGCGCCACGGGCATGGCTGAACAGCAATTGCATTTCAATGTCCCCCTGCAAAACCCCTCGTTGGCCAAAGTGCAAGGCAGCGTGCAATTCAATGGCAACGATGTGCAATGGCAACCGACCTTGCCGCGTTTTAGCAAGCTGCGGGGCACGCTCAATTACAGCGAGTCGGGGGTATCGGTCAACAACATGCGTTTGCGTTGGTTGGGGGGGGACGCCAGGCTGGATGGTGGCTTGCGTTTTAACGACAGCACTGACGCAGGCCCCACGCGTTTGAGTTTGCAAGGCAGCGTGAGCGCCGAGGCTTTGCGGCAAATCAACGAGCCCGCCGTGGTGTCGGGCTTTGCTGCGCACCTGAGCGGCAGCACGGCGTTTATCGCCACCTTGGGTTTGCGCCGAGGCGAACCCGAGTTTTCATTCGTGAGCTCTTTGCAGGGCATGGCGGTGGATTTACCCGAACCCCTGAAAAAACCTGCCGATGCGCAGTGGCCTGTGCGCTTTGACAGCGAGTTGTTGCGGGTGTCTCAGTCGCGTGGCAGTGCGCATTTGGAGCAAAGCTCTTTGACTTTGGGGCAACTCATCAACATCAGCTATGTGCGCGATATGACGCCACAGGTACCGCAAGTCTTACGCGGATACATTATGTTGGGAGCAGTCAATGCCCGCAAAGAGGTGAGCGACGGCACGGTGCTGATGCAGGTGCAATTGCCGTATTTCAACGTTGATGAGTGGCAGCAAACCTTGGCCACTTGGCTGGGCACCCATGGCAGCGATGACAAACCTGCCAAACCTGCCAGCCCCCAAGCCTTGGCCTTTGTGCCCACGCGTTTTGAGGTGGGCACGGGCGAATTGCAGTGGCTGGGTCGCAGCTTTAACCATGTGCAAGCCAGCGCTGACAAACAAGGGTCGCAATGGCGTATTCAACTCAAAGCCGATGAGGCCCAGGGGCAGATCGATTACCGGCCAGCGCAAGAGGGTCAAACGGCACGCGTGGTGGCCAAACTGGCGAATTTGGTCATCCCACCCTCGGCGGTGCAAGAGGTGGAGAGCAGCTTGTCGGATTCACCCAAAGACTTGCCCGCCATGGACATCGTCATTGACAACTTAGAGTTGCGCGGCTTGAAATTGGGCCGCGCCGAGATCGATGGTTTCAGCCGAGCCATCGCTGGCGGGGGACGTGAATGGGTGCTCAACAAATTCAACCTTTCCTTGCCAGAGGCGAGTTTTCAGGCCAAAGGCCAATGGGGCGGTGTGGGCCGTTTGCAAGCCAAGCGCACCCAACTTGATTTCACTTTCCAGCTACAAAACTCGGGCGAACTGCTTGAGCGCTTGGGCTACAAAGGCGCGATTCGCAACGGCAAGGGCCGCATGGCGGGTCAGGTGGGTTGGACGGGTTCGCCTTTCTCGCCCGATTACGCCAGCATGAATGGACAGTTCAATGTCAATATCGACAAGGGCCAGTTTTTGAAAGCTGAGCCTGGCGTGGCACGGTTGTTTGGCGTGCTCAATTTGCAGGCCTTGCCACGGCGCCTCACCTTGGACTTCAGCGATGTGTTCAGCGAAGGCTTTGCGTTTGACTTTGTGCGAGGCGACGTGCAAATACAGCAAGGCATTGCCAGCACCAACAATTTGCAAATGAAGGGCGTGACTGCTGCTGTCATGCTCGAGGGCAAGGCCGACATAGAGCATGAGACCCAAGACCTCAAGGTGGTGGTGATTCCCGATCTCAACACCGGCACAGCGTCCTTGCTCTACACCATCATCAATCCCGTGGTGGGTTTGACCAGCTTTTTGACGCAGTATTTTTTGAAAGCGCCGTTGGCCAAATCCACTACCCAAGAGTTTCGTGTACAGGGGCCTTGGAAAGACCCCAAGGTCAGCAAAGTCGACGGATCCAAAGACAAGGACGCTAAACCATGAAAGCTGCACTGTTGCAAATGGTCTCTACCACCGAGGTGGCCACCAACCTAGACACCGCTGAGCGATTGCTGGCGCAAGCCGCCCAAGCGGGCGCCGAGTTGGCGGTGTTGCCCGAGTATTTTTGTTTGCTCGGTCAGCGCGATACCGACAAACTGGCGATTGCCGAAGCCTATGGTGACGGTCCTATGCAACAGCGTTTGTCGGCCATGGCCAAGACCTATGGTGTGTGTGTGGTGGCAGGTACCTTGCCCATCGCTGTGCCGGGCGACAGCTCGCATGTGCGCAACACCACCTTGGTCTACAGCGCTCAAGGCGATTGCGTGGCACGCTACGACAAGATCCATTTGTTTTGTTTTGACAATGGCCGCGAAAGCTACGACGAAAGCCTGGTACTGCAAGCCGGCGACACGCCGGTGGTGATGGACTTTCCCTCTAAAGATGGTCATACGTGGCGCATAGGCCTGAGCGTGTGCTACGACCTGCGTTTCCCTCAGCTGTACAAACAACTGGTGCAGCAAGGCGCCGAGTTGCTGCTCGCCCCCAGCGCCTTCACCCACACCACCGGTTCAGCGCATTGGGAGGTGTTGCTGCGCTCTCGCGCTATCGACAATCTCGCTTGGGTAGGCGCTGCTGCGCAAGGTGGCCAACACAGCAATGGTCGTCGAACTTGGGGGCACTCGATGTGGGTAGACCCGTGGGGTCAGGTGCAAGCGGTGCATGACGAAGGCGAGGCTTGTGTGGTTGCTGAGCTGTCAATAGAGCAACTGCGTGAACGCAGACAGCAACTGCCCTTGCGTCAATCGCCGCTGTCGTGATCAGCGCTGGTCTGGTGCGTCGTCGTGGTGTTCGTTGTCCAGCTCGCCCCCTTGGCGACCATGGAACATGGTCCACCATACGATGAGTACCAGCAACAAGCCAGCGCCTAAGGCTTCAAGCAAAATCAGCAGCATGCAGTTGTACGGTTTAGATAAAGCGTTATGGAGCTTGGCCATTGTAGGCATGCTGGTGGCGTGTGCATCGCCCCTACCTAAGACCAGCGCACCCGTGGCCCCGCCCGTCAGCCCAGTGCCAGTGCAGCCTTCACCCAACGCAGCACCCAGTCAAGCGCCTGTTCAAGTTGTGCCTGTGCCCTCTGTCAGTGGGCCACCCGCACAGTCCTTGCCCCGCGCCGAGATGCCGCTCAAAGGCGAGTGGCGCAGCCGTTGGGTGCCTGTGCCGGTGGAAGATTTACCGGGCTGGCCGCAAGAATCCATGGCCGAGGTGTGGACCTTGCTATTGGCCAACTGCGATATCAGCGGTACGGTGCTCGCCCCCTTGTGTGGCGATATCCGACGCTTGAGCATTGCCAACGAAACCGAGCAACGCCTGTTGTTGCTCAGCCGCTTGCAAGCCTTTCGCTTGGAGTCCTTAGAGGGCGAAGCCAGTGGCTTGCTCACCGCCTATTACGAACCGGTGTTTGAGGCTCAGCGTGTGGCAGGCAATGGCTTTAACACCCCGTTGTATGCTGCGCCGCCGGGCTTGGCAAATGGCAAGCCTTGGTTCACTCGCCAAGACATTGAAAGCTTGCCCGCAGCCCAAAACGCTTTGCGTGGCCGCGAAATTGCATGGTTGGCCGACCCCGTGGACGCTTTGATTTTGCACATCCAAGGCTCGGGCCGCTTGCGCATCACCGAGCCCGATGGCAGTGTGCGCACCGTGCGTGTGGGTTTTGCCGCTTCCAATGAACAACCTTACCAAAGCGTGGGCAGGTGGCTGCTGGACAAAGGCGAAACGCGGGACGCCTCGTGGCCGGGCATCAAGGCTTGGTTGCAGCGCAACCCGCAGCGACGCCAAGAGTTGCTGTGGACCAATCCACGTTATGTGTTTTTCAAAGAAGAAGCTTTGGGTGCAGACCTCAGTGTGGGGCCGCGGGGCGCACAAGGCATACCGCTGGTGGCGGGGCGCTCAGTCGCCATCGATCCGCAAAGCATGCCCTATGGCACGCCGCTGTGGTTGGTCTCGCCCGGCCCAACGCTGGCGGTGTCACGCATGGTGCTGGCTCAAGACACGGGCAGCGCCATCGTGGGTGCGGTGCGGGCCGATTTGTTCATGGGCACGGGGCGAGAAGCGGGCGAGGTGGCGGGGCGATTGAAACAACCCTTGCGCTTATGGGCTTTGTGGCCCAAGCCATGACGCATGAATTAATATGCACCAAGCATTACCAAGGACAACAACATGGGTTACATCATCGTGCTGGCGTCGCCAGTGTTTTTTGGCCTGATATTCATCGAGTGGTTGTGGGGCATGAGACTGGCGCGGCAAGGCCAGACCGCCGCACAAACTTACCGGCTTGACGACGCCATCAGCAGCATCTCGCTGGGCATCCTGAGCCAAATCAGCGCGGTGTTCACCCGAGTCCTGCGCATTGGTATTTACACCTTGGCGTTCGAGCAAGTGGCCTTGGTGCGTGATGACGCTTGGTGGAGCACGTGGTACGGCGCTTTGTTGGCTTTGGTGTTGTATGACTTTTGCTATTACTGGTTTCACCGCTGCAGCCACGAGGTGGCGGTGTTTTGGGCGGGCCACACGGTTCACCATCAAAGCCAGCACTACAACTTATCGACGGCGCTGCGTCAAAGCAGCGCTGGCGCACTGACCAGTTGGGTGTTTTACCTGCCCATGGCCTTGTTGGGTGTGCCGCCCTTGGTGTTTGGCATCGTGGCCTTGGTTGACTTGCTGTACCAATACTGGGTACACACCGAACACATTGGCCGCTTGGGTTGGTTTGACCGCTGGTTTTGCTCTCCCTCCAACCACCGTGTGCACCATGCTGTGAATGACAAGTATGTAGACCGCAACTACGGCGGCATCTGGGTGGTGTGGGATCGCCTGTTTGGCAGCTTTCAAGAAGAAGACAGCCGCGAGCCATGCGTGTACGGCAGCCGCAAAGCCCTCAACAGCTGGGACCCGCTGTGGGCCAACTTGCAGATTTACACCGATTTGGCCCACGACAGCTGGCACGCCAAGCGTTGGCGAGACAAGCTGATGGTGTGGTTTCGCCACCCTGGTTGGCGTCCTGCGGATGTGGCTCAGCGCTTTCCCGCCAAAGCCTTTGACATCCACAACTTTCCCGCGTTTCAGCCCGTGCAGTCTGCGGCTGTGCAGCGATGGGCCATGCTGTGGTTTGTGGTGCTGCTCAGTTGTGCGTCTGGCGTCTTGTGGTTCATGGACGGCATGGTGTGGGGCGAGGCCGCTACGTGCGTGTTGGCGGTGAGCGCAGGTTTGTGGGGCTTGAACGCCATGCTGCAAAACCGACTCAGCCCTGCCGTGTGCGCCTTCGTGCAAGCCGCCGCCTTGGCAACTGCCGCTAATGCCTGTGGCTGGAGCGAGGTGTACCTGTGGGCCAAACCCTTGGCCTTGTGGGTCTTGATCTTTGCGGCGTGGCAAGGATCAGCAGGCATCAAGGGCCGCGCTTGGTTGATGGTGGCCTTGACCTTGTCGCTGGCAGGTGATGTGCTGCTGATGGGGCAAGGCATGTTTGTGTATGGATTGGTGGCGTTTTTGCTGGCGCACTTGAGCTATATACAACTATTTAGACAAGATGCGCCGTGGCTGCATAGTCGCCGCGCGGTGGCCATCGCCATTTCTGCAGCTGCTGTGGTGTTTGTGGGCTTGGACCAAAACGGCTTGCCCTCCGAACTGCGAGTGCCTGTCGCTGCTTATGTGTTGGTGATTGCCACCATGGCCGCACAGGCTTGGGGCCGCGCCAAGCACTTGGGCACGGCGGCGAGTGTGTGGGTGGCTTGGGGCAGCGTGAGCTTCATGCTGTCCGACACCCTGCTGGCCATCGATAAATTTGTCAGCCCCATGCCTTACGCCGGTTTGTGGGTGTTGGCTACTTACTATTTGGCGCAGGGGTTGATCGTGAGGGGGAGTGGAAAAACCACGATTTTGTAAGCGCGCCTTCACCCAAATTGGAAACGGTTCTGTTAGGATGTACGCGTACACACATCAGAAGAACGTATGACCACCACCAGATTGTTCAAAAACGGCAATTCACAAGCCGTCAGAATTCCTGCAGAGCTCGCTTTTTCTTCCAACGACATGGAACTGTTGATTGAGCGCGTGGGGGAAGAGCTGCGTATTCGGCCCGCTCAACGTCGAATGGGCAATGTCATGAAGGCGCTGGCCAGCTTTTCACCCAACTTCATGTCAGCTGGCCGCGGTGAGCAGGAGCAAGCTGAACGAGAGGCCCTTTGATGGCCAAATACATGCTCGACACCAACATATGTATCTATCTGATGAAGCAGCAACCACCTGAGGTGGAAGAGCGTTTTGCCAACTGCTTTGTGGGGGACGTGGTGATCTCCGCCATCACACAGGCCGAGCTGGAATATGGCGTGGCAAGTTCGGGTACTCAGCGAGCACGCAACCGAAAAGCCTTGGATGCCCTTCTTGCAAGAGGTGCCTGCCGCACCCTTTGATGGCGCGGCCGCGTCCGTCTATGGCCCCACCCGGCTGGCCACCCGCGAGAGGCAACGCGATGCGCTGGACAAATTGATCGCCTCACACGCCCTAGCCTTGGGCGTGACACTGGTCACCAACAATGTGTCAGATTTCGCGGCCTATTCAGAGCTGAAGGTAGAGAACTGGGTTGGAGGACATTGAGACAATAA
>CANGPV010000016.1 GCA_947455935.1 Comamonadaceae bacterium
AGCAGTTGCTGCCCCGCGCGGCACAAGAACTGAAGGCTCAATGGCAAACCCCAGACCAACTGCAAGGCTGGTCTGGGGTTCGCTGTACATCGGTTAACCGAATGCCTGTGGCGCGTGCCCTTGACCCCGCCAAACTGCACTCTTGGTATGTGCTGACAGCTTTAGGGTCTCGGGGACTGACCTTGGCAATGGTTTGCGCTGAACGCTTGGCTTTAGAAATTGAACTGAGATCGCACTGAAAAGACGTTTTCCTTATTGGTGTACTCAGGGGTTGCTGTACGGTTGATGGTGCTGAGGTAATAGACAGGTCGCTCAAACTTGGTCGTCGAGTAATTGAACATGATGCGAGCATTGGGATTCAAGATCCAGTTCAAGCCATAGGTGACGGTTTTGGCGATTTCAGAGTTCTCGGCTCTTGAGCCGTTCAAGCCACCATCCGTTATCGACTTGGTGTTCCCCGACACACCCGGGGTACCTGAACCTGGCAAATTGACTTCGTATTGAGAAAAACGAATGCCGGTTTGCCAAGCACCTGTGCCCTTACCTATGCCATTGAAGTTCGATTTGGGCTTGATGGTAGAGAGCGCCCCTGCTTTATAAACCTCTGACCAACTCTCCCCCGTGATGTTGTACATGAACTCGTAGTAATTGGCCTTGGTGTTCAAGTTCAAATGTGACTTGCCGCCATAGGTTGCAGAGCCATTGGTGGTACCCGCTGCGGTGTAATTCAAGGCCGTTGCGTCGTATGAGGCATTGAAATATTCCGTTTGGAACTTGAAAGCATTTTTAGCCAAAGCCAATTCAATACCGGTGAGGTTTTTCTTCACGTCCGCCGCGTTGTCAGCCAAACCACCATAGGTACCAGAAATCTTGTCACCTCCAATTTGCGCTCGGTAGGCATTGGTCATACCGCGGTTCTCGGTTCGGTACGACAACACCGTGGCGCGGGTTTGGCCTGTTGAGGAACTGGAGTTGGTGAAGCCCGAATCAGCAGACTGAGACGGCGTGACTTGGTAACTGCCTTTATCCACCGCAGCACCAAAGTGCAAAATCGCACCAGAAATATCATTAAGTTCCGCCAAATTCATACTTGCGCGAGCCGCCGTCAAATTACCTATATTTTGGGTATTGGAAATCTCATTGAAGCCATCTTGGTAGACCGACACACCATAAGTGATACCTTTTTTAGGCTCACCATGCAACATCGCGCCCAAACGATGACTAGGCACCAATTGGTTACCGTAGGAACGCTCCATGAAATCGATACCGTTTGCGGTACTAAGCTCCTCTAAAGAAAAAGGTTGCTTAAATCGTCCCAATCGCACTTGAGCAGCTTGGTCGTAGCTATAGTTCACAAAGGCGCGGTGAATCAGGTTGGGAGAAGAGCCCACCAAGTTAGTTAACACCTCGTAGTTAATATTAGGGGTGAAGTTACCATTGATACCGATACGTGCACGGCGAAGTTCAAAGTTATCTGCGCCGGAGGCAGCATCTTTGTCAGAGACTTGGGTGATATTGGAATTCACCAATCGGGCATCAAAATGCGCCACAGCGGTGAAATTGAATGTGCTTTGACCATCGGCAGAGACAGTTCCATTACCCGAGGGCTTAACGGTACCGTTTTTCGCATCTTTTTGGGCGTAATCGGCAGCCTTTTGCACATCAGTGGCTTTCACGCCCAAAGCGTCTTGCACAAACTGCACTGGCGGCACGCCTTCAACGGGCTTGCTTTCCAGCGCACTGAGGGTGTCGTCATAGTCTTTTTGGGTGATCACACCTTTGGTAACCAGTAGCTGCAAAACCACCTTGGCATCTTCAGAGATAGCCAAGGCGGGGGTGGCGAATAAAGCGCTGCTAAGCAAAGCCAGCGTCAGACGGTGGCGGCGAAGGTGGGGTGGAAGGGTGTAAGTCATCAAAGTTCCTTAAGTTTTTTTGAATCAGCGTTTGATAGATTGAAAAATTTGGTCGTAAATCGCGCCATCGGAGAAATGGTCTTTGGCTGCTTTGTCCCAGCCACCAAACGCTTGCTCGATGGTGAACAAAGGTATCTTGGGCAAAGACTTCTCAAACTTTGCTTTGATTTTTTCGTTGATAGGGCGGTAAAAGTTTTTGCCAGCAATCTCTTGGCCTTCATCGCTGTAGAGGTATTGCAAATAGGCTTCAGCGACTTTGCGAGTGCCCTTGCGGTCCACGTTTTTATCGACCACGGTGACAGGCGGCTCGGCCAAGATGCTGATGGACGGATAAACGATGTCCACCTTGGAGCCAAACTCTTTTTCCAGCAGATGGGCTTCGTTTTCCCAGGAAATGAACACATCGCCTTGGTTGCGCTGGGCAAATGTGACCGATGAACCCCTTGCACCCGAATCAAGAACCGGCACATTGTTATACAGCTTGGTGACAAATTCTTTCGCTTTGGCTTCGCTGCCGTACTTGCGTTTGGCAAATTCCCAAGCAGCCAAGTAGTTCCAACGCGCACCGCCCGATGTTTTGGGGTTGGGGGTGATCACGCTGATGCCAGGCTTGACCAAATCGTCCCAGTCCTTGATGCCTTTGGGGTTGCCTTGGCGAACCACCAACACGATGGTGGAGGTGTAGGGCGAGGAGTTATGCGGCAGGCGTTTTTGCCAGTTGGGTGGGATCAGATAGGCCTGCTTGTTCAAGGCGTCCACGTCGCCCGCCAAGGCCAAGGTGACTACATCGGCGTCCAAACCATCGATGACCGAACGAGCTTGTTTGCCCGATCCGCCATGCGACTGCTTGATGGTCACGTCTTGTCCCGTGGTGGTTTTCCAATGCTTAGCAAATGCGGCATTGAACTCCACATACAACTCTCGTGTGGGGTCGTACGAGACATTCAATAACGTGATGGGCGCTTGTGCGTGACTGATGTGTATGGCACCTGCCAATGCAACCGCAGACAAGGCTTGTAAAACAAGGCGGCGATTCTTCATGTGATTCCTTCAAATGCAATGCAACAGTGCAATGAAGGAATTGTTGTGGCTCAGCGCATAAAAGGGAACGATTGAATAGTCAGTTACTTATGCCAAAAAGAACTTAGATGGATAGGCTATTTACTTATGCACTTTGCGCCACAAACACCTGCGACTTGCGCGGGGTCAACACCAGCAACTCACCTTCCACATAATGTTGGTCCCTGAATTCATTCGCTGATATTTCTGCTTCAATGATTTCAGGCGTGGTGCTGTTGTCATGTGGCACCAACTCCAAACGAGCTACGGAACCCACCACCAAGGCCCGCTCCAAGCGAGCCACAATGCCGGTGTCCCCAGGTGAATAGCGCCGTACATCCAAATCGTGGGGACGGATGTAGGTGTGAGTTTCGCCCTCGGGTGTACGGCCTTTGAACAGGTTAACGTCGCCCAAGAAACCATACACAAAGGGGTTGGCAGGGTTGTCCCAAACTTGCTGGGGTGAACCCACCTGCTCCACCTTGCCGCTGTTCATCAGCACCACGCGGTCAGCCACTTCCAGCGCTTCTTCTTGATCGTGGGTGACAAAGATGCTGGTGACATCTAGGTCGTCATGCAAACGACGCAACCAACGGCGCAGGTCTTTGCGCACCTTGGCGTCCAGTGCACCAAAGGGTTCATCGAGCAACAACACGCGCGGCTCAACCGCCAAAGCACGCGCCAAGGCAATGCGTTGACGTTGACCACCTGAGAGCTGCGAGGGGTAACGGTCACCCAGCCAATCGAGTTGCACCAAATTCAGCAGGTCATGCACTTTCTTTTGAATCGCCGCTTCCGTGGGGCGGGTGTGCTTGGGTCGCACACGCAAGCCAAAGGCCACGTTTTCAAACACGGTCATGTGGCGAAACAGTGCGTAGTGCTGAAAGACAAAACCCACTTGACGTTCACGCACATGGATATGGGTGGTGTCTTCGCCACTGAAAGCGATGCTGCCTTGGTCGGCAGTTTCCAAGCCGGCAATGATGCGCAGCAAAGTGGTTTTGCCGCAACCTGAAGGGCCAAGGAGCGCCACCAGTTCGCCCGATGCAATGTCCAAGTTGACATTGCGCAGGGCATGAAAGTCGCCAAACTGCTTGCTGATGTTGCGGATTTCTATGCTCATGATCTTCCTCAGATAACGGGGCGTTCGGGCGACAACGCGGCCAACTCGGCCATGAGGCGCTGCTGCTGCCACTCCACCACGGTCTTGATGACCAAGGTCACCAAGGCCAATAAAGCCAACAACGAAGCCACGGCAAAGGCCGCGACAGACTGGTATTCGTTGTACAAAATTTCCACATGCAATGGCATGGTGTTGGTCTGTCCTCGGATATGGCCTGAGACCACCGACACCGCACCAAACTCACCCATGGCACGGGCATTGCAAAGAATGACGCCATACAACAAGCCCCATTTGATATTGGGCAAGGTGACGCGCCAAAAAATTTGCCAACCACTGGCACCCAAGACCATGGCGGCTTGCTCTTCCTCATTGCCTTGGGCTTGCATGAGGGGAATGAGCTCGCGGGCAATGAAGGGAAAGGTGACAAACACGGTGGCCAAAACCATGCCAGGTACCGCAAAGATGATTTTGATGTCATGTGCTTGCAACCAAGGGCCAAACCAACCTTGCGCCCCGAACACCAACACGTAAATGAGGCCCGCCACCACAGGCGAGACTGAAAACGGCAAGTCCACCAAGGTGGTGAGAAAAGCTTTGCCACGAAACTCAAACTTGGCAATCGCCCAAGCGGCACACACACCAAACACCAAATTCAGGGGGACAGCAATGGCCGTGATGAGAAAGGTGAGTTTGATCGCTGACCAAGCATCTGGTTCTTTCAAAGCTTCAAAAAAAGCGCCGAAGCCTTTGCGCAGTGCCTCGGTGAATACCGCTGCCAAAGGCAGGATGAGGAACAAACCGACGAAGACCAGGGCAATGCCAATGAGGGTGCGGCGCAGCCACACCGGCTCACCAGTGCTGTTGATGGCGTGACTGGGTGTACCGTGTTGAACGCTACTCATGACGACGCCCCAGAACGCGCACGCTGCCAAGCTTGCAAGCCGTTGATCAGCAACAACATGACAAAGGCGGCGCACAACATCACCAAGGCCACGGCAGTGGCACCCGCATAGTCGTATTGCTCGAGCTTGCTGATGATGATGAGTGGTGTGATCTCCGACACCATGGGCATATTGCCGGCAATGAAAATCACAGAGCCGTATTCACCGATAGCACGCGCAAACGCCATGGCAAAGCCTGTCAGCAGCGCGGGCGCAAGTGCTGGAAAAATCACGCGGCTGAAAGTTTGCCAGCGGGTAGCACCCAAGCAGGTGGCGGCTTCTTCCAGTTCTTTTTCCACATCTTCCAAAATGGGTTGCACCGTGCGCACCACAAAAGGCAAACCGATGAAGATGAGGGCTATGAGCACACCATTGCGGTTGAAGGCGAGCTGAATGCCCCAAGGCTCCAAATACTGCCCTACCCAACCATTGCCCGCCAACAGCGCGGTGAGGGAAATACCGGCTACGGCGGTGGGCAAGGCAAAGGGTAAGTCCACCAAGGCGTCAACAATTTTTTTGCCAAAGAACTGATAGCGCACCAAGACCCAAGCCAGCAACAAGCCAAAAAAGGCGTTCACCAAGGCAGCGATGAATGACGCTCCAAAGGTCAGCTTGTACGAAGCCACCACCCGTGGTGCAGTGACGGCTTGCCAAAACTGCTCCCAGGTCAGGTTGAGGGTTTTAAACACCAAGGCAGACAACGGGATGAGGACAATCAAGCTCAGGTACGCAATGGTGAAACCTAGCGTGATTTCAAAACCTGGCAAAACCCGCGCTGGCTGATGGCGAGATGCAAACACAGTCAAACTGCTCATTCAGCGCACCGTGTAAATTTTGTCAAACAGTCCACCGTCATTGAAATGAATTTTTTGGGCTTCGGTGAGAGAGCCAAAGTAGTCAGACACTTGGAACAAGGTGATGGGCTTAAACACCTGAGCGTATTTTTTCAACACAGCGGCATTGCGTGGTCGCAGTGCATGTTTGGCTGCAATCTCTTGTGCTTCATCGCTGTAGAGGTAATCCAAGTAGGCCTTGGCGAGTTCAGCTGTACCTTTTTTGGTGGTGGTTCTCTCCACAATGGCCACTGGGTTTTCGGCCACGATACTGATGCTGGGGTGAACCGCATCTACCTTGCCTTCACCAAACTCTCGGTCCACCGAAATCACCTCAGACTCGAAGGTGATCAACACATCGCCCAAGTTTCGCTGCAAAAACACATTGGTGGCGTCACGCCCACCCTTGGCCAACACAGGAACATTGGCATAGAGTTTTTTCACAAAAGCTTGCGCGTCGGCATCCGAGCCACCTTTTTTGCGTACCTGCCCCCAAGCAGCCAAGTAAGCCATGCGGCCATTGCCACCGGTTTTGGGGTTGACCACAATCACCTGCACACCGGGCTTGATCAGGTCGTCCCAATCCTTGATGCCTTTGGGGTTGCCGTTGCGTGTCAAGAACAACATGGTGGAGGTGGTGGGCGCGGCGTTGTGTGGGAATTTTTTTGCCCAATCTTTAGCGACCACACCGTTGTTGGCCAAAAAATCCACATCGGAGGTGGTGTTCATGGTGACCACATCGGCTTCCAAGCCGTCATTCACTGCACGGGCTTGGGCGCTGGAGCCGCCATGTGACTGGTCAACTTTGATATCTGTTCCCTTGGTTTTTTTATAGTTCGCTACAAAAGCCGTATTGATGTCTTTAAAAAACTCTCTGGACACGTCGTAGGACACATTCAACAAGGTTTGTGCCCCTGCCTGATTGCTCAAGGCCAAACCGAGACACGCCAGCAGGGAAAACAAGGCATGTCGAAGGGTATGGTGTTGGGTGGAGGGTTTCATAACGGCTTCAAAAAGAAAGAACAACCGGTGATTTTGTCCACTGCGGTCACATTCACCAACGATCGATTAATTGTTTACTTATAGCCAGATCGCATATACCCAAAACAAAAAAATAGTTGGGTTCTATATATCCAAACAGTACAGTTGCGCCCTTATGAACGAATTTGCATTTATTTTGGCGGGATTTGTGGTGGGCCTGATTGTGGGTCTCACCGGCGTGGGCGGGGGTTCTCTCATGACGCCCCTGCTGATTTTTGGCTTTGGCATCAAGCCTGCATTGGCCGTGGGCACCGATTTGCTGTTTGCATCAGGAACCAAGTTTGGCGGCTTACTGAATTTTGCGCGACAACGCATCATCCCTTGGCGGGTGGTTTTCAGCCTGAGCTTGGGAAGCGTTCCCGCCGCTTTGCTGACGCTGTGGGTATTGCATGACTTAGGCGCTTCCAACCCCGTGGTGCAAAAAGCCATCACTTTCACGTTGGGCATTGCTTTGATATTGACCGCCGCCGCCACCTTATACAAAGCCATTCGCGGTCCTTTGCGAGTTGAAGTTAAAGACGATGAACAACTTGAGCGACCCGCAGATCAGGCCAAGCACCCTCTTCTTCCTATTGCCTTTGGCGCGGTCATTGGCATGTTGGTCACACTCACCTCGGTAGGTGCGGGCGCCATTGGTGTCACTGTGTTGATGTTGCTCTACCCCCAACTGCCGCTGTACCGCATCGTTGCCGCAGACATTGCCTATGCCGTTCCACTTACCTTGGTGGCGGGCTTAGGTCATGCTTCTCTGGGAACAGTGGATTGGCAACTGCTGGGTTTGTTGCTCATGGGCTCTTTGCCCGGCATTTGGTTAGGTTCGCATTGGGTCAGCCGTGTCCCCGAACGTTTCATCCGCTCTGCCCTGTCTGTGCTGTTGGCATGGGCAGGCAGCAAACTGGTTTTTATTTAAACGTCTTATGTACCAATACACCGACTTCGACCGCCGTTTCATCAAAGAGCGTGCCGACCAATTCCGCGATCAACTCACCCGCCGCTTGAACGGTCAGTTGAGTGAAGACGAGTTCAAACCCTTGCGTCTGCAAAACGGCTGGTATGTGCAACGCTATGCGCCCATGCTGCGGGTGGCCGTGCCTTACGGCGAACTGAGCAGCGCCCAATTGCGGGTCTTGGCACGTATCGCCCGCGAATATGACCGCCCCACAGACGCCTTGTTTCATGAAGCGCAAGCCAAACAACACGCCATCGGTGGCATTGCAGCACCCCCTTTGAGTTATGGCTATGCCCATTTCACCACCCGCCAAAACCTGCAATACAACTGGATACCGCTAGAGAAAAGCGCAGACGTGATGGACTTGTTGGCAAGTGTCAATATGCACGGCATACAAACCAGTGGCAACTGCATACGCAACATCACCTCAGATGAACGTGCCGGTGTGGCGGTGGATGAAATCGTCGACCCCCGCCCCTATGCAGAAATCATGCGCCAGTGGAGCACCTTGCATCCCGAGTTCGCCTTCCTGCCGCGCAAATTCAAAATCGCCATCAGCGGTGCCAGCGAAGACCGCGCCGCCACCGCTTGGCATGACGTGGGCTTGCATGTGTTGCGCAATGATGCTGGCGAAGTGGGTTTTCGCGTGATGGTGGGCGGCGGCATGGGTCGCACACCCATCATCGCAAGCGTCATTCGAGAGTTTTTGCCTTGGAACCAAATCCTCAACTACTTAGAAGCCGTGGTTCGTGCCTACAACCGCTTTGGCCGTCGGGATAACAAATACAAAGCGCGTATCAAAATTTTGGTCAAAGCCGAGGGCCAAGCCTTTGTGGATCAGGTTGAAGCCGAGTACCAACGCATCCTCACCCAAGACGGCGCACCCCACACCATCACCCAAGCCGAGTTAGACCGTGTGAGTGCCAGTTTTGCGCCTCCTGCATTGCTAGGTAAATCCCATCAGTCTGCTGAGACAGTTCATGCCTTGCTGACCAAGACCGCCGATGAAGACAAGAACTTCGCCCGTTGGTTGCAGCAAAACGTGGCACCGCATCGCGACCCGCATTTGCGTGTGGTCACCTTGTCTTACAAACGTTTGGGCCAAGCACCAGGTGACGCCACCGCAGACCAGTTGGATGCATCTGCTGAGTTGGCTGACAAGTTCTCAGCTGGCGAAGCACGTGTCAGTCACGATCAAAACTTGGTGCTGCCGTGGGTTGCAGCTGAACAACTGCCCGCCCTTTTCAAAGAAGCCAAGGCCTTGGGTTTGGCCAAACCCAATATCCGCATGTTGACCGACATGATCGCCTGCCCAGGCGGCGACTATTGCGATTTGGCCAATGCACGCTCGCTCCCCATTGCAGCGGCCATCACCGAGCGTTACCAAGACCTCGACGAATTGTTTGACCTCGGTGAAATCGATTTGCACATCAGCGGCTGCATCAACTCCTGCGGTCACCACCACAGCGGCCATATCGGCATTTTGGGCGTGGACAAGGACGGTAAGGAGTGGTACCAAGTGACCTTGGGTGGCTCAGATGGTTCAGCCTTAAGTGGCAAACCCCAACCCGGCAAAGTGGTGGGGCCCTCTTTTTCATCTGCAGAGGTGGTGGATGTCATCGAGGCTGTGCTTCAGGTCTACACCGAGCAACGTCTTCACGGTGAAACCTTCATTGATGCAGTTCAACGCATGGGGTTTGACGACTTCAAAATAGCCGCCAACGCAGCCCGTCATCCATCGGATGATGAAGCTTTAAGCACCTCTGCTTGAGAAAAAACCATGCAATTGATTCTCCACACCGACCCCATTAATGCAGCTGATTTGCGGTTACCCAATGACGCAGACCCACTTGCCCAAAACTTAAACGACGTGCACACGATTGAACTGCACTTTCCCAATTTCGCTGATGGTCGCGCTTTCAGCCAGGCGCTGATGTTGCGCCGCCGCTGTGGCTTTCAAGGCGATATCCGCGCCACAGGCGATGTCTTGGTCGATCAACTCAGTCAAATGCATCGCTGTGGTTTTTCCAGCGCTGTGCTTCGTGCCGATCAAGACCTTGCCAAAGGCGAACAACTCTTAAATCACTTCACGGCTTTTTACCAAGGCGATTTGGACCAACCTCAACCCCTGTTTGCACGATGAAACCCCACACTCCCGCCACGCAGTTGCACGCCAAGCCCAGCAGCAACTTTGCCGAAAAATTAGCAACGACTCAAGCTCAACTCAAGACGGCTGCTGCCGAGTTGCACCCCTTGAAGCAGGCCTCTAGTTTGGGCGCTGAGGACGTGGTCATCACCCACCTTATCAACAGCTTAAATCTGACCATTCCCGTGTTTGTGTTGGAAACAGGGGCCTTGCACAGCGAAACCTTGGCTTTGTTGGAGCGTTTGCAAGCCCATTCACTCGCACCCATAGAGGTTTATAAACCGCAACACGAGGCGGTCATTGCGTTTGTGAAACACCCAGGTCAACAAGCTATTTTTGAAAGTATGGCTAACCGCAAAGCCTGTTGTGCCATTCGCAAGCTTGAACCCTTGGGTCGTGCTTTGCAAGGTCAAAAAGCTTGGATTACCGGTTTACGCCGCGAACAGTCCCAAGCCCGAGCCGAAGTATCTGCGCAAGAGGCTGATGTCACCAACGGTGTGTCCATCATCAAACTCAACCCTTTGGTAGATTGGACGTGGGGCGACGTTTGGCACTACATTGCCATCAACCATGTGGACTACAACCCATTACACAACCAATTTTTCCCTAGCATTGGCTGTGCTCCTTGCACCCGCGCTATCAGCTTGGGTGAAGACTTCCGCGCAGGTCGCTGGTGGTGGGAAGACGAAACCGCCAAGGAATGCGGCTTACATGTGAAAGCTTGAATACGATGAATGCCAGAAACCCCAACGACATACACACCTTAAGCAATGCGCATTTGGATGCGCTGGAAGAAGAAACCATCTTTATCCTGCGCGAAGTGGCTGCTGCGTTTGAACGACCCACCTTGCTTTTTTCAGGTGGCAAAGATTCTTTGGTCATGCTCAAGTGCGCTGAAAAGGCTTTTGGCATCGGTCGTATCCCCTACCCGCTGTTGATGATCGACACGGGACACAACTACAGTGAAGTGACCGATTTCAGAGACTCAAGGGCCAAAGAGTTGGGTGCTGAACTGATTGTGCGCAGCGTGGAAGACTCCATGAAGCGTGGCACGGTCCGCCTTTCTCGTCCTGACGAACCTCGTAACGCACACCAATCGGTCACACTGCTTGAAGCCATTGAAGAATTCCGCTTTGATGCGTTGATGGGTGGTGCCAGACGCGACGAAGAAAAAGCCCGTGCCAAAGAACGCATTTTTAGCCACCGAGACAGCTTTGGTCAGTGGCAACCCAAATCGCAACGTCCTGAGTTGTGGAATTTATTCAACACCAAGCTTCACCCTGGAGAGCATTTCCGTGTTTTCCCCATCAGCAACTGGACCGAGTTAGATGTGTGGCAATACATTGCCCGCGAAGCCATTGCCTTGCCCTCCATTTATTACACCCACACCCGTGACGTGGTGGACCGCAAAGGCTTGCTGGTGCCTGTGACCGAACTCACTCCACCCCGTCCCGGCGAACATGTGGTGCAGCGCCATGTACGTTTTCGCACAGTGGGTGACATTACCTGTACCTGCCCCGTGGAGAGTTTGGCGGCCACACCTGAAGACATCGTGATTGAGACCTTGGCAGTGGACATCAGCGAGCGTGGTGCTACCCGCATGGATGACCAAACTTCGGATGCCTCCATGGAAAAACGTAAAAAAGAAGGGTACTTCTGATGCCTACCACCGCAATCCGTGCCGCTTTGAAATTCATCACCTGTGGTTCTGTTGATGATGGCAAATCCACCTTGATTGGTCGCCTCTTGGTCGATACCAAAGCCGTACTGCAAGACCATTTGGCTGGCGTTCAACGGCAAGGTGAAACCGACTTGGCCTTGCTGACTGATGGCTTGTCAGCTGAACGCGAACAAGGCATCACCATTGATGTTGCCTACCGCTACTTCAGCACCGAGCAACGCAAATTCATCATTGGCGACGCCCCTGGTCACGAGCAATACACCCGCAACATGGTTACCGCTGCGTCCAGTGCCGACGCTGCCGTGGTGCTGGTCGACGCGACCAAAGTGGATTGGCAGTCTACTTCCTTGGCATTGCTGGCACAAACCCGTCGCCACAGCTTGCTGCTGCAACTGTTACGCGTACCCACCATCATTTTTGCGATCAACAAACTTGATGCAGTCGAACAGCCAGAAGTTGCGTTTCAACACATCGCCCAAGCCTTGCAGCTTTTTGCCGATGATGCAGGCATAGACATTCACGCTATGGTTCCGCTTTCTGCACTGAAAGGTTGGAATGTGGTCACCACCCTGCCTGGTTGGTGCGGTTACAGCGGACCGAGTTTGCTCAGTTTGCTTGAAGACGTCCCCGTGACGCCCAGCGATGAAGAAGCTGATTTAGCCTTTGCGGTGCAGTGGGTGGAAAAATTCCACGACAGTGCAACCACATCACAAGGACGTCGCGTGTATTGGGGGAAAGTCGCCACAGGCGTGGCCCAAGTGGGCGCCACAGTAAGCGTATTCCCCAGCGGCCAACAAGCCATTGTCAAAGAAGTTCTGACTGCGGTTCGCCTACCCACCTCGGTGTCAGCAGGCCATAGTGCAGGCATTGTCCTTGACCGCGAAGTGGATTTATCGCGGGGCGATTGGCTGATGGCTGGTGACAGCAGTTTGCAAGCCTCCCAGCAACTCGATGTGACCGTGGCTTGGTTGGACGACGAGCCCTTGGTTCCAGGCCGTGTGTATTGGGCGCTGCATGGTCACCACTGGGTCAAGGCCAAGGTTGCGCGTATTACCGATCGATTGGATATTCACAGCCTAGAAAAATTAGAGGCTAGCGAATTGCCACCCAATGCCATCGGTCATGTGCAACTCAGCTTTCAACAGCCGCTGGTCACCCTGCCCTACAGCCGTTCCCGCGCATTGGGTTCTATGGTTTTGGTCGATACCTCCAGCCATAAAACCTCTGCAGCGGTGATGGTTCAGGGCTAAGACTGGCTTTACCCTAAAATACTTTTATCTTCAGTTTTGACCTTCACTCCCTTACACCATGACCCACGTAGTTACCGAAGCCTGCATTCGCTGCAAATACACCGATTGTGTTGATGTTTGTCCCGTGGACTGTTTCCGTGAAGGTCCCAATTTTTTAACCATAGACCCCGATGAATGCATTGACTGCGCTGTGTGCATTCCTGAGTGCCCCGTCAACGCCATTTATGCGGAAGAAGACGTGCCTGCGGACCAACTTCACATGGTTAAGCTCAATGTCGAATTGGCACGCAGTGGCTGGCCCAGCATCACCAAACGCAAAGCCCCCATGGCTGATGCCGATGACTGGAAAGACAAAACCGACAAACTGTCAGAGCTTCAGCGCTAAGCCACCAAGGTACAGTCGGCACAGATGTCTATGCCACCTGCCTTGAAATCTTCTCCTATCGAAATCGACTGCTTGGTCATTGGCGCAGGTCCTGCGTCTTTGTTTTTGGTCTTCGAGTTGGGTTTGCTCGAAATTTCTTGCCATGTGATCGACGTGCTCCCTTTTGCTGGGGGCCAATGCATGGCTTTGTATGCCGACAAACCCATTTACGACATACCTGGTACCCCACGCACCACAGGTCGCGAATTAACCCAATCTTTATTGGCACAAATAGCACCCTTTCAACCGCAGTTTCAATGGAGTCAACAGTTGGCTGAACTGAAACGCCAGAATGACAAGCAGTGGTTGGCAGTTACATCAAATGGGCAACCATATTTATGCAAAACCGTAGTTATCGCTGCGGGGGTGGGCGCTTTTTTACCCCGCAAACTGGCACATCTGGATTTGACTACGTGGGAAGGTACGCACGTTTTTTATGCTCCCCATCATGACATTGACAATCAACATATTGTCATCAACGGTGCGGGCGACGAGGCTATCGAAGCTGCCTTGGCTTGTCTGACACTTGCACCAGCAAGTGTTCTGGTCATTCATAGGCGAGACAAACTCGACGTCAATGCGCATTTGCAAGCCGAGTTTGATGCTGCAGTGAAAGCAGGACGTATTATTTTTAAAGCAGGACAAATACAAGGTATTTCTGATGAACGCATCAGCTTGGCAATGCCTGGTGATGCGATTGAACATCTGCCATGCGACCAGCTTTGGGTATTGCAGGGATTGACGCCTCAATTAGGCCCTGTCGCTACTTGGGGCTTAGAAATGCAAAAGAAACAACTTACGGTAAACACCGAAAATTTCATGACCAGCGAGCACGGCATCTTCGCGATTGGCGATATCAACACTTATCCTGGCAAGCGTAAGTTAATCGTCAGTGGTTTTCATGAAGCCACATTGGCAGCCTATGGAGTGGCTGAGGTGGTTTATCCTGGTCAAAAAATAGCGCTGGAATACACCACAGCGTCGCCAAGGCTACATCGGCTTTTAGGTGTAGATGCGTCTTCAAGTTAACGTAACTGGAAGTAATTTTTTCTAACTACCCTGCGCTCATTCAAGGGAATTTCAGACAGCTTCTCTTTAAAAGCTTTCAATGTGTAACTGGACTGCCAAGTCATGGGCTTGAGCGTGCCCACCACTATCAGCCATTCATCCACCACTTCTTTGCCATTGGGGTAAGAGGGTTGCCAATAAGATTCCAGCGCATATGTTTGTTTAGCGCGAAGACTGGGTATGCGCGTAAATTCAGATATATAGCTTGAGGGCTCAAAAATGTTGGGGAATATTTGTACTAAATTCTCGCCATCCAGTAATGGATACCAGGTGAAGATATTCACATGCATAGGTGTGTTGGGTATCAACTCAATTTGCATGGCCTCACCCGCTCTGAAGGTTTTTTTGTTCAGCGATACCTTCACATCAAAATAAGGATTGGTTTTGATGGACGGGTTGGCAATATCCACCACCAAGGTCACTTTGCAGACGCTGGCCCCATCAAGTACTTTGACTTGCTCGGACACTTTCTCAGATGTGCGGATATGGCCATCCAAAAATGACCATGTATTTTTGTTCATTTCACACGATGTCGTGGTCTCTTGACCTGCGCTTTGCTGGCACGTCAGTTTTTCTTCGGATGACAATTGTTCACCAACGACCCAACTCAGTGCGTTGTACTTGGCACGCTCAGCGGCCAAATAACATGCTTGGTTTCGGGAGGTGTCAGGGCCAAAATGATATTCCCCTTGGGTATCTATCACCACAGCAACAGCAAGTCCGTGAACCATCGCCAAGGCTATACACAGACAACGCACCCAACAGTGATTCACGGGAACACATTCCTTTGACGCTCACCCAACAATTGCGGTTGCTGGCGATGATTCAAGGCCTTGGCCTTTTTGTCCACATTGACTGACAAATAATCGATCAACTCACCGTTGCTGACCTGCTGATCACCATCCACATCTGCCGCACCTGACAAGCCCTTGATCAAAAAGTAACTGAAAATTCCTTGCTTAAACTCATCAGCAGACAAAGCTGCTTGATGGGAAGCGGCCGCACTGAATACGGTGAAATTCGACGATAAAGGTGTACCCACAGATTTAGGTTGAACACCACGGCTATAGGCATCCAAAGGCTCGCCTCTGCGAGTCATACCGCTGTAGCAGCTGTCTAAAAACAAAGTCACCGATTTGGCATGGAGTTTTTGAAGTTCTGACATGACCCAGCGCTCAGCGACTGCGGTTTCGCTCAGCAGCGCTTTGTTGGCGTCACTTGGCAACCAGTATGTTTGCGCATCTTCATCAGATCTCAAGCCATGTCCACTGAAAAATACATAAACATGGGTTTTGCCTGCTTGGACATGGGCTGGCAGCCAAAATTTAATGGCTGACAACATCTCAGCCCGAGTGGCTTTATCATTATTTAAGGTCTTGATATTCTCAGCGCGGACACCCATGGTCGAGCGGATGAAGTCCTGAAATTGCATGGCGTCATTGTTCGCATACAAGGCCTTGCTAATGGATTGATAGGACTCAACACCAATGACCAATGCCACCGCATCGGCAGGTGTGCGAACAGCGTTAGTTACTGAAGGTTTGCTGTTTTTTTTTTGCTCTGCCCGTTCTTCGCTGGAAGGCATGGTTTGGCCGGTCCACTGGTTGTTAGCCCATACGCCTGCGAGTGGGGCTCTTCCATTGATGAAGGTATAGGTTCCAAACCCGTGTCGCATACCGTTCACATAATGACCGGCGTATTTTTCACCGCTTGCAAAAAAATAAATCCCAAAGCCGTGCTTGAGACCTACCTTGAATTCACCTTGGTAATAATCGCCTTGGTATTTTTCGCCCGTGAACTCCAAAATCCCTCGGCCCTCAAACTTGCCGTGTCTGAAGTCCCCTGCATAGGAAAACTCAGCTTCATCCAAAACGCCACGGCATGTATGCCATTTGTTGACGTCCGAACCCTGACAGGCAGGCAATGGGTCTTGCGCGAGAGCAGCCTTATGACTCAGCACAAGAACCAAAGCACATTGCCACAACAATTTCATGATTTAGCTTTCACAGCCAAGCCTTGGTTTTTCAAACTTTTCCACTCTTGATCCAAGTCTTTTTTGGTTTGCATCATCGCTGACAAGTCTTTGCGGTAGAACAACATTTGGCGGTTAAGCGATGTCTGCATCTGATTGAAGGCTTGACTATCAGTCGTCCATTGTTTGCGCTCAGTTTGTAATTGTGCTTGTCGCTCATTCAGCGAGGTGTAATCGACAGGTTTGATGACGGCGGGTTGGGGAAATTCAAAAGGCATCTCGCCCTGTAAATCCACCGTACGGGATGTATGTGCTTGAGGAGGTGTCAATGAGGCAGGCTGTAGGGATACTGATTTAGAGCGTTGCCTATCGTCTACTGCCTTGGCAATAATCTCAAGCCCTAATACCTTTTCTTCTTGGTCTAGCCGGTACTTGGTCAGCTCCAATTGATGACGCAGCGAGTCAAGGCGTTCCTGCTCTTGCTGTAATTGCTTATGTTGCAGGTTAAGACGGTTTTCTTCTTTTTTCAACCACTGAAACTGGTTGCGCAATTGGGTAACTTGTGAAGAAGGTGCGGGTCGTTCATCTGGAAGCCCTGAAGGAGGAGCAAGCGGCTGTTCTTGTAATTGACGTAAAGCTTCCTCTGCTTTGCTGAGTTTGATGTCTTGCTCTTCAATTTTTTGACTCAGTGCTTGCACAACCACATCATTGGCCACAGCGGAGTGCGAACCGTGGGAAACCAACGAACCCACGGCTGCAATTGCAGCAACCAACAAGGACACCGCCAGAGTTGCTAATTTCATGTGTTCGCCCATTTAATCAGACAGTCCTTTGCCAAAATTATTCTGTATCAGTGCGTGATTTGTTGCGAACCTTAGCTTCTTTGGCAAGCTCAATTTCTTTTTCCAACTCTTCAAATGCTTTTGTACGACGTACCTTGGTATTGAGCACTTCATTCTTTTGAATTTCTTTGGCCATGATGCGCTTCAAATCTGCCGTGGCGTAGCTCAAGCGGACATAAGTACGAAAGCTTTTGCCGTTGGCAATGACTTCAATTTTTTCTCTTTGAAAACCACCCACTTGAACATCCGCTATGACACTTTTGGTCACACGTTCAACCTCTTTGCTCACTGCACCGTCATCGTTGCTGGTGCTTTGACCCGCATAGTCTGTCATGCGTGTAGAAACCATTTCCCCTAACGACTGTGCAAGTTGGCGCTTGCCTGACAACATCGCCATGTCAATAGAAAGCTGAATATCAGGAGAACTCTCAGTGGCATTGGCGTAGACGAAATCAGGGTTAGCTTCGGTATTCAAAAACCAAGTAGGTACTTTGCTCACTGTGTTTTGTACGACTTTTTGGACTTCTGCATCTCGTGCAGCTTCTTCTTGTTTCTCTTGTGCTCGCCTGTCAATCAAAGGAGTTTTAACTTCAATCACACTTAATCGCTCAATTTGCGCTTTGATGTCTAAGCTCAACGATTCAAACATCCGTAACTTTTCTGCTTGCTCGTTAAGAACTGCATTCAAATCTGCGGCCAGTTTTTGAACAGCGGCATCAGACGCTTTCTGAGAGTCCACAGGCTCGGGTGGCTTAGGTGGCGTGGCGCAGCCCACCAATACAAGGGTGGCTGACAACACGAACAGCTTGAAATTATTTGAATTTTTCACAAAAACCACCTTAACTGTTAAAAATTTTTATTGGTCTTAAAGTTTAATGAATTAATGTCGAATTTACTTAAATTAATTGTCGGAAGTTGTTGCCGACACAGCGAATTTGCTTCTTTAAACCATGCACACTCTTGTTTATTACATCATTTGTATACATAAGAAAGTTTTATTTTGATGAAGTTTGGCTTGGCGCGAAGGGCATAATTGCCACACTTGTTGAGAAACAAGACGCTGGGGGTGCTGAGGTCTGCTAATGACGACCATGGCTGAGAAAGTCCCTTTGAACCTGATTGAGGTAATCCTCGCGCAGGGAAGCACGGCACAGCGCTGATCAACGCAAGTTTGGATCAGACTTCCGAGCCGAACTGCCATTTATGTGGAAGTAACAAATGGCGCAATCATCTTTTGACAATTCAGCTCTCATGCCTGTGGCAAGCGCTGAGCGTGTTTTTACGGCTTATAGCCATGCATCCCTGTGGTTCAGTCTTGGCGTAGGCCTCTTGGTCATTCAAATCGGTGCCTATTTGGTTCCGGCCATGGGCACGCAAGAAGCCCTATGGGCGATTGTGTTGGGCTCAATTTTCGGATCTGGCTTGGTTGCTTGGGTGGCCAAGCTAGGTTGTGACACAGGCTTGTCGAGCGCGGGATTGATGCATTCGGTGTTTGGGAGTCGTTTTGCGAAGTTGCCCGTGATGCTCAATATCGTGCAGCTCGTGGGATGGACCAGTTTTGAGTTGGTCGTCATGCGCGATGGCACATTGGCCATGGGTGAACATCAGTGGGGTTGGTCATCGCCTTCCCTGCTGGCAAGCGTTACGGTGTTTTGGGGGGGCATCCTCACCTTGTTGATGGCCAGTTCCATGCTAGGTTTGGTTCGGCACGTGGTGAGCAAAATTGGTTTGCCCTTGGTTGTGCTGTCACTGGCATGGTTAACGTGGCAATTTGGGGGTATTTTGCAAACGCAAGATATCCAGGCCTTTTGGCTGAAATCTGGCGATGGTTCTATGGGGCTGTTATCAGCTATTGACTTGGTTGTGGCCATGCCAGTTTCTTGGTTGCCCTTGGTTGCTGATTACGCACGCCACGGTCAAAACAGCCGTACCGCCATGGCGGCCACTTGGGTCGGATATGCCATTGCCAACATATGGTGTTATGTGCTGGGCGTGTTGATCATCAGCGTCTCTTCGCCTGATATCAACTTGGTGAACACACTTTTGGTAGCACAAGGCGGTTTGTTGGCGCTGGGCTTGATACTGATTGATGAACTCGACAACGCCTATGGGGATGTGTATTCAGCCTCATTGAACAGTCACAGCTTGTTTGCGAAATGGAGTGCTAAACAATTTGGCATTTTGATGGCTGTGGTGTGCACCTTGTTGGCGATTGTGTTGCCTATGCACAGCCTTGAACCTTTCTTGCTGATGCTGAGCTCTGTGTTCATTCCCTTGTATGGCGTGATTTTGGGGCGCACCAAGAACATAGTTACCAACCAACAAAGTACCGCAACGATGTATGTGTGGCCTGTTTTGATTTGGCTACTCGGCATCGCCGTGTTCCATCTGTGTGCCCAATTTACACCGCAATGGGGCTCTGCCCTGCCTAGTTTGGGGGTGAGTTTGGGTCTGTCTTGGTTGACACAAGATGCATGACCTTGGGTGCGAAGCCATGATTCAAGGGGCCGTGACCATGACCCGTTGTTACCCTAGCGCCCGCTTCAATGGCGGTCAAAATATAGCTTCGCGCTTGGATCACAGCCTCATGCAATTCAAACCCCAAGGCCCAATAGCTGGCAATTGCCGACGACAAGGTGCAACCCGTGCCATGCACGTTGTGGCTAGGAATTCGATTACTGCGCAAGGTGTGATGTGTCTGATCGGCCAACAACAGCACATCCACGACATCATTACCCGGAAGATGTCCACCCTTCAACAGAACCGCAGCAGCACCCATCGCTTGCAAGTCGTTAGCAGCAGTCGCAAGGGCGTCCACATCCAACACAGATCTACCCAACAACAGGCTGGCTTCGTCCAAATTAGGAGTGATCAGCTGTACGCGGGGAAACAATTCGCTGACCAAGACCGCCACCGTTTCTTTGGCAATCAAAGTATCGCCACTTGTCGCCACCATGACGGGATCGAGCACCACACGTTGGAGTTGGTAGTGGTCGATCGCCCAGGTCACCACCTCAACAACCTCCGGAGAGTGCAGCATGCCAATCTTGACAGTATCTACGCCGATGTCGTCCAACACCGATTGCAACTGCGCTTTCAAAAACGATGCGGGAAGCGATTGGATCGCTTGCACTCCCAGGGTATTTTGAGCGGTCAACGCAGTGATGGCTGTCATACCATAACAACCCAATGCAGACATGGTTTTCACATCTGCTTGTATACCTGCCCCGCCACCAGAATCAGAGCCAGCAATGGTCAATACGCGGGGGTAGAGGGTATGGGTAGTAGTCATAGCCTGCATTATCGGCTGGGCACCCTATGAACGGTCTAAACATTGTCGTTTTAGGTGCCGGTCTGATGGGACGCTTGGTGGCTTGGTCCTTATCCCGACTGGGACACCGCGTACAACTTCACGAGACGAAAGCATCTGATCAACACGGCGCAGCGGCTTGGGTGGCCGCTGCCATGCTGGCTCCCTTGGCAGAATCAGCCATCACCGAATTGAATGTGGTCCAGATGGGACGCTACAGCTTGCAACGCTGGCCAGAACTGTTGGCAGAGCTGGAACACCCAGTGTTCTTTCAACAAGATGGCACCTTGGTGGTGTGGCACCGACAAGATGCTTCAGAGGCACAACGCTTTAGCGCCAAGTTGATGGACACCGCCCAGCGCATGCCCGAATTAAATGCCCCCGTCGCTTTGAATGCGGCATCCTTGCACCAGCTCGAGCCCACGCTGTCTGACGTGTTTCAGCAAGGCTTGTTCCTGCCTGGTGAAGGCCAACTGGATAACCGTCAACTTCTTAATGCGTTGATGCAACAATTGCAAAGCAGTCATGTTGAACTGCATTTTTCTAGCAACGTGTCACCCGAACAATTCAGCCATGCTGACTGGGTAATTGATTGCAGAGGCATGGGGGCACACAAAGCGTGGGATAACTTGCGCGGTGTTCGAGGTGAAGTGCTGCGTATTCATGCGCCTGATGTCAAACTCAGCAGACCTGTGAGACTGATACACCCACGCTACCCTTTGTATATCGCCCCCAAACAAGATGGCGTGTTTGTCATTGGTGCAACTGAAATTGAAAGCGATGACACTTCACCTGCTAGCGTGCGCTCTAGCCTAGAGTTGTTGAGCGCAGCCTACAGCGTTCATAAAGGATTTGCAGAAGCCCGTATCCTTGAGATCAACGCCCAGATCAGACCTACCCTGCCTGACAATCTTCCTGCTATTCGCATCCATGAGAACAAATATATGCATATCAATGGGCTGTACCGACACGGTTTTTTGATCGCTCCCGCCATATTAGATGCCGCACTGGATTTGATGGAAGGTCGATCTGACCTGGCACACAGCTTAGGCATTAGCGTCTTAGAGGAAGCGCCTTAATGCAGGTTTGGATCAATCAGCAGTTGTATGACTTTCCAGTGGGTGCAACATTACAAGATGCCATTGGTATGACGAACATCACGTCGCCCTTTGCTGCCGCCATCAACGCGCAGTTTGTGCCCAAAACCCAGTACGCTCAAACTTTGTTGAACGATGAAGACCGTATTGACCTCATCGTTCCCATCACAGGAGGATAACCATGACACCCTCGACAGACACTTGGTCACTGTATGGTGAAACGTTTCACAGCCGATTGCTGCTGGGCACATCACGCTATCCATCGCCAGATATTTTGGCCAAGGCGGTTGAACTCTCTCAACCTGCCATGCTGACCGCTTCTTTGCGTAGGGAAAGTGCCCACGCCCAAGCGTCCCCAGTGTTTTGGAAGTTGTTAAAGCAAGCTCAAATTCCTGTTTTACCAAACACAGCCGGGTGTCACACCATCGACGAAGTGTTCACCACGGCACAAATGGCACGCGAAGTGTTTGAAACCGATTGGATCAAGTTGGAATTGATTGGTGACGACTACTCCCTGCAGCCCGATACCTTGAACCTGCCCTTGGCAGCTGACAAGTTACTGCGACAGGGCTTCAAAGTATTGCCTTATTGCACCGAAGACTTGGTGTTGTGCCAACGTTTGGTGGATATAGGTTGTCAGGCTGTCATGCCGTGGGCGGCGCCTATAGGCACTGGCAAAGGTCCGCTTAACCCCTACGCCATGCAAATGTTGCGAGAGCGCATTCAAGTTCCCTTGATTGTTGATGCGGGTTTGGGTCTACCTTCACATGCCTGCACCGTGATGGAATGGGGTTACGACGCGGTATTGCTTAACACCGCAGTAGCTTTAGCCACAGACCCTGCACAAATGGCCTTGGCCTTTGCGCAAGCCGTATCGGCAGGTCGCAAAGCATTTTTATCAGGCACCATGCCAGCCCACGAATCTGCCCAACCCAGCACGCCTACACTGGGCACTCCTTTTTGGCACCATGCATGAACGATATTCTGAATCAAGCGAAAAAAATCGCTGAGCACCATCCCCAGTTGCAAATTGGACTGACGCAAGCTTGCGAGGCATTTCTCCATGAACTAACAGAAACGCAAAGCGCAGTGTTTCAATCAGCTTGGCTTGGCGCTCGAAGCTTGGGATTTATTTCCAAAGATGCCGCTTGTATTGCCAAAGCTTGGGATGCGCAATACCTGCGAACCCAGCACTTTGATCCTAAGGCTTGGCCAGTTGCAGCCAACGACTTTGGTCTCACCTACGAGGCCAACACCCCCAGCTTTGCGCCCTGCCCTGAGCGCTTGGGTTTGTATGCCGTTGTGCCTGACGCCCAATGGGTAGAGAAAGTGGTGAAACTTGGTGTGCCCACCGTGCAACTTCGCTTTAAATCTCATGATGTTGTTAGCGTTTCCCAGCAAGTTCAAGCGGCTGTCAAAGCGGTTAAAGGGTCATCCAGCCTGTTATTCATCAATGACCACTGGCAGCAAGCCATTGAAGCAGGTGCCTATGGTGTGCACTTAGGCCAAGAAGATATGCAAGACGCGCCTATGGAAGCTATTCGGGCATCTGGCTTGCGCTTAGGCTTGAGTTCGCATGGTTACAGCGAAATGCTGGCAGCGCACGCTTGGCGACCGAGCTATTTGGCCTTGGGTGCCGTGTTTCCCACTACTTTGAAAAAAATGGAAACAGCACCTCAAGGTTTGGGGCGCTTGGATAAATATGTTCAGTTAATGCACCCTACCCCTTTGGTAGCCATTGGTGGCATCGACCTACAAGCTATGCTAAGCGTCGTCAAAACAGGCGTTGGCTCAGTAGCTGTTGTCAGAGCCATCACTGCTGCCTCCAATACCGCAACTGCTGTTCAAGATTTGATGCAATGCATGACTAAAGCAGCTTGTTAAAAACCACTGAAGAATTCCATGCTTTCCTCTCATTACCGTACGCTGTTTAATCAATCTGCATTCATGCGGTTTTGGGTAGCACGCTTCATGGGTATTTCAGCCAATCAAATGCTGATGCTGGGCATTGCATGGCATATGTACGACATCACAGGTAGCGCATGGGATTTGGGTTTGGTCGGATTGTTTCAGTTTCTACCCGCTTTACTGATGGCATTACCAGCGGGGCAACTGATTGACCGCCATCACCGAGGGCGTATTTTTGCTTGCTGCATGTTGCTGCAAGGCTTGGTGGCGTTGGTACTGCTTTGGGCCATGTTGAATCACATTGAAAGTCGAGAACTTATTTTTATCATCGCGCTTGTGCTAGGTATCAACCGGTCCTTTCAAATGCCCTCGCAACAGGCCATCACACCCTTGCTGGTCCCCAAAGATTTACTTCAAAGGGCAACCGCACTCAGTTCAACTGGGGTAGAAATCGCCATCATTGGTGGCCCTGCGCTGGGGGGTGCTATTTACGCTTTTGGTGCCACGACGGTTTATGCGACTTGCGCTATTTTGTTTATTGCAGCCTTCGCTTTGACATTGACTGTTCGCTACACGCACACACCCTCTACCTTGGCAGCCTCATGGGACTCACTGTTTGCAGGTTTACGATTTGTTTTTCAGCGCAAAGTATTGCTGGGGGCAATTTCCTTGGATTTGTTTGCCGTGCTGTTGGGTGGTGCCACGGCATTGCTGCCCATTTATGCCAAAGACATATTGAATGGTGGCCCACAAGCGTTGGGTTTGTTACGGGCTGCACCTGCTGTAGGTGCTTTACTCATGTCCATCATCATGACACGATGGCCGATTGAAAAAGCCATGGGCTACAAACTGTTGGCAGCGGTGGCCGTATTTGGTTTGGCCAATATCGTATTTGGCTTATCTACACATTTGGGACTGTCCATCCTTTGTCTGGCCATTGCAGGCGCTGCAGACAACATCAGCGTGGTGACCCGTCTTACCTTGATGCAAATAGAAACACCCGATGAAATGCGAGGACGGGTAGCCGCAGTCAACGGCGTATTCATTGGTGCTTCCAACGAGTTGGGCGAGTTCGAGTCCGGTGCAACGGCTGCGGCATTGGGGCCTGTAGGCTCGGTAGTGCTGGGTGGTATCGGCACCATAGCGGTGGCACTTGCCTGGTTAAAACTCTTTCCTGACTTGGCCAAACGCAACACGATCAGCCATTGAGTCAAATGAAAGATTCAATCAAACAAGTCAGGTTGGTCTTTAGAGATACGTGCAAACAAAGGTTGGAACTGAAACCAACCTGCATAGGAAGAGCCCACGATAGGATAAGCTTGATCTGCCGCAGCCTTACTCACCATTTTCAAAGGCTTGCCATGCGAAGCAGCTTCGGCCATGAGCTGAACCTGACAACAGCGTTCCATAGCGATGTACCACCAAGCTGCGGCCTCTACTGAATCCCCTACGGTCAGCAAGCCGTGGTTTTGCAAGATGACACCCTTATTCTTGCCCAAAGCATTGGCAATACGAACGCCCTCTTCCAACTCCAGCACCACACCATCAAAATCGTCATAGACCACATGGTCGTTATAAAAGGCACACGAATCCAGTGAAATGATGTCCAAGGGTTTGCCCAAGGTCGACCATGCACGGCCATGCGGTGCATGTGTGTGCGCCGCGGCAACCACATCAGGACGTGCGTGGTGAATTCTGGAGTGAATAGCAAAAGCAGCCTCATTGACAGGCAAAACACCTTCAACCACATTGCCACGGTGATCCACGCGAATCAAGTTGGATACCTTGATTTGACTGAAATGCACGCCAAAAGGGTTGACCCAAAACGTATCTTTGAACTCGGGATCACGGGCAGTGATGTGACCTGCAACACCTTCGTCAAATCCAAAACGTGAAAACAATCGAAAAGCAGCCGCAAGCATTTGTTTGCGGTGCAAACGCTCATCTTGGACATTGCTGAATGTGGGGGGCTTGGGCAAAGGGGGGGACATGCCATCGCCAAGCTTTTGATGGCGGTCATGCATGCTGGTGACTTCTACGGGAGCGTTCATGGTGTTTTTTCCTTGTAAAGAGGCCTCGGGAGTGGCAAGATATCAAGAAGGTCTTTTCATTTGACACGATGTGGGTTGCGAGCTTATGTAAGCATCCCAAACCGCTTCAATGCGAAAACCATATCCAGTGTTTTCTGCATCGTACTTGACGCCCTTGGATCCCTGTTTGGCCCAAATACCCAAATAGAGAGGTGCTTCCAGCTGGTGATCTGTTTTGCGCATTTTGACTTCGCCCAAGGGACTCTTGTAAGTCATGCCCTCTAGTGCAAAAGCAACACTCTTGGCATCCGTGGATTTGGCATTTTTGATGGCTTGGAAAAGCATATTCATGGTGTTCCAGTGAGCTGCAAAAATAAAGTCTTCATTAAATTTCTTTTTATAAGCCACAGAAATTTTTTCAAGTTCAGGTGTATTTGCATTGCCCAGCCAATTCCAAACAACACCCACTTTGTTCACGCCCCATGAACCCATCTGGGTAGGCGTTCCGGGGTTGTTGGCATTGAGGGTAAAAAAATTCACGTTTAAACCGAAATCTTTGGCAGCTTTTAACAGTAACGTCAAATCACTGCCCCAATTGGAAGTGATGACAGTGTCAGCACCTGTAGCTGCAATTTTGGCTACATAAGGTGCGAAGTCACGAATCTGGGCCATGGGAATGAACTCATTTGCTACCAGTTGTATATCGGGTCTTTTTCGTGCCAGATACTCTTTGGCCGATTTAGACACCTGCTGTCCATGGGTGTAGTCTTGGTTTAACAGGTAGACTTTTTTGATGTCTTTGCGCCCCAGCATATAGGTGGTCAAGGCTTCCATTTGCATCTCGCTAGAGGGATAAAAACGGAAATGCCAAAAACTGCAACGGTCATTGGTCAGCAAGGGATCCATGGCTGCATAGTTCAAATACACCATAGCTCGTTCGGGTTCGCGCTCAGCCAATTTATTGATGGCATCAACCAGCGTTAAAGCCACCCCAGAGCCTCCACCTTGCGTAATGAAATGAATGCCACGATCAGACGCGGCTTTGAGCATGTTGATGCTTTCTTGCGTGGAGCCTTTGTTATCAAACTCGACCACCTCAAATTTGGGATCCGAAGCAGCTGACTTTTCGTTCAATTGAAACACGACCTCGCGCAACTGCTTTAAAGAACCCTGACCTGCCATGGCAAAGGGTCCAGAAAGCACATCAATAAATCCAATTTTCACAGTCTCAGCCGCATGGACTGATGCATAGCCACATAACAAGATTGCCACAAAATGCAGACGAAGCAGCGATTTCAAATTCATACAGTCCCTTTGGTTTATTTATAAAACGTCATCTCAGGCAGAAAAAATACCACCGTATTGGGCTCGCAATTCATTCTTCTGGACTTTACCTGTTCCTCCGACTGGCAAGCTGTCGACAAAAACCACTTCATCGGGAATCCACCACTTGGCAACTCGTTGCTCTAAAAACGTCAGAAGTTCCTGTTTGTCCGTGAAGTCTGCTTGCCTACGAACAATCAGCAACAACGGACGTTCGTCCCACTTGGGATGCTTGATACCTATGACGGCTGCCATTGCAACCTGTGGGTGTGCGGCCGCTGCGTTTTCCAATTCAATCGAGCTGATCCATTCGCCACCTGACTTGATAACGTCTTTGGTTCGATCCCGAATTTGCATCACCCCATCGGGCCTGATGGTAGCAATGTCGCCTGTAGGGAACCAGCCATTGACCAAAGCTTGTGTGTCCGCCTTATGGTAGTTTTCAACAATCCACTGACCTCTCACCATCAACTCGCCTTGTGATTGACCGTCTCTTGCCAATGTATTGCCATCTTCATCCACAATTTTGAGTTCGATTCCAAAGACAGACTTACCTTGCTTGGCCACCAAGTCGTGTCGAAGCGATTCAGGCAAAGTCATTTCTTCAGCACTTATATTGCTGATGGTGGCCACTGCAGTGGTTTCGGTCATTCCCCAACCATGACGCACATCAACGTTGTAGACCTCGTTGAACTTGGCTATCAAAGCCTTGGGCATGGCAGAACCGCCCACTCCCGTGCGTCGCATGGTGGTGAACGACAGTTGATTTTGCTCTAAATGCTGAATCAGTCCCATCCAAATCGTGGGTACGCCTGCACTGAGCGTCACTTGCTCAGACTCCATCAATTCATACAAACTTGCGCCATCCAACTTAGGGCCTGGCAGTACCAACTTTGCTCCACCTATCAGACATGCATAGGGTAGGCACCATGCATTGATGTGGAACATGGGCACCACAGGCAATACGGTTTCTTGGGACGAAATATTCAATACATTGGGCAAACATGCAGACAGGGCACTCAGGGCAATGGCTCGGTGCGAATACATCACGCCCTTGGGGTTCCCGGTGGTGCCAGAGGTGTAGCAAAGCGCAGCACCACTGTTTTCATCCAAATCAGGCCATTCGTAGTGCGAAGGAAATGGTGCGATGAAATCCTCATAACAAACAAGCTCAACACCATCAATAGAAGGCATGTTTGCCTTGTCACTCAAACAAATCCAGTACTTCACTAACTTGCAGTGCGCAGCAACCGCCTTGACCAAAGGGGCAAAACTGCTGTCAAAGAAAACCACTTCGTCTTGCGCGTGGTTAATGATGAAAGCGAGTTGATCTGGATGAAGACGTGGGTTACAGGTGTGCATAACCATGCCGCCACCTGACACGCCGTAATAAGTTTCCAAATGCCTGTAGTTATTCCAAGCGATGGACCCCACCACACTGCCTGGTTGTAAGCCCAGATCTTTTAAAGCGTTGGCGAGTTGCTTGGCTCTGGAAGCCATATCCGAGAAGGTATATCGGTGCAGAGTCCCGTGGGTTTCACGACTGACCACTTCTTGCTTGCCAAATTGATAGGCTCCATGCTCAAGGATGGCAGATACCAGCAATGGGCGTTGCATCATTTTCCCGACTGTCTGCATATTTATCCTCATTAAAGTGCGCAAGTATAGACATGGGAAGGCAGACGCTTGGCAATGTATTCAAAAACTATTCAAATCCAGTCGAAACACCAAAAAACGCACATAAAATCTAAATGAATAGGTTTTGAATCGATATATTTTTAAATAAATTCACATATGAATAGATTTATTGTGGAATTTAAGGTAATATTCGTTTCGTTGAATCAATTGTTGAAGAGCAAAACCCATTCAGCAGTTTTCAACCCACATTCACCTACCAGGAGTAAACACCATGAACACATCCTTCGCTAAATTTTTTGTCGCATCTTCCATGTTGGCCGCAGCCTCATTTGCAAACGCAGGCTGGGACGTCAGCATCAACGAAGGTCAAAGTCAACTGCTGGCCGCCACGAGCTCTTTTGCCACAGATGGTGAGCTTCGCTTTGCATCACAGATGGTCAGCACCAACACGCCTGACGCCAATGGCTTTCTTTATGTTGAAAACATTGCGCAATACAACTGCGATAAAAATGCATATCAATTGGTTAAGGCTAAAGGTTTCAAAAGCTGGGATGACCAAGGCGTCAGCATTGACAACGCCATGGGTAAATGGATGCCTGTGGTTGCTGGAACTCCTCAGCAAGCCATGTTGAATAAACTCTGTAAAATTTCTGTTGCAGATGCTTCTAGCGTCATCAACAAGTAACAAAACCAAATTTGTCAAGAACCTCTCTGCTGCTGGAGAGGTTTTTTTTTGTCTGGAATAGATAACTATATATTCAAGGAGCTTTCATGAAAAAAATCATCTCTCTTTTAATGCTGCTGAGCACTTTGACAGTTCACGCTGAATGGATCTACGTCACCAGCAACTCTGACAAAGACAAAATATTTTTCGACCCTAAAACCATTGGTGTTTATGAAAACTACCGTAAAGCGTGGGTCTTGGTTAATTTCGCTAAACCACAAACCGTTGGAGCTGATAGCGCCTCATCCAAAAGCACTTACTACAAATTCGATTGCAATGGAAAACGTTTCTCTGTGGTTGCTGAACTCACAACTTCAGAGATGGGTGGCGAGGGAAAAATACTGACCAAAGTGTCCGCTTCCGAAGATGTTTGGGTAACAGCTACAAAGGAAGACTCGCTAAAAGTCGCCATGGAATCTGTTTGCTCCAAATAAATTCTATTGAGGTCATTTCACAGATGTGTCATGGCCTTTCAACAACTGCATGCGTGCCTCATACATCCATGTAGGAATATGTTCGCCTTTGCGCAAAACCAGCAATGAGCAAGCACTCATCACCATACTGATAAATATGTTGATTAGTTCCTCAGGTAGACAACGACACCCGAAACAGCAATGATGAAAATCCACACCATCAGTGCGTTTTTACTCAAAAAATTAATAGCCTTTTCTTCCATTAACAAATGAGCGGGAATATTGGGGTTGCCTCCGGGGACTGCCGCTATAAATGGTTGACGAACTGGCGCGGAGTTAACACACCAATCAGCAAGTGATGCCCCCAAAAAGGATGATGAGTTATTTGCCAACTCTTTTTCCAACAAAATACAGCGGGAGGCCAGCACATAGGGTGCATGAGGATGAGAAGACATGACCTCATTGATCAAGCCATTAGCTTGTTCGTCTATCTCAGAGGGACGAGTCTGCTGTAAATCTCTAAGAAATTGTGTCAAAGTGTCGCGTTCATTACCTGTCATGTCAGTCCCCTTTGGTTTATCCCTCAACTTGAAAGTGAGGATGGTTTTCAGGATATTCAAAAAAAATAACTACAAATGGAAAAAGAATAAAACCAACCAATATCCAGCTAAAAAAACCACCTATACCGATATTGATAGTGATGAAAATAGCCAATAGTGCACCCCATTTTGCAAACACATTGAGCATGAATAGGAGGCCAACACATAGCTCTCCCAACGTAAGCACATAAGCCACCAAAAATGCATTGGGGATTGCGAAACTAGTCAAATACTCATGTGCAAAAGTTTCAGCGGGGATATCAAACAATCGCTCAAGGAACATGGATTTCAAAGTGTCCGACCACAGCAACCCTGTCAATAGCTTGAAGCAACCACCCAAGAAAAAATAAAGCCCATACAGTTGCCTACCTCTTCTCAATAGCACCCAAGGAAGTGGCAGTTGTTTACCCGACATAGATTGAACTGTAGGTTCATCAGGAGACGACATATTCCCTCTGTTCATTATGGAGGTGGAGTCACACGAATCTCCTACCAATGTAAACGTGCGATTTCTATCAACTCACAGTAAAAACCCGCAAAATTGACATTGAATTCAATTATTTTTTGTTATGGTCGCATCTTAAAAATCCAGCAAATTCAAGGTTCCATAAATTATTTGCTACAATGTTTCATCAACGAAATATGCGGGAGTCAACCCATACAGGTGACACCCCTCAAGCATGTTTCTTGCTAG
>CANGPV010000017.1 GCA_947455935.1 Comamonadaceae bacterium
ACAGCGCTTTCCTGTTAACGAGCTTCACGCCTGGTAAACCCCCTATGTTGATCGCCCGTACGCTGGCCGAATTACGCCAGCATTTGCAGCGCTTTGATCGACCCGCTTTTGTGCCCACCATGGGCAATTTGCATGAAGGCCATTTGCAGTTGCTACAGCATGCCAAGCGCTTGGGTGATGTGTTAGTAGCCAGTATTTTTGTCAACCGCTTGCAGTTTTTGCCGCACGAAGACTTTGCCAGCTACCCCCGCACCTTTGAAGACGACTGCGCCAAGCTGCGTTCGCAAGCTTGCGATGTGCTGTTCGCACCTGATGAAGCCGAGCTGTATCCGCAGCCCCAAACCTTCAAAGTCCAACCCGACCCCGCGCTGGCTGACATCTTGGAGGGGCAATTTCGCCCAGGCTTTTTCACCGGTGTGAGCACGGTGGTGATGAAGCTCTTCATGGCCGTATTTGCGGGTCATGCGCATGGTGTGGCGGTGTTTGGCAAGAAGGACTACCAACAGTTGATGGTGATTCGCCACATGGTGCGCCAATTTGCCCTGCCTATTGACATCGTCGGTGTAGACACTTGCCGCGCCCCAGATGGTTTGGCGCTGAGTTCGCGCAACGGCTACCTGAGCGCCGACGAACGATCCGAGGCGGTGCAACTGTCGATGGCGCTGCGCCAATTGGGCCAAGACGCTTTGGCCGCAGGCCCAGCCCTGCCCGCCCAATTGCCGCTGCTGGAAGCCCAAGCCATGGACCGCCTTCGCGAGCGTGGCTGGCAACCCGACTACCTCACCGTGCGTAATCGCCTTAACTTGCAAGCACCACTTGCAGGGGACGCGCTGGTGGTGCTGGGGGCGGCGAAGTTGGGGAAGACAAGGTTGATTGATAACTTGGAGGTTTGATCTTTATTTTTTAATTTAAAATTCATATTTCATTCATTATTTCATTCAAACCCATGCCTATCCCCGCCGAAATGCTGCGCCTACGCTTAGCCGGCGGTCCCCAATCAGGCACGCAAATGGCCAAGGATTTGGGCATCAGCCAGCCCACGGTTTCACGGGCGTTGGCGACCATGGCTGGCGAGGTGATGCAGGTCGGGCAGAAAAAAGGCTCGCGTTATGTCTTGCTGGATAGGGGCCGTGGCTTCAGCGATATTCCCGTATGTCGGGTCGATGCCCAAGGCAAGCTCCATGCGTTGGGCGTTTTGACACCCGTTCGGCCCGATGGTTTTGTATTCACCCAAACCGATGGACTTCAGGTACACAGCGATGGCTTGCCTTGGTGGCTATTGGACATGCTCCCCCAAGGTTATTTAGGCCGTGCTTATGCCAGCCGCTATGCCGCCAGTTTGGGGCTGCCTCCATCACTCAGCACTTGGAGCGACAGCCATGGACTGCGGGCTTTGCTGGTACATGGACATGACATGGTGGGCAACCTGTTGTTGGGGCCTATCGCCCGAGAAACATTTATCGCTATGCCCGAACCCGTGGCGCTGTCCATGGCCGACAAACCTGCCTTTTACGCTAGCTTGGCAGTGGCTGCAGCGCAAGGCGATTCACCCGGTTCTTCAGCAGGTGGTGAGCAGCCCAAGTTCACGGCCTACGCCCAAACCGATGCAGGTTCCGCGCATGTGTTGGTGAAATTCAGCGAACTCCCCAACAGCCCCGTGAGCCAGCGTTGGCGCGATTTATTGCTGGCAGAACATTTGGCTTTGTCCACGCTGCGCCAAGCAGGTTTGTCCGCAGCCCAGTCTGCAGTCGTCGATCATTTGGGCCAGCGGTTTTTAGAAGTGGCGCGGTTTGACCGTGAGGGTACGCTGGGTCGCAAAGCTTTGGTATCGCTTCGGGCGCTGGACGCCGAGTTTGTGGGGGACGCACACCAAGCTTGGCCAGTGGTGGTCAAGCAATTGACCGCTCTAGGTGTCGTCACACCCCAAGCCGCTGATACCACCGAGTTGCTCTGGGCGTTTGGGGCAATGATGGGCAACACCGATATGCACGCGGGCAATTTGTCTTTCATGTCTGACACTGGTAGCCCCTTTTCCTTGGCACCTGCTTATGACATGACCCCCATGGCGTTTGCACCCAACAGCGGCGGCAAGTTGAACAACACCCTTCCAAACTTGGTATTGCATGCCAGTGTGCGCAACGACCATTGGCGTCAAGCCTTGGCCATTGCCAAAAGTTATATGGCAAGGCTACGAAACAGCGACGGCTTTAGCAAAGAATTTAAAGTATGTATGGATGCGCTAGAGGCACATCTGGAAACCGCTGACCAACAAGTTTCACGCTTGGGCTAAGAGCGCTTACTCACCCCTAGCACCCCGCCCCATCAGCGCCGCCACCGCTTGTTGCGCTGAAGCTTGACCTTGCAAAACTGCCACCACCGCTTGGGCAATGGGCATGTCCACACCCAACTGTTGGGCACGAGCGACCACCGTGTGAGCGCTGTAAACGCCCTCAGCCACATGGCCCAGCGACTGCAATACCTTTTCCAGCGACTGGCCTTGCGCCAACGCCATGCCAACCTGCCGGTTACGACTCAAATCCCCTGTGGCGGTCAGCACCAAGTCGCCCAATCCACTCAAGCCCATGAAAGTGTCCGCACGTGCACCCATGGCCAAACCCAAACGAGTGATCTCAGCCAAACCGCGGGTGATCAAGGCCGCACGAGCGTTCAAACCCAACTGCATGCCGTCGCACAAACCGGTAGCAATGGCCATGACGTTTTTCACCGCGCCACCGACCTCTACACCCACCACATCGTCGTTGGCATACACACGCAGGTTGTCGCCGTGGAAAGCATCAACCAAGGCCTGACGCACCACCGCGTGTTCGCTGGCCGCTACCAAGGCAGCCGGCTTCATATCAGCCACTTCTTGGGCAAAGCTCGGGCCACTCAGCACCCCTGCCAACATGCTGGGCGCAACCTGGGCTTGCACCTCGTGGGCCAACAAACCTTGGCCCCGTGTTGCTGATTGCGCGGCTTCAAACCCTTTGCACAACCACGCTAAGGGGGCTGGGTGTTGGAGTGGCGCAAGGGTTTGCAACACCGAGCGCAGTGAGGCCATAGGAACCGCCAACACGGTCACATCCACACCCTTGGACGCTAGGCTGATGTCAGCATGACTGAGTTGTAAAGCGTCGGGTAAAGCACGCCCTGGTAAATAACGGGGGTTTTGCCGCTGCTGCTGCATCGTTTGAATGAGCGATGCATCTCTGGCCCACAAGGTGACCTCGTGCCGCTGGCAAGCCTGCAAGGCCAGGGCCGTGCCCCATGCGCCAGCACCAACAACCAGCAGTTTCACTGCAGTTTTTGATCAGCCGCCATGCGCTGTTGCTGGTCGTACATGGCTTGGAAATTGATTTCAGCCATATGAACAGGCGGGAAACCAGCCCGTTGAATAACGTCAGCCACGTTGCCACGCAAGTAGGGGTAAATGATTTGCGGACATGCAATACCCGTCACAGGTTGCAACTGACCCTCAGGCAAGTTGCGGATTTCAAAAATACCCGCTTGCTTGGCCTCGACCAAGAACATGGTTTGCTCATTGATCTTGGTAATTACCGTAGCGGTCACGGTGATTTCAAACACGCCGTCGCCAATTTGTTCGGAACCCAAACCGATTTGGATATCCACCGAGGGTGCTTCTTGCGATAACAAAATGGCCGGCGAATTGGGTTGCTCCAACGACATGTCTTTGAGGTAAATGCGCTGAATTTGAAATACGGGATCGTTGGCGTCGGCCATGGTGTGTTTCCTGAAAATAGAGTGTGATCTTAGCTTGCTTGCAGCATGGGTATCAGGCCACCACGGCCATCCAAAGCCATCAAATCATCGCAACCACCGACATGCGTGTCACCTATGAAAATTTGTGGCACGGTTCGGCGACCGGTCAAGGCCATCATGCGGTCACGTTCTTCAGGTGACAAGTCGATGCGCACCTCCTCGATGTGCTCAACGCCGCGGGCTTTGAGGATTTGTTTGGCGCGGTTGCAATACGGACAAACCGCAGTGGTGTACATCTTGATGGGAGGCATGGTGGTGTGGGGAGTTAGGTTTTTTCCAAAGGTAAATTAGCTTCTTGCCAAATCTTCAAACCGCCTGAGAGGCTGTGCGCCTGCTCAAAGCCGAGTTGAGTGGCAATTTTTTGAGCTTTTTGAGAGCGCATGCCACTGGCACAAACCAAGATAAGCGGGCGCTTTTTGTCGCTGATGGTTTTGCCCAGACTGGCTTGCAGCGTGTCCAAAGCAATGTTTTTGGCACCTATCAAGTGGCCAGTGGAAAATTCTTCGGGGCTGCGTACATCCACGATATGGGCTTTTTCGCGGTTGATCAGCAGCACCGCTTGGGTAGGCGACAAACCTGGGTTGCCCATGGCTTGCAAAGTAGGAATAAGCAGAGACACACCTGAAACCAAAGCTACGGATACCAACATCCAGTTATCGATTAAAAAACTCACCATGCTTGCCTTGGAAATTTGTCGCAGAACCGTCATTTTAGAATGCATTCCTTTTCTCTGGCTTAAATAAGCCTAATTAGTCTTATGTACACCCTCGTACTCATTCGCCACGGCGAATCTGTTTGGAATCTCGAAAATCGTTTCACCGGTTGGACCGATGTGGACCTGACCCCCAAAGGCGTTGAACAAGCGCGTCTTGCTGGCTTGCTTCTTAAAAACGCTGGATTTGAATTTGATGTGGCCTACACCAGTGTGCTCAAAAGAGCTATCCATACGCTGTGGCATGCCTTGGACGGCATGGACCGAACATGGTTGCCTGTGGCCCATCACTGGCGTTTGAATGAACGCCATTACGGTGCTTTGCAAGGCCTGAACAAAGCCGAAACCGCCGCCCAGTATGGTGAAGCACAGGTACTGGCTTGGCGACGCAGTTTTGATGTGCCTCCACCCGCTTTAGAGGCCGACGACAGCCGCTACGAAGGAAAAGATCCCCGCTACGCCAAACTGAGCTCCGGTCAGGTTCCGCTCACCGAGTGCCTGAAAGACACGGTCGAACGGGTCATGCCCTTTTGGAATGAGTCACTCGCTCCTGCTATAAAAGCTGGGAAAAAAGTGCTAGTCAGCGCTCACGGCAACTCTTTACGGGCGCTGGTGAAGTACCTGGATAAGATTGCCGACGAAGACATTGTGGGCCTGAATATCCCCAATGGCGAACCCTTGGTTTATGAGTTGGATGCGCAGTTGCAACCGATTCGAAGCTATTACCTCAGCAAATCCTCGGTCTCTCCAACCGCCCAGCCTCAAGGTTAATTTAAGTCTGGAACAGCGCTGCGCCGACAGGCACAGTAGACTATCTACTTCAATTGACTTAAGTCGTCGTTTTTTCATACAGGGTAAAAATGGGCCAAAAACTCAAAATCGTGGGCTGGTTAAGCATTGGTGCCCTGACGGGTGCACTAACCACTTTTTCGCTACAAACCGTGGCGCGTGCCAACATGGCGCCACTTCCGCTGGAAGAATTGCAGCAACTCGCTGCGGTTTTCAGCATGGTCAAAACCGATTACGTCGAGCAAGTTGATGAGAAAAAACTGATCAACGACGCCATTGCAGGCATGGTCTCCAGCCTTGACCCTCACTCCCAGTATTTCGACAAAAAATCGTACAAAGAATTCCGTGAAGGCACGACAGGCAAGTTTGTCGGCGTGGGGATTGAAATCGCCCAAGAAGAGGGTCTGATCAAGGTGGTCTCCCCCATTGAAGGTTCTCCTGCCGACCGCGCAGGTTTAAAGCCTGGCGACCTCATCACCAAAGTCGACGATACCTCTACCAAGGGTTTGTCGCTCAACGATGCTGTCAAGCGTATGCGCGGCGAACCGCGTACCAAAGTGCTTTTGACTATCTTCCGCAAAGAAGAAAACCGAACCTTCCCCGTCACTATCGTGCGTGAAGAAATCAAAACCGTCAGTGTCAAATCCAAAATGATTGACAACGGTTATGGCTGGATTCGTGTGAGCCAATTCCAAGAACGCACTGTGGACGACATGGTGCGCAAACTGGAAGAGCTTTACAAACAAGACCCCAAAATGAAGGGCTTGGTCCTGGATTTGCGTAATGACCCCGGTGGTTTGCTTGACGCTGCGGTGGCTATTTCTGCTGTCTTCTTACCTGATAACGTGACTGTGGTTTCCACCAACGGCCAGTTGGAAGAGAGCAAATACACCTTCAAAGCTGCACCCGAGTTTTACCTGCGTCGCGGCGGTCAAGACAATGTATCTAGCCTGAACAGCAAAACCAATGGCTACTTCAAGAAAATACCTATGGTGGTATTGGTCAACGAAGGTTCCGCCTCTGCCAGCGAAATCGTCGCAGGCGCTTTGCAAGACCACAAGCGTGCCACACTCATGGGTAGCCAAACCTTTGGCAAAGGTTCCGTGCAAACCGTGCGGCAACTGGGCGCTGACACTGCTTTGAAAATCACCACGGCCCGCTACTACACCCCCAGTGGTCGCTCTATCCAAGCCAAAGGCATCGTGCCCGATTTGTTGGTGGATGACACTGCAGAAGGCAGCCCCTACGCTGCCTTGCGTACCCGCGAAGCTGATTTAGAAAAACACTTGAACAGCGGCCAAGGCGAAGAAGTCAAAGATCCCTCTCGTGAAAAAGCACGTGACGAAGCTTTGAAACGCCTAGAAGAAGAGTCCAAAAAACCTGTCGCTGACCGCAAAACCCCTGAGTACGGCAGCACAGAAGACTTCCAGTTGCAACAGGCCATCAACCGCTTGAAAAACCAACCGGTCAAAGTCAGCAAGACCCAGACCGAGCGTCCTGCAGAAAAAAAGGAACAGTAAAGCGTGAATGACGCACAACTGCTGCGTTATTCACGGCATATCCTGCTCGATGAACTCGGTGATTTAGGGCAACAACGCCTCCTAGACAGCCACGCGGTGGTTGTGGGCGCAGGTGGCTTGGGTTGCAGTGTTGCACTTTTCTTGGCAGCCAGCGGCGTGGGACGTATCACTTTGATTGACCATGACGAGGTAGACCTTACCAATTTGCAACGTCAAATCGCCCACAGCACTGAGCGCATTGGTCAAGCCAAAGTGCTGTCCGCCCAACAAGCCATGTTGGCGCTCAACCCTGGCATCCAAGTTCACGCCTTGCAGCAAAAAGCGGATGCAGCTTTGTTAGACACATTGCTGCCCACTGCGCAGGTATTGCTGGACTGCAGTGACAATTTTCGAACCCGCCACATGCTCAATGCGGCCAGTATCAACCATCATGTACCCTTGGTCAGTGGTGCCATTATTCGCTTGGATGGGCAAATTACCACCTACGACCCTAGACGATCTGACTCGCCTTGCTATGCCTGTGTATTTCCGCCTGACCAAGCACCTGAAGAGGTGAGTTGCGCCACCATGGGTGTGCTGGCACCTTTGGTCGGTGTCATCGGCAGCTTGCAAGCCGCAGAAGCTTTAAAACTGCTGTCAGACATAGGCAGTTCCTTGGTGGGGCGGTTGCAAATGCTCGATGGCCGCGACCTGTCGTGGACTGAGATGCGGCTGAGACGTCAACCCACTTGTTCGGTCTGCGGCACTGACCACCGCTCATAAACGCGCACAGCTAACGCAGGACGGATGGCGTCAGTGGTTTCTCGTTGCGACTTTTTGAATCGGTATTGGGCTTTTTCCACCACCCGACAACTCGCTGCATTGCGTATATCTACTCGGCAAACCAAACGTACATGCGGCCAGTGTTGCAAGGCAGTGTCACTCAAGGCGGCGACAGCTTCACTCATGAACCCCCGTCCTTGGTAAGTCACACGGCACCAATAGCCCAATTCAAACTCCGGTAACTTGGGGTCTATGCGATGAAAACCGACAGTGCCAATGACGGTCTGCGTATGCTTTTCTATCATCAGCATGGGCCACGACAGACCAAGAACAAATGCGCCAAAGCATGATTGGCAATAGTCTTCTGCACCTTCCAAGGTTTGAGGTTTTTGCGCCCAAGGTAACGAGTCTGGCCACAGACGCAATATGTCAAGACTTTCAGCAACAGCCGCGTACAAAGCCTCACCATCCCCCGGGTAAGGGCATCGCAATACCAAGCGTGGCGTCTCAATGAAATCAAGCAGTGAAAAACTCATACGCCAATGATCCAACCTTCCAAGGCGTCCATGTCTGCGGGCAAACCATAGGGCTTATGGCCTGCCTCATGCCGTTGCTGAGCGATGGCAGCTTGCACCATGCACAACACCGCATCGAGTTTGTCGCCACTTGCATCTGCTACCAAGGCATCATGTTGCGCAGGGCGCAGGTATAACGTCACGCCCACTTGTCCACTTACCAAAGCTTGCAAAATATCTTTGCGTGCAATCAACCGCTCAGGGGTCTGCTTGGTTTTATCGTCAGATTTGTAACTGCGTGAACCTACCAGTTGACGAGCCAACCAACCCGGATAAGCCTCTAGTGCCACGCGTTGATCGTCACCGGGATGTAAACCTGGAAAATCCAAGCCTGCTTGCAACATGCGTGGCACACCTGCATGCAACATATACGCCACAGGTGGGTTCACCCATTTCATGGAGGGACTAGAGCCTGCAGGCATATCGGTGGAACGGTGGGCAAACTTACTGCCGACGGGGCGACGGTCGCAAAAGGCTTTGAAGGTGTCGCGTATCTGTTCACGACTGAGCGAGGCGTAATGCTGGATACAGGCTGTCCACGCCAGCGGCCAATTCAGTGCAACGACCAACTCACGGGGCAAACCAAATGGCAAATCAAAACCCCCAACCCAGGGGCCTGGGGTATGCAGTGCTTGCTCAAATTCATCCAAGCTGACGCAGGATTGCAAGCTTTCAAGCACCAAACGTTTATCTCGCCAAGCACCCCATGCCAACACAATCGACTTGCGAGCAGAAGGTGAACTGCTGAAGTCACAACCCAGCAGACGTGTCATGGCTTATATCTGAGAGAGGTGGCGACGTTAAGCGCGACCCAATATGGCAGCAGTGGCCATCAATTCTTCTAACAACGCCAAAGACACTTGGCCCGATACCGCATAAGGATCGAACACAGGAAGCTCGGAATATTTCAATACCACCGAGGTATTGAGTTTGGCTAGATTGACTTGACCCATGGTCCAACCACCAAAGCGACGCTCAGAAATTTCTTCGTAATTGAGCAAAACCACATCGGTATGGCGTTTGTCCCCAACGATATGACCGTAAAGCTTGTTAACTTGGCTGCGACCACCTTCGATGGCTTGTAAATAAATGCCGCCACCATAACAAAGAATGCCAGTGATGCCATTGCTTAAGTTGTGTTCACGCGCCACAGACAATATGGCATCGGTAGCAGCAGCAGAATCTGCATCTAAAGCTCGGCTGACGTATAGCAATCGCACCAACATGACATCAATCCTTTTGAGGAATCAAAGAAAGAAACTCCCGGCGCAAATTCGGATCTTTCAAAAACGCGCCACGCATCACAGAGTTGATCATGCGACTGTCCATGTCTTTCACACCACGCCATGCCATGCAGTAATGAGAAGCCTCCATCACGATAGCCAAACCATCAGGCTGAGTCTTGACTTGAATCAAGTCAGCCAATTGCACCACCGCTTCTTCTTGAATTTGGGGACGCCCCATCACCCACTCGGCGAGTCGAGCGTATTTGGACAAACCGATGACATTGGTGTGCTCATTGGGTAAAACACCGATCCAAATTTTGCCGATGACGGGACAAAAGTGGTGGCTGCAAGCGCTGCGCACCGTGATGGGCCCCACAATCATCAATTCATTCAAATGCTCTGCATTGGGAAACTCGGTGATGACTGGCGCTTTGACGAAGCGACCCCGAAACACCTCTTGCACATACATTTTGGCGACCCGCCGTGCCGTGTCTGCGGTGTTGTGGTCATGGTCGGTGTCAATCACCAAACTGCTGAGCACACCTTTCATTTTTTCCTCGACTTCGTCAAGGAGTTTTTCTAATTCGCCAGGTTCTATGAAGTCGGCGATGTTGTCGTTCGCATGAAAGCGTTTGCGTGAGGCATTTAAGCGTTCACGAATTTTGATAGAAACAGGAACACCTGCATCGCTAGCCTCTGAAGTCATGGTTGTCTCTGTGATTTTGGTCATTGCAAAGATACTAACAGCAGATGAAGTAGCAGGCTAAGCTGAGGTTAAAGACCTTGCTCAGGCAGTCTCAACTTTGCGCAAACGAATGTGCAGTTCACGTAACTGTTTTTCATCAACCAAAGACGGTGCTTGGGTCAGCAAACATTGAGCCCGCTGAGTTTTGGGGAAAGCAATCACGTCACGAATAGAGTCGGCACCCGTCATCAAAGTGACGATGCGATCCAAGCCAAAGGCCAAGCCACCATGTGGGGGCGCACCATACTGCAGCGCATCGAGCAAAAAGCCAAACTTCACTTGCGCTTCCTCAGGCGTGATGTTTAAAGCATCGAAAACTTTTTGTTGCACATCAGCGCGGTGGATACGTACTGAGCCACCACCGATTTCCCAGCCATTGAGCACCATGTCATAGCCTTTGGCAATGCATTTCTCTGGGGCAGTGACCATCCAATCTTCGTGACCATCTTTGGGTGCAGTGAAAGGGTGATGCACAGCGTTGTAGCGGCCAGCCTCTTCGTCGTATTCGAACATGGGGAAGTCCACCACCCACATAGGCGCCCAGCGGTTTTCAAGCAAACCTTGTTTTTTGCCAAAGTCACTGTGACCGATTTTCAGGCGCAAACCACCGATGGCGTCATTCACCACCTTGGCTTTGTCAGCGCCAAAGAACAGCAAATCGCCATCTTGAGCACCGCTTCGGGACAAGATCTCGGCAATTGCTTGATCGTGCAAATTTTTCACAATCGGCGACTGCAGTCCGTCCCGACCTTTGGCGACTTCGTTGACCTTGATCCAAGCCAAGCCTTTGGCACCGTAAATTTTCACGAACTCGGTGTAGCCATCAATCTCACCACGGCTCATGTCTGCGCCACCTGGGACACGCAGTGCCACCACGCGTCCACCTTTGCTCGTCGCTGGTGTGCTGAACACTTTGAAATCTACATCGGCCATCACATCAGTGAGTTCGGTGAATTCAAGCTTGATGCGTAAATCAGGCTTGTCAGAACCAAAGCGATGCATCGCTTCAGCGTAAGGCATGATGGGGAAATCGCCAAGATCGATGTCCAGCACCTGCTGAAAGACCCCTTTGATCATGTCTTGAAACAAGGCGCGTATTTCCTCTTCACCAAGGAACGAGGTTTCAATATCAATCTGCGTGAACTCGGGTTGGCGGTCAGCACGTAAATCTTCGTCCCGGAAGCATTTGGTAATTTGGTAGTAACGGTCAAAACCTGCCACCATCAGCAACTGTTTAAAAAGTTGGGGAGATTGAGGCAGCGCAAAGAAATGCCCATCATGAACACGACTAGGCACTAAATAATCACGCGCACCTTCAGGTGTGCTTTTGGTCAACATGGGTGTTTCGATATCTACAAAACCATGGGCATCCAAAAACTTACGTACCGCCATTGAGACGCGGTAGCGAAGCATCAGATTTTTTTGCATATAGGGGCGACGTAAATCGAGCACACGATGGGTCAGTCGTGTGGTTTCGGACAAGTTATCGTCATCCAACTGGAACGGGGGCGTTACCGATGGGTTGAGTACCACCAGTTCATGGCACAAGACTTCAATCTTGCCGCTTTTGAGTTGATCGTTGGTCGTACCCTCTGGACGCAAACGCACCAAACCTTTGATTTGCACGCAAAACTCGTTACGGATGTCTTCTGCCACTTTGAACATCTCGGCACGGTCAGGGTCGCACACCACCTGAACATAACCCTCGCGGTCACGCACATCGATAAAAATCACGCCACCATGGTCACGTCGACGATTGACCCATCCACACAAAGACACGGTTTGTCCTTGCAATGCTTCGGTGACCAATCCACAGTAATGCGTTCTCATGATTTCTGATCCATTCTTAAATCTGTCGGTAAAACCGTGGGCGAAACAGCGCCCATGGAGATGACATAGGTGAGCGCTTCGTCCACACTCATATCAAGTTCAATGACATCCGTCACAGGCACCAGCAAAAAGAAACCACTGGTAGGGTTGGGTGTGGTGGGCACATACACACTCATGAAGCCCTCACCCAAATGGTCTTTCACTTCGCCTTGCGGTGCGCCGGTTTGAAAGGCGATGGTCCACGCACCTTGGCGAGGGTATTGCAACAACAAAGCTTTACGGAATGCATTGCCATTGCTAGAAAAGAGCGTGTCAGAAACTTTTTTGACGCTGGTGTAGATGGACTTGACAATAGGTATGTGTGTAAACAACTTGTCCCATTGTTTGACCATCCAGCGACCCGCCACATTAGAAGCGAGTGCGCCAGTCAGCACCAGCACCAAAAACACCATGACCACGCCCAAGCCCTTGATGCCGCTGAGTTGTTGCAAAGCATCGGTGTGCACCTGGGGCAATACGCTGCCAACGCCATAAAGCACATTGGCTAATATCCCATCGAGCGCACCGACCAACCAGCTCAATACCCACAAGGTGATGGCCAACGGCAACCACACCAGCAGGCCTGCCAAGATATATTTTTTAAAATTCATGGGGTGGCGAGTAAAAAACCTAAACCATTCAATGCGGCTTCAATGACAAGCACATGAAGGTGCACAAGAAGAAGACGAGCTACTTGCGGGCGCAGCCGTGTCGGAAGAGGGGGCTGGGCTTGCTGTGTCAGTCGAGGGCGAAGCGGTGGTGTCTGTGCTGGCAGGCGTGCTGGATGCACCACCCTTGAAATCAGTGGCATACCACCCGGAACCCTTGAGTTGAAAGCCAGCAGCTGTCAGTTGTTTAGTAAACGAAGGTTTACCGCAGGCTGGGCAGTCGCTCAAAGGCGGATCAGACATTTTTTGCAGTTGGTCTTTAGCGAAGCCGCAAGCACTGCATTTATAGGCATAAATTGGCATGGATAATTCGCAGAGTAAACACGGTTTAAAGCCTTAGATTGTAAGCTTTTTACACTCAGACAAGACCTCGCCTGCCAAAAATCACCCCTAACTCTTCTTATACTACGCCCCTGGCGCTCGCACAGCGAGTTTCTGTCTTCGCTTATCCACTTTTAATCTTGGAGTTCCTGCCATCATGAATAAACGTCTTTTATGGATAGTCTTGGCTTGCTTGTCTGTCGCAGCTTGTGGCAAAAAGGAAGAACCCAAAGCTCCCGTTGCTGCTGCACCTGTGAATGCAGAAGAAAAAATCTTGAACGTTTACAACTGGCCCGATTACATTGCAGCTGACATGATTGCCAATTTCGAAAAAGAAACTGGCATCAAAGTGAACTACCAAACCTTTGAAAACAACGAAGGCTTGCAAGCCAAATTGGTGGCGGGTAACTCGGGATACGACATCGTGGTACCTGGCTCGGTGTTTGTGAAAGCCCAGATCGAAGCAGGCTTGCTGAAAAAGCTCGACAAATCACAAATTCCTAATTACAAAAATCTCGATCCCGCCTTAATGAGCAAGCTCACAGGCGTTGACCCTGGTAACGAACATGTTTTGCCTTGGGCTTGGAGTTTCACCACGGTGGCCATTAACAAGGCCAAGGTGACCAAAGCGCTTGGAAGTACGCCCATGCCTGACAACGCTTGGGACTTGGTGTTCAACCCCACTTACACGTCCAAGCTCAAATCGTGCGGTATTGCTTACCTCGATTCGCCTACTGAAATTTTGCCCCCCGCCTTGCACTATTTGGGTAAAAACGCTTATTCAGAAGACCCGGCTGACCACAAAGCCGCTGGCGAGATGCTGGCCAAGGTGCGCAAAGACATTCGCTTGTTCTCTAGCACCATGATCGACGATGTGGCTGGTGGCAAAGCCTGTGTGGCCTTGGGTTGGGCCGGTGACTTCAATATCGCCATCACACGCGCCAATGAAAACAAAAGCGGACAAGACCTTGAAGTTTTGCTACCCAAAACAGGTGGCCTGATCTTCTTTGACAACTTGGCCGTTCCTGCTGATGCCAAGCACCCCAACAATGCCATGGCCTTCATCAACTATTACCTCAAGGCTGAAGTATCTGCGGCTTTAACCAACGAACTGGGTTATCCCACTGCCAACAAGGCCAGCTTAGCCAATGTCAATCCTGAAGTAGCGCAAAACAAAGCCGTGTTTCCTGATGAAGCCAATTTGGCTTTGATGGTGGCACCTGCTGCCTTGGGTAACGCTGCACGTGAGTCCATGACAGCTGTTTACACCAGCTTCAAAAAGGGCAAGTAAGCCTTTTGAAGACGCTGACGTTGGAGTTGGGGCAGCTTTTCTTGCGGCGTGGCCGCTGGATGGTTTTGGGTGTCCCGTGGTTTTGGCTGCTGCTGTTTTTTGCTGCCCCCTTCTTCATATTGCTTCGCATCAGTGTGACCGATATGGGGGAACAGCTCAATCCCTTTGCCCCGCTTTTTGTTGTTCAAGCGGGGCAATTTTCTTTGCACCTCAAGTTTGCCAACTATGTGTCCTTGTTGCTTGATGCGGATTCAGGATGGGGGCACACGCTCTACATTGAATCCTATCTTTTGTCGCTGCGCTACGCCTTCTTAACCACCCTGTCGTGTTTGCTGATTGGTTATCCGTTTGCTTATTTCTTGGCTCGCAGCCCCAACGCTGTCAGGCCGTTGCTGTTACTCATGGTGATGTTGCCCTTTTGGACATCCTTTCTTTTGCGTGTGTACGCATGGAAAGGTTTGCTAGCCGATACCGGTCTGATTAACCACCTGTTGATGGGAATAGGCTTAACTGATGAGCCTGTGCAATTACTCTATAACGACATCTCCATGCTGGTGGGCATGACTTATGTGTATTTGCCTTTCATGGTCTTACCGCTTTACGCCAATTTGGTGAAGCTGGATATTCGGTTGCTGGAAGCGGCTCAAGATTTGGGTGCTACACCCTGGAAAACCTTTTGGCTCATCACTGTCCCGACGAGCCGCGCAGGCATCGTCGCCGGTTCAATTTTGGTTTTTATACCTTGCTTGGGTGAATTTGTCATTCCCTCGCTTTTGGGTGGCGCTGAAAATTTGATGATCGGTCGAGTGGTCTGGGATGAAATGTTCAGCAGCAACAACTGGCCTCGGGCCAGCGCCTTGTCCATCGTATTGATTTTGGGTGTCGTCATTCCCTTGGCTTGGTTTAACCAACGATTGGCCCGTAAAGTGGCTGAGGAAAATAGCTGATGCAAGCCCATCGATGGCACCGCTATGTGAGCCGATTGTGGTTAGCAGGTGTCTTTTTGTTCTTCTACTTACCACTCATGTTCTTGGTGGTGTTCTCTTTCAATAGCACCCGCCAAGACAGTGCATTTACAGGTTTTTCGCTACGTTGGTATCAAGCCTTGGGTAATGACACACGGTTGGTGCAAGGGTTTTTGCTGTCCTTCAACGTCGCCTTGCTCAGTGCCACCTTGGCGACCCTATTGGCCACCTTGGCCGCCTATGCATTGATTCGCTTTGGTGACTTTAAGGGTCGCTCCTTGTTCAATGCCATGTTGAGTTCACCCTTGGTCATGCCCGAAGTCATCATTGGCTTGTCCTTGCTTTTGCTGTTCGTGGGCATGGAGCGCTTGCTGGGTTGGCCCGAACGCGGTGCCACCACGATCGTCTTGGGTCATGCATTGCTTGGCATGGCCTATGCCAGTGTGGTGGTGCAATCACGCTTGAAAGAAATGGACCGATCGATTGAAGAAGCGGCATTAGATTTAGGTTGTCGTCCCTACCAAGTTTTTTTTCTGGTGACCCTGCCCAATATTTCCCAAGCACTGGTAGCGGCTTGGCTGCTGACCTTCACCTTGTCGTTTGATGATGTGGTGATTTCAGAATTTTTATCAGGCCCAGGTGTGACCACCTTGCCGCAAGTGATCTTCAGCTATGCACGACGAGGTGTGAATCCCTCCATCTACGCTGCCGCCACGCTGTTGATGACGGTGGTCAGTTTGGCTGTGATGGTGTATGGGGTGCAGACCTCACGGCGATTGCGACGCGAGCGGCATACGCCTCTCCCCTAAAACTACTCTCAACCAGCCAAGCTCAACATACCCACCAAAGCGGTGATCACAATACCCGCCATGAAGCCCAACGCCAGTAACAAAATGGCTTGTAGCTTTTGATGAGTTTTGCGTTGTGCTTCTAGTAAACGCAACAATTCTCTTCGCTCGGTACCTTGGTCACGCTGCAAAAAAGCATGTACCAACCGTGGCAATTCCGGAATGAGTTTGGCAAACCTAGGCGCTTCCGTTTTGAGTTGCTGCCAAAATTTTTGCGGGCCCATTTGCTCGAGCATCCACTTTTCGAGAAAAGGTTTGGCGGTGCTCCAAAGATCAAGGTCGGGGTCAAGCTGACGACCAAGTCCCTCAATATTGAGTAAGGTTTTTTGTAACAACACCAACTGCGGCTGAATCTCAACTTGAAAGCGACGTGAAGTTTGAAATAAGCGCAGCAACACCATACCCAAGGAAATTTCTTTGAGTGGTCGGTCAAAATAAGGTTCGCATACGGCACGAATAGCAGCTTCGAGTTCATCTACACGGGTGTTCTCGGGCACCCATCCTGACTCAATATGCAACTCGGCCACACGTTTGTAATCACGGCGGAAAAAAGCCGTGAAGTTTTGTGCCAAATAATCTTTATCAACTTGGGTGAGCGTACCCACAATGCCAAAATCTAATGAGACGTAGCGACCAAACGTAGCGGGGTCGGTACTGACCTGGATATTGCCAGGGTGCATGTCAGCGTGGAAAAAACCGTCCCTGAACACCTGCGTGAAAAACAAAGTCACCCCGTCTTTGGCAAGCTTCGGAATGTTCACCCCAGCTTTGCGCAAAGCATCGGTTTGGCTGATAGGAATGCCATACATGCGCTCCATGACCAACACATTGGGGCGGCAATACTCCCACACCATCTCGGGGATCAACACCAAATTCAAACCCTCCATATTGCGACGCAACTGCGCTGCATTGGAAGCTTCTCGAACCAAATCTAATTCGTCATGTAAGTGTTTGTCGAACTCTGCCACCACCTCACGTGGCTTAAGTCGCTTGCCGTCACTGGAGAGTCGCTCTAGCCATGCAGCCATATTACGCATGAGATCAAGGTCTTTGTCGATGACTTTGAGCATCCCAGGTCGCAAAACCTTAACAGCTACCTCACGTTCAGGCTCACCCTTTGAATTACGCAAACGTGCAAAGTGAACCTGCGCAACCGATGCGCTCGCCACGGGTATGTGTTCAAAGTGGCTAAATATGTCACCCAAAGGACGGCCAAAGGCTTTCTCAATCATGGCCACCGCTTGGTCTGAAGGAAAGGGTGGAACTTGGTCTTGAAGTTTGGCCAGTTCGTCTGAAATATCTTCGGGCAATAGATCGCGGCGCGTAGACAACACCTGCCCAAATTTGACGAAAACTGGCCCCAAACTCTCTAGCGCCAAACGAAGCCGCTCACCTCGGGGGGCGCGTAGATTGCGCCCCAGCGTCAACACCCGAGAAAGAACTTTAAGCCAAGGTTGCTTAAATCCTGAAAGCAGCAATTCATCCAGACCGAAGCGCAACACAATCCAAACGATGAAAACACCACGGTCTATTCGAATCATGAGGTGTGCACCGCAGGGGAGGATTTGGGCAAAAAGTCTTTCAAGGCAGTCAACATGCGTTGAGCAAGTGACACCAGTTGATGTGCGAGTGAGTCACCCACCAAACGCGAGAGATCTTCTTCCAAGTCCCACCGGACATGATCAACCAACCAATTGATGTCAGCGGCCAGCATCACATCGCCTTGCACTTGCATGGCAGGCTTGTGACCTTGTGCCAAAGATTGCAGCAAGAAAACAGGGGAAGCTTCGGAAATATGCAGGGATAAATCAGGTGTGCCTTCTAAGTCAACGCGCTCGAACAAACCTGCTGGCGTGATGCGACACGAAAGTTGCATCTGACGCCAAGCTAATTGCAGCGTGCGGTTGTGTTGTCGCTGCAAACGCGCAATGGCTGCAGGTTCTTGCAACAACACATGGTTCACTAACAGCAGAATGCGATTTTGTACTTCATGCACCAAGGCTGCGGGAGGCTGAAAATTCATCAGCATGGCACTGAATTGGGTAGCCACATCGGCCAAAGCAGGTAATGGTTTCATGGGATCAGTATTTATTGCAAAGCCTGCACACCTGCAACAAGCCAGCCAAAGGAACCACTTTTGGGTTTGGTCATGTTCCATACTTCTCTAAACGGACTGGGTCCTGCGGTTGCTTCCTCTCGAATCAGTCCAGAGAATTCAACACTCGCCATATAGCCTTCGCCCAAATCTTCTATGCCTAACAACTGCGCTTCTAGCATCACCACTTCTGTGGTGTTGGGGCCCGCAACGAGTTGGCCACGTTCGGCTAATTGCGATTGAATTTCGGCCAACATGTTATCGGTCATCATGACCCGCAAAGCAGGTATGTCGGCTCGGTCCCAAGCAGCTTGCAAACTGATGAAGTTATTTTTCGCCGATTGCACAAAACCTTGGACATCAAAGCCCTCAGGAATACTCCAGTTGTGTCCACTACCCATCAACGATGACCCTATGCGAGCAGTGGCTCTGCTGGGAACAGGCTGAGGAGGCGCGTAGGCGGTGTTTGCGTTTTCCCAAGGACGCGCGGAGGCATCGTTACCCACTTTAGCGGGGTTGTACTGCGGCGCAGAGTCTGGATGAGATGCTGATCCCGTTCCTCCATACGCATAGGGAGAAGCAGCAGGTCCAGCCATGCGGCGACGCATAAACCAACCGATCAACATCATTGCGCCCAAGGCCAGCAGACCCATCATCACAAACTGACCAAACTCGGCACCAAAGCCCAGTGAATGGGCCAACCAGGCCAAGCCCAAACCGGCAGCCAAACCGCCCAACATGGCGCCCCAGGGGCGGCGTTGAGGTTGTTGAACGGGGGGCGTTGCGGGTGCTGGATTTGCGGGAGCCGCAGCGTTTTGTCCAGGTGCAGGTGCAGGTCGTGTAGCTTCACGCTGGGTGACAGCCCCAGACTGTTTTCCAATCGAGCGTCCACCACCTAAACGCTTGGCATCAACTTGCACACTGACCAACATCAGCATGAGGCTCAACACCAAAGAAATCATTTTCATAAACTGCTTTCCAACAAACTGCTCAGCAAAATTGCATCAACACTTTATTCCAACATGCAAGGCCACCACCCCAAGTGAGAGGTTATGAATGTCCACATGCGCAAAGCCATTTTGCTGCATGAGGGCTTTCAAAGTCGCTTGGTCTGGATGCATCCGAATGGATTCAGCCAGATAACGGTAGCTGGCATCGTCGCCCGCCACCATTTTGCCCAGTCGTGGCAAGACTTGAAAGGAATACCAGTCATAGATCTGGGATAGAGGTTGGGCCACTTTGGAAAATTCCAACACCAAGAGCTTGCCGCCTGGTTTAAGCACCCTTGCCATTTCGGCCAAAGCACGGTCTTTATGGGTCATGTTGCGCAAGCCAAAGGACACACAAACCACGTTGAAATGCGCATCAGGAAAAGGCAGGGCTTCGGCGTCACAAACCGCTGTAGGCAACATCAAACCCTCATCCAACAAGCGGTCACGCCCTTGACTCAGCATGGCCAAATTGATGTCAGTATGTACCACCAAGCCTTGTGGACCGGCAAGCTTGGCAAAGGCCTGCGCCATGTCGCCCGTGCCTCCCGCAATATCCAACACAGCATCGCCAGGGCGAACATGGGCCACCATCACCGCATAAGCTTTCCAGGCGCGATGCAAACCCATGGACATCAAGTCGTTCATGATGTCGTATTTGCTGGCAACAGAGTCAAAGACACCGCGAACACGACGTGCCTTGTCCTCTTCGTTAACTTTCTTGAATCCGAAATGTGTTTGACTCATGACATGCAATCAATGGCTGTGGCAAGACTGTGATGCAGCTGACACCATGGGATCATCGCGTTGAACACCTGCATCTTTTAAACGCATTTCATACTGCAGCCATAACTCAGCCTCGCGCTGGCCCAGTGAATACAAATAGTCCCACGAAAAAATACCGCTGTTGTGACCATCGCTGAACTGAGGTTGAACGCCGTAGTGGCCCACTGGTTCAAGCGCCACGATAGTCACTTCCCGCTTGCCGGTTTGCAAAACCTCTTGGCCAGGGCCATGGCCTTGCACTTCGGCAGAAGGACTGTAAACACGCAGCAACTCGAAAGGAATGCGAAAGCGCTGTCCATCAGAAAAAGTAATTTCCAAAACTTTAGACTGACTGTGCAACACAATATCGATAGCTTGCGGGGTAGTAGGTGTGAGTCCAGCCATGTCTGTTTCCTTAGACCAAAATTCGCTCAATGCCACCGAGGTTGGCTTGTCGAACATACTCGGCCATCCACTGTTCGCCCAAAATCTGCTTGGCCATTTCAACCACGATGTAATCAGCTTCTAGCAGACCATTTTGCAAATCGTCTTGGAAACGGTTCAGACCCATCAAGCAACTCGGGCAACTGGTCAAGACTTTGATGTTGTCTTGGGGAGCGACCCAGTTGTTCTCGCGCAAAGCAGCCTCGCCGGCCACAATTTCTTGCTCTTTGCGAAAACGAATTTGGGTAGACACATCGGGGCGTGAATAGGCCAAACCCCCACTTTCGCCGCAACAACGTTTGCTCTCCAACACTTGGTCGCCTAACAAAGCTTTGACGGTTTTCATGGGTGCTTGCTGTTTCATGGGGCTGTGGCATGGGTCGTGGTACAGATAAGCACCACCCGCAGGCAAGGTCAACTGCTTTTCCAAAAGGTATTCGTGGATATCCACAATGCGTGAACCAGGAAATATTTTGTCGAACTCATAGCCTTGCAATTGATCAAAACAGGTGCCACAGCTCACCACCACGGTTTTGATATCGAGATAGTTCAAGGTATTGGCAACACGGTGAAACAACACGCGGTTGTCGGTGATGAGTTTGTCTGCCTTGTCTTGTTGGCCCGAACCGCGTTGCGGGTAACCGCAGCACAAATAGCCAGGGGGCAATACGGTTTGCACTCCTGCATGCCACAGCATGGCTTGGGTGGCCAAACCTACTTGGCTGAATAAGCGTTCGGAGCCACATCCGGGGAAATAAAACACCGCTTCTGCGTCTGCGCTGGTGGTGAGAGGGTTGCGGATGACTGGCACATAGTCACGGTCTTCAATATCCAACAAAGCACGGGCTGTTTTGTTGGGCAATCCCTTGGGCATTTTCTTGTTCACAAAATGCACCACCTGCGATTTGATAGATGGGACACCTACGCTGGAAGGCGGTTGCTGAGTTTGCTGTTTGGCCAACACATGCAGCACTTGGTTTGCCCACCGTTGACCCTGCATCGCCAAACGGGTGACGCTGTGGCCAAGGTTGATGGCCTGAGGATGGACGGTGGTCACCAACCACGATTGAAATGACGAGGCAGGTCGGAAACTTTGTTGCCCCATCTTGCGCAACAAATTGCGCATGGCCATGGTGACATCGCCAAAATCGATTTTGACGGGGCAAGGGTTGGCGCATTTGTGGCACACGGTGCAGTGGTCAGCCACGTCTTCAAACTCTTGCCAATGCTTGATCGACACACCACGGCGGGTTTGCTCTTCGTACAAAAAAGCTTCAATCAGCAAGGAGGTCGCCAAAATTTTGTCGCGTGGGCTGTAGAGCAAATTCGCGCCAGGCACATGGGTGGCACACACCGGCTTGCATTTGCCGCAGCGCAAACAATCTTTGATCGAGTCCGAGATGTCTCCAATGTCCGACTGCTGCATGATCAGCGACTCGTGGCCCATCAGTCCAAAACTGGGTGTGTAGGCTTGGGTCAAATCTGCACTGCGTTGCGCAGTGCCAGGCATAACTTTGCGAAGCAATTTGCCTTGGTTGAAATGCCCATGCGGATCGATTCGCTGTTTATAGTCAGCAAACGGCTGCAACTCGGCGTCACTTAAATACGCCAGCTTGGTGATGCCAATACCGTGTTCGCCAGAGATAACACCGTCAAGCGACCGCGCCAAAGCCATGATGCGGTCTACCGCTTCATGGGCAGTTTGCAGCATGGCGTAGTCGTCGCTGTTGACAGGCAAGTTGGTATGCACATTGCCGTCACCCGCATGCATATGCAGCGCTGCCCAAACACGGCCTTTCAGAATCCGTTGGTGCGTCTCGTCCAAGGCTAGGCGCAAAGGAGCGAACGCCGCACCATTGAACAAACTGTGTAAGGGTTGACGAATCTGGGTTTTCCAACTTGCTCGCAAGCTGTGGCTTTGCAAGTCAGGGAAAAACGTATCCATGCCCACCAACCAAGAAGACCATAAAGCTTTGACTTCGCTCAACAACTCCAAGGCCTGCGTGACCCGCTCTTGCAATAACTCAGGGGAAGGCACATCGCTGTCTTCCGTGGCTTGACCCAAAGGCAAAGCGCCGTGATTCAGCAAATGGGTCAGGGCGTCGCAAAGCTCTAGCTTGTTGCGCAAAGACAGTTCGATATTGATACGCTCAATGCCGTCGGTGTATTCAGCCATGCGTGGCAAGGGAATCACCACGTCTTCATTGATCTTGAAGGCATTGGTGTGGCGGCTGATGGCAGCCGTGCGTTTACGGTCTAGCCAAAACTTTTTACGCGCCTCGGCACTCACTGCGACGAAACCTTCACCGGTTCTGGCGTTGGCCAAGCGAACCACCTCGGAAGTGGCTCTTGCCACAGCATCGGCGTCCTCACCCGCAATATCACCGAACAAGACCATATTGGGCAAACCGCCGCGCTTGGACTTGGTGGTGTAGCCCACAGCCTTGAGGTAACGCTTATCCAAATGTTCCAACCCTGCCAGCACCGTGTTGCTGGTTTTGGCGAGCTGGAACATATAGTCTTTGATATCCACAATGCTAGGCACGGCTTCTCGGGCATGGCCAAAAAACTCCAAGCACACGGTGCGGGTATGGGCAGGCATGCGATGCAATATCCACCGCGCACTGGTGATCAAACCGTCGCAACCCTCTTTTTGGATGCCGGGCAAACCACTTAAAAATTTATCGGTAACGTCCTTGCCCAAACCGGCTTTGCGAAAACTTGGCCCGGGAATATCCAAGCGCTCTGTGCGAATAGGAGTGATGCCATCGGCTTGGAAATAGCGCAATTCAAAACTGGCCATCTCGGCGTCATGGATCTTGCCTAAGTTGTGGTTGAGGCGCACCACTTCCAGCCATGTGGCGTCAGGGGTGACCATGCGCCAACTGGCCAAGTTGTCCAATGCCGTGCCCCATAACACCGCTTTTTTGCCACCAGCGTTCATGGCGATATTGCCGCCAATGCATGAGGCTTCAGCGGAGGTCGGGTCTACAGCAAATACAAAACCGGCTTGTTCGGCCGCATCGGCCACACGTTGCGTCACCACACCGGCTTCGGTGTGGATGGTGGCAAAAGCGTGGTTTAGGCCCGGCAGTTGCAGCATTTCCACTTTGCCAAGACTTTGCAGTTTTTCGGTGTTGATGACTGCGCTTTTCCAAGTCAGCGGCACAGCCCCGCCGGTATAGCCCGTGCCACCGCCGCGTGGCACGATGGTCAAACCCACATCGATACAAGCTTTGACCAAACGCGCCATTTCCACCTCGCTGTCGGGTGCCAACACCACGAAGGGGTATTCCACCCGCCAGTCGGTGGCATCGGTGACATGCGAGACGCGGCTCATGGCATCAAAGCGAATATTGTTGTCGTGGGTGCATTTGCGCAAAGCTTTTTTGGCTTTGTTGCGCAAACGTCCCACCTCTTCAAAGTTGCTGGCGAAGGCTTTGACACACTGTCGAGCTGCCTGCAACAACTGCATCACCATGGCATCACGTTCGGGGTCATGGGCTGCATCGCGTCGTTTGTCTATCTCTCCTAAACGATGCTGCAATGCCTGCACCAACTGCTGACGACGCTTGGGGTTATCAAGCAAATCGTCTTGCAAATAAGGGTTGCGCTGAACCACCCACATATCGCCCAATACCTCAAACAACATACGCGCAGAGCGACCCGTTTTGCGCTCTTGGCGCAAACTCTCCAAGGTTTGCCATGCGTGCTGACCCAGCAAGCGAATCACGATTTCGCGATCGGAAAACGAGGTGTAGTTGTAGGGGATTTCCCTTGATCGCTGGATGTCTTGGTCAGCCGCCAGCAAAGGGGGCAAAGGCGTGGGTGCATTCATAGGGGAGTTGGATATTAACCTAGGGTGAATTTAGCTGCGCCAGGCTTTGACAAATACCCATTGCAAAGATGCGATGACCACCACCAGCAAGCTGTAGGTGAGCATTTTGCCGTCTTGACCGCCTAACACCACGCCCCCCATGAGAACCAAAACGCCTGCCACACTGTTTAGGACAAACTGCTGCCAAGGCTTGATAAGCATGGACTTATGTCGCCATAACACCTTCCCTAACACCCACATCCAAACGGAAATACATAAGGCGGGAGCTAAAAAATTGACAAAGTGAACAATAAGAGACAGGCTATCCATCTAGGAATTTTATAATCCCCCTTATGTCACTATGGGCGCTGGGACTCAACCACACGACCGCTCCGCTGGATTTGCGGGGACGGTTTGCGTTTGCCATTGAGCATATCGGCCCCGTATTGGATGGTTTACGACACAGTTTTGGCTCGCAAACCGAAGCCACCATCCTCTCAACTTGCAACCGCACCGAAATTTATTGCGCCTCCCAAGAAATCGCCATGCCGCAAACCCTGCAGTGGTTGGCCCAATCGGGCGGCGTGAGCGCTGACAGTTTGCACGACCACATCTACACCATGGTTGATGACCAAGCCGCACGACACGCTTTTCGTGTGGCCAGCGGTTTGGACTCCATGGTGCTGGGTGAGCCCCAAATCTTGGGACAAATGAAAGATGCGGTGCGTGTAGCCCGCGAAGTGGGCGCCTTGGGTTCCACCTTGCATCAAATGTTCCAACGCTCGTTTGCCGTGGCCAAGCAGGTGCGCAGTTCTACCGAAATTGGCGCTCACAGCATCAGCATGTCAGCCGCCTCGGTACGACTGGCCGCGCAGTTGTTTGAAGACCTGAGCCAAATCAATGTGCTGTTTGTGGGCGCTGGCGAGATGATCGAACTGTGTGCCACGCATTTCGCCGCCAAAAACCCTAGGTCCATGGTGGTGGCCAACCGCACCCAAGAGCGTGGTGAACGCTTGGCCGCGCAACTCAAGGCCGATGTCATGCGCTTGGCAGACCTGCCCGAGCGCTTGCACGAGTTCGACGCCGTCATCAGCTGTACCGCCAGCACCTTGCCGCTCATCGGTTTGGGCGCCGTGGAACGTGCCCTGAAAAAACGACGTAATCGCCCCATGTTCATGGTCGATTTGGCCGTTCCCCGCGACATCGAACCCGAAGTCAAGTCCTTACGCGATGTGTACCTCTACACCGTAGATGACCTGTCGCAAGTGGTGCAAACCGGTCAGGCCAGCCGCCAAGCGGCGGTGGCTGAAGCCGAGGTCATCATCGATGCCGGAGTGCAAAGTTTTGTCAATTGGCTGGACCAACGCGGTGATGTCCCCCTGATTCAGCAACTCAACCAGCAAGCCGAGGTGTGGCGTGCCACCGAGCTGCAAAAGGCGCAAAAACTGCTTGCCAAGGGCGAGTCAGTTGAAACGGTACTCGACACCTTGTCCAAAAACCTCACCCAAAAAATGCTGCACGGCGCCATGGCCGAGTTGCACGCTGATGACAGCGCCACGCGACAGCAGGCGCGTCAGGCCATCGAACATTTCTTTTTGCGCAGCTCCCGTTAGCTGTCGCTCCCCATGAAACCCTTTATGCACGCTCAGCTAGAGCGTTCGGCACAACGTTTGTCCGAGCTGGATTTTTTGCTCTCCCGTGAAGACATCATGAAAGACATGACGCAGTTCATGGCCTTGTCGCGTGAGCACGCCGAGGTGGAGGCCTTGGTCAGCCCCTACCAAAAATGGACACAGCTGCAAGCCGATGTGAACGCGGCGCAAGCCATGTTGCAAGACGCTGACCCTGATGTGCAAGCCATGGCGCACGAAGAGATTGCCAGCGCCGAGCCTGCCATGGTGGCAATTGAAGCGCAGTTGCAACGTATGTTGCTACCCAAAGACCCGGACGACGCCCGCAACGCATTTCTTGAAATCCGTGCAGGCACGGGTGGCGACGAATCGGCCTTGTTTGCCGGCGATTTGCTGCGTATGTACACCCGTTATTGCGCCAACCAAAGTTGGCGTGTCGAGGTGATCAGTGAGTCACCCAGCGAGTTGGGCGGCTACAAAGAAGTGGTGATTCGCATCGAAGGCGCTGGAGTTTACGGTGCTTTGAAGTTTGAGTCGGGCGGCCACCGTGTGCAACGCGTACCTGCCACCGAAACTCAGGGGCGCATTCACACCAGCGCTTGCACCGTGGCAGTCTTGGCTGAGCCTGATGAAGCACAGGCCATTCAAATCAACCCAGGAGATTTGCGCATCGATACCTTCCGCGCCAGTGGTGCAGGCGGGCAGCACATCAACAAAACCGACTCTGCGGTGCGTATCACCCATTTGCCCACCGGCATCGTGGCCGAGTGCCAAGACGGTCGCAGCCAGCACAGCAACAAAGCGCAAGCACTGCGTGTATTGACCGCACGCATTCAAGAAAAAGACCGCTCTGAGCGTGCCGCTAAAGATGCGGCTGAGCGCAAAAGCCTGATTGGCAGCGGCGACCGGTCTGACCGCATACGCACCTATAACTTTCCGCAAGGCCGTTTCACCGACCACCGTATCAACCTCACCTTGTACAAACTCTTGGGCATCATGGAGGGCGATTTAGGCGATGTGATCGAAGCCTTGCAAGCCTATGAAGCCGCCGAACAACTGGCGGCGTTAGAAGGCACGGCGTGAACATTGCCCAAGCTTTGGCACAGGCGCATGGCTTGGGGCTGGACCGCTTGGAGGCACAGACCTTGGTGCTGCATGCTTTGGGTCGCGATGTGCACGACCGCGCTTGGTTGCTGTTGCACGATGTGGATGAACTCAGCGCTGACGTTGTAGACAAGTTCCATGCTGTGGTGCAACGGCGTCTGCAACACGAACCCTTGGCGTATTTGACCGGTTTTCAAGACTTTCATGGTCTGACCTTGCAAACAGATGAACGTGCGCTGGTACCCCGCCCCGATACTGAGACTTTGGTGGACTGGGCCTTGTCGCTGGGCCTTGCGCAAGCGCAAGTGCTGGACCTTGGTACCGGCAGCGGCGCGATTGCCTTAGCTTTGAAATACGCACGGCCTGCTTGGCAGGTGAGCGCCGTGGACGCCAGCGACGAGGCCTTGCAATTGGCGCATCTCAATGCCCAACGCTACCAGCTTGACGTTGCCTTTGTGTATAGCGATTGGTTAGCAAGCGTGATCGGCGAATTTGACCTGATCGTCGCCAACCCACCCTATATTGCGGAGGGTGACCCGCACCTACAGGCCCTACCCTCGGAGCCACGCATGGCCTTGGTCAGCGGTTTGGACGGCTTAGACGCCATCCGTCACATCATTCAAGAAGCCCCCAAGCACCTGCATTCAGGTGCATGGCTGCTGCTGGAACATGGCTTTGACCAAGCACCTCAGGTGTGTGCCTTGCTTGAAAAACATGGCTTTTTGCAGGTGCAAAGCCGTGTGGACCTTGCGGGCATAAGTCGTTGCAGCGGGGGCTGCTGGCCAGAAGTGAAATAATCCACCATCTTTAGGGGCACAAGCCCCGTGTTTATGGGAGTTTTTATGAGTGACGTACAGCAGCGCATAGACCAACTGGTCAAAAACAATGACATCGTGTTGTTCATGAAGGGCAATGCCAGCTTTCCCATGTGCGGTTTTTCCGGACGTGCGGTGCAGTTGCTCAAAGCCAGCGGCGTGGACACCAAAACCCTGACCACTGTCAATGTGCTGGACGATGCCGACATTCGTCAAGGCATCAAGGAATACAGCAACTGGCCCACCATTCCCCAGCTTTACATCAAGGGTGAATTTGTTGGTGGCTCGGACATCATGACCGAGATGTACGAAAGCGGCGAGCTGCCCAAGTTGTTGGGCGCTTAATCCCTCTTGCTAATCTTTAAGGCTGCCAGCGCCGCTGTGCAGCCAAAACCGCCTGAGGGTACGCCAGCTGTCCGCGGCTGCCGTTGTAACGGCCCAAGGCCATGTGCATATCGCCCTGCTCCAGCGCCAAATAGTGACGCAAGATCACGCAGCCAAATCGCATATTGGCTTGCCACTGAAACAGCACCGATGCGTTTGCCGTTGACAACTGTCGGGTCCAAAACGGCATGACTTGCATCACGCCCCGCGCACCTGCGCTGCTGATGGCAAATTTTCTAAATCCACTCTCGACCTCAATCAAGCCCATCACCAAGGTGGGATCCAATGCGGCGCGGCGACTTTCATACCAAACGGTTTGCAAAAACATCTGCTGGAGTTCGGGTGTCGCCAGTTCGGGCAAGCGAACTTGGCTACGCTTGTTTTGGAGTTTTTTCGCCAGCAAGGTTTGGGTGTGGGCCAGCCACTGTTGGTAAGCCTGCTCGTCTTGCGCCGTGGGCAAGTAAGGGGTGGGTGGTGGCAGGTCGGCCACGGCAGACGACATGGCAATGCGTACCGAGTCGGCCAAGTGTTCTTCGCGTTGGGGGCCGGCCGAGGCTGAAGCCGCCAACAAGCACAGCAACACAAAAAATAATGCTTTTAAATGGTTAGGCACTTTTAAATTGGAAAAGGTTGAGGCAAACCACGCCACGACAGCGCCATGAGGCTTGGGAATGCGCAACTCGGAAACCACATGGGTGTCGAGCAAGTACACGTTTTGCTACCAAGCCACTGCTGGCCGAGATGGGTCTATACCGCGCTCTGGTAACGCCAGTTCGCCTCTGCCCTCGTTGGACATTAGCACGGCTTTCAAGCTGGGGCGAACCACAGATTGCATACGCCGCCACTGAATGACTGGCACCAAGACAGCGGCCTCCATGCCGCGCTTGGTCACCATTTGCGGTCCTTCGGCTACACAGGTGTCCAGCAATTCGTTGAATCGGGCTTTGGCGTCTTGGACTGGCCATGTGGGCAAGGTCATGATGATCTCCAGCTGCCTATTTACCTGAGCAGCTTATTAGGTTTTTGAACAAATGAATATTCTGCACAATTTATATTTAGGCGGATTCAAGCACGAAGTGCAACACGGGATAACGATTGATGAAACACCTCTGCAGGCGTTCTGAATCCCAATCGTTTACGGGGGCGGTTATTCAATCTGTTTTCGATCATCTTAATTTCCTCGTCCGTAATGCTTGCCATCTGGCGCTTCTTGGGCACGTATTGCCGCAGCAGGCCATTGAAGTTCTCGTTGGAGCCTCGCTCCCAACTGGCAAAGGGCCTAGCAAAGTAGCCCGTGCTGCCCAGCGCTTCATCAATCCTGGCGTGCCCGCTGAATTCTTTGCCGTTGTCATAGGTCAGAGTCTTGACCCTGGCCTTCAACGGGTTGAGCGCTTCGATGATGGCCGCGCCAACCAGATCAGCTGTTTTGTTTGAAACCTTGGCCATGACCGCGGACCCGCTTTTGCGCTCCACCACCGTCACGATGGCTTGCTTGTGGTTGGCACCAATGACGGTGTCACATTCCCAATGACCCACTTGCAAGCGCTTGTCAATGTGCGCTGGGCGCTCGCTCAGCGGTCTTCGGTTGGGGATTTGCCCCCGTCGGTCTCGACCACTGGCGTAGCGCTTTCTCTTTTGCTTTTGGCAACGC
>CANGPV010000018.1 GCA_947455935.1 Comamonadaceae bacterium
AAGCTAAAAAATAGCTCTGAGTGACGGTAATTTAACCGCCGTGAATTTGCATCATCACAGGCACGATGAGCAAGGCCACGATGTTGATGATCTTGATCAAGGGGTTGACCGCAGGACCAGCCGTGTCTTTGTAGGGATCGCCCACGGTGTCACCAGTGACAGCCGCTTTGTGGGTTTCAGAACCCTTGCCACCGTGGTGTCCGTCTTCAATGTATTTCTTGGCGTTGTCCCACGCACCGCCGCCGGTACACATGGAAATGGCCACGAACAGACCGGTGACGATGGTGCCCATCAGCAAGCCACCCAAGGCAGCAGGGCCCAGGATCAATCCCACCAATATGGGTGCGACCACAGGCAACAAGCTGGGGATCATCATTTCTTTGATGGCTGCTGTGGTCAGCATGTCCACCGCGGTGTCGTACTCGGGCTTGCCCGTACCGTCCATGATGCCTTTGATTTCCTTGAACTGGCGACGCACTTCCACCACCACGGCACCGGCGGCGCGGCCTACCGCCTCCATCGCCATCGCACCAAACAGGTAGGGGATCAATCCGCCAATAAAGAGGCCAATGATGACCTTGGGATCGCTCAAGTCAAATTTGATATGCGCACCCAAACCTTCGAGCTTGTGGGTGTAGTCGGCAAACAGCACCAGCGCGGCCAGACCAGCAGAGCCAATGGCGTAGCCTTTGGTCACGGCTTTGGTGGTGTTACCCACCGCGTCCAGTGGGTCGGTGATGTCACGCACACTGGCGGGCAACTCTGCCATTTCGGCAATACCACCGGCGTTATCGGTGATGGGACCGTAAGCGTCCAAGGCCACCACGATACCGGCCATGCTCAGCATGGAGGTTGCAGCAATCGCGATGCCATACAAACCGCCCAAGTCATAGGCGCTGTAAATCGCGGCGCACACGAACAACACAGGCCAGGCAGTAGAACGCATGGAAACGCCCAAGCCAGCAATGATGTTGGTGCCGTGACCTGTGGTGGATGCTTGCGCAATGTGCTGCACCGGCGCGTACTGGGTGCCGGTGTAGTACTCGGTAATCCAGACCAGCGCACCGGTCAGGATCAAACCAATGGCACAAGCACCAAACAGTCCGCTGGCACTCAAAGCCGTGCCATCAGGCAAGGCCACAGCTACGGGAAACAGCGACTGGGTCACAAAGTAAAAAGCGATCAATGACAAGATGCCAGCAACAGCCAGACCTTTGTACAGCGCTGGCATCACATTGGTCATGCCAGGGCTGGCTTTGACAAAGAAGCAGCCGATGATGGAGGCAACGATAGACACGCCGCCCAGCATGAGTGGGTAGAGCACCATGTTGGGACCTGCGGTACCTGCCAGCAAAGCACCTAACACCATGGTGGCGATCAGGGTCACTGCATAGGTTTCAAACAAGTCAGCGGCCATACCGGCGCAGTCCCCCACGTTGTCACCCACGTTGTCGGCAATCACAGCAGGGTTGCGAGGATCATCTTCAGGAATACCCGCTTCGACTTTACCCACCAAGTCAGCGCCGACGTCAGCACCTTTGGTGAAAATGCCGCCGCCCAGACGGGCAAAAATGGAAATCAGTGACGAACCAAAGGCGAAGCCCACAAGAGGATTGAGCATGCCAGCCAGTGCTTTGCCGTCGGCAGGCACACCTGCGGAAGTGAGGTACCAGTAAAAACCAGTCACACCCAACAGGCCCAAACCAACCACCAGCATGCCGGTGATGGCGCCACCTCGGAAGGCTACATCCAGTGCGGGGCCAATGCCCTTGGTGGCAGCTTGTGCGGTGCGTACATTGGCCTTGACCGACACGTTCATGCCGATAAATCCGCAGGCTCCCGAGAGCACCGCACCCAGCACAAAACCGACAGCACTTAAGGGGTCTAACACCCAAGCAATCAGTATGGCCAGTACCACGCCCACCATGGCGATGGTTTTGTATTGCCTGGCCAAATAGGCCGATGCACCGGTTTGAATAGCCGCTGCAATTTCTTGCATGCGGGCATTACCTGCATCTTGGGAAAGAATCCAACTGCGGGCCCAGAACCCGTAAATCACGGCAATAAGGCCACAGGCAAGCGCAAATACGAGCGCTGTATTGGCTGACATAAATTCTCCTTGAGTTGTTTCGCATGAGAGGTGGTGCCACGCACACGGGTTGCAATAACACCACCGTCGCGTTGCTTCCTCACACACTCACAAAGGAGGGTGATTGGCCAACTCAGGGACTGTAAAGGATTGAAATGACCGTATTCGGCAAAACAGGTCTAAGGTGTAAGAAAAATCAGGGTAATTACTGACAAAATAGCGCAGCTTTCTGTCCATTTTTATTTCAAAGAGAAATTTCCTATGTCACTCGACAACGTCAAGCCCGGCCCCAAAGCCCCCCACGAATTCAACGTCATTATCGAAATCCCGATGAACGCCGACCCCATCAAATATGAGGTCGATAAAGAAACAGGTGCCATTTTTGTAGATCGCTTTATGAGCACGTCCATGCACTACCCCACCAACTACGGTTATGTGCCCAAAACCATCAGTGGCGATGGCGACCCGGTGGACGTGTTGGTCATCACGCCTGTGCCGCTGATTCCTGGTGTGGTGGTACCTTGCCGCCCTATTGGTATTTTGAAAATGGAAGACGAAGCTGGCATGGACGGCAAAGTATTGGCCGTACCCACCGACAAAATTTTGTCCATCTACACCCAGTGGCAAAAACCTTCAGACTTAAATCCTATGCGGTTGAAAACTATTGCCCATTTCTTTGAGCATTACAAAGATTTGGAAGAGGGCAAATGGGTCAAGGTTTTGGGTTGGGAAGGCCCTGATGCTGCCCGTCAAGAAATCAGCGAGGGTATTGCCAATTACCTTAAGGCACACGCTTAAAAGGGTTACGCTCACCCAGGTGAACCAAGTAGTTATCTACCCCAGCGCCCTCACGCTCAAGAAAGTTTTCCACGGCATTCGAAAACCGCTGGTCAGCCAACCAATGGGCGCTGTGGGTGCTGACCGGCATCAAAGCTCTGGCCATTTTGTGTTCACCTTGTGCGCCTCCTTCAAAGCGTTGCACACCGTGTTCAATGCACCACTGCAAGGGCTGGTAGTAGCAGGCCTCAAAGTGCAAACAATCCACACGTTCTAAGGCTCCCCAATAGCGACCGTAAGCCACGCCCTGCGACGTCCCCAAGCCTTGCACACCAATCAAACTGCTGGCCATGGGGAGGCCTGCACGCTCAGCAACAAATAGCAACCAATTGTCGGAACAGGTGTCTTGCATACGTTTGAAAAAATCAGGCGTGAGGTAGGGTGCATTACCGTGCTCAAGGTAAGTGCGTTCATAGCATTGGTAAAAAAAACGCCAGTCTGCTGCGCTGATATCGCTGCCCAATGACCATCGAAACGTCACGCCTGCATCGCTCACGCGGCGTCGCTCTTGCCGAATTTTTTTACGTTTTTCTTGGTTCAAACTGGCTAAAAACGCATCCATATCTGTCCAGCCGTGGTTATGCCAATGAAATTGCACGGTCTGTCGTTGCAGCAATCCAAGCGCTTGGGAGGCCGCCATGTCGTCCTCATCGCCAAACAACATATGCAAGGAAGAAAGTTGTTCTTGTTCACATAAGGCAATCGCAGCTTGCAACAAGCTTTGCCTCGCATGGGCGTTGCGAGCCAGCAAACGTGAACCAGGCACTGGCGTAAATGGCACTGCAATCAATGCCTTGGGGTAGTAGTTCAGGCCGTGTTGGTGGTAGGCGTTGGCCCAGGCCCAATCAAACACATACTCACCATACGAATGGTCTTTCAGGTAAAGCGGACACGCCGCTTGTAGGACATCATCCTTCCACAGACTCAGAAAGCGGGGTTTCCAGCCCGTGGCACTGATAGCACTCGAACTCTCTTGCATAGCCACCAAATAGGCATGTTGCATGAAAGGGGTGGGGTTACGCTGCTGTAAAAGCAAACTGTCCCAGTCTTTGGCGGCAATCTCAGCGGGATGAGGGTGTACCCGGATGCCATAATCGTTCAGCTCTTTTTGCATATGACCTATGACGCTTGAACTCAGTGTAGCCCAGCTCAATTTCACCGTGGGTGATATGACCGGCAATGCCCACAAAATCATCGAAGCCGCCCGAAGGGCTTATGCACGTGGGGTTCGGCTGGTCATCACGCCTGAGCTCTCCATTTGTGGCTATGCCGCAGAAGATTTGTTTTTGCGCTCGTCTTTCATCACGGCCTGTCTGCAGGCGGTGGATGAGGTTAAAAATGCCTTGGCCGACTTGGCTGGTTTGCATGTGGTGGTAGGTCATCCCAGCGGTCACGATGAACGTACCCGTTCAGTCGCAGTCAGTTTGCGCTTCAACATGGCCTCTGTCCTGTGTGAAGGCCGCGTGGTAGCCACTTATGCCAAACGAGAGTTGCCCAACTACCAAGTCTTTGATGAGCGACGCTACTTCAAACCCGGCACACAGCCCTGCGTATTTGAGGTGGAAGGTATCAAAGTGGGTTTGTTGATCTGTGAGGATGCTTGGTTTGATCAGCCCGCGCTGCAAACCAAGGCTGCTGGCGCACAACTCTTGGCCGTCATGAATGCCTCACCTTTTCACATGGGCAAAGCCCAAGAACGTGAGGACACCATGCGCAAGCGTTGCCTAGCCACAGGATTGCCCTTGGTCTATGCGCATTTGGTGGGTGGGCAAGATGAAGTGGTGTTTGAAGGGCGTTCATTTGCCTTGCAGGCCGATGGACAACTAGCTGGACGAGCTAACGGCTTTGTCGAGGATGAATTGTTGGTATCCGTCTCTTCACAAGACCATCCATGTTTGTTGAGTTCCTCGGTTCAAACCTTGCACACTGAACTTGCTGAAGTCTGGGATGCATTGGTTTTAGGTGTTCGAGATTACCTGGCTAAAAATCGTTTTCCCGGGGCATTGATTGGTTTGTCTGGCGGCATAGATTCCGCCTTGGTGCTGGCGATTGCGGTGGATGCGCTGGGACCCGAGCATGTGCGCTGCGTGATGATGCCTTCGCCCTACACCGCTGACATCAGCTTGACCGATGCCCAAGAGATGGCGCGGCGCATGGGTGTACGCTATGACGAAAAATCTATCGTCCCTATGTTCAATGCTTTTTTACAGACGTTAGAAGCGGACTTTCAAGGTCTTCCCTTGGATGCCACCGAGGAAAACATCCAAGCCCGCATACGCGGCACCCTGCTCATGGCGCTGTCCAACAAACACGGCGCTATTGTTTTGACGACCGGCAACAAAAGCGAAATGGCCACGGGCTATTGCACTTTGTATGGCGATATGGCGGGTGGGTTTGCGGTGATCAAAGACGTGGCCAAAACCTTGGTGTACCAACTGGCCGCTTGGCGCAACCAGCACGACCCTTATGGTCGGGGTTCATCCCCTATTCCAGAGCGCATCATCACGCGGCCCCCCAGTGCTGAGCTGCGACCTGACCAAACCGACCAAGACAGCTTGCCGCCTTATGAGGTGCTTGATGCTATTTTGTCGCGTTATATGGAGCAAGACCAAAGTGCCCAAGACATTGTTGACGCGGGCTTTGCCTTGGCCGACGTGGAGAAAGTAACGCGTTTGATTCGTATCAACGAATATAAAAGACGCCAAGCGCCTATTGGAATTCGTATCACCCACAGAGGGTTTGGCAAAGATTGGCGTTATCCTATTACCAGTCATTTCCGTTCTTGACATACATTTTTTTGATAACGAGGGAAGTCAGCCATGAAACAAATCACTGCCGTCATCAAACCATTTAAGCTAGAAGAGGTGCGTGAGGCCTTGGCCGCATGTGGCGTCACTGGCCTGACAGTCACCGAGGTCAAAGGCTTTGGCCGTCAAAAAGGCCATACCGAGCTGTACCGAGGTGCGGAATATGTGGTGGACTTTTTGCCCAAGGTGAAAGTCGAGGTGGTGGTCAAGTCTGATGATGTTGACCGCTGTGTGGACGCCATCGTGACGGCCGCGCGTACTGGCAAGATTGGGGACGGCAAAATTTTTGTCACCTCGGTCGAGCGTGTGGTGCGTATCCGCACAGGTGAAACCGACGAATCCGCGGTTTAAATCGCGTCCAAGCCCTGACCCTGAGATAACCCTGCCTCCTGAATGAGCAGGGGCAACAGGGTTTCTAATTGCGAAGACTGGTGTATCAAGCCCATCTGCCAGTCAGACACAAAACCTTGCTTGACGGTGGATTGCATGAAGTTCAATAGGCCGTCGTAATAGCCATCGACATTCAATAAACCTATGGGCTTGTTGTGGTAACCCAGTTGTCGCCAAGTCCATACCTCAAAAAATTCTTCAAACGTGCCTATGCCGCCAGGCAGCGCCAAAAAAGCATCTGCACGCTCAGCCATCATGTGTTTGCGTTGGTGCATGGTGTCAACCATATGGAATTCATCGCAATCGTTACGTGCCAGTTCTTTTTCTGCCAAGGCATGGGGAATGATGCCCACTACCCGCCCACCTGCTTCTTGTGTGGCAGCTGCCACCATGCCCATCAAGCCGCTGTTACCCCCTCCATAAACCAACTGCCCTTGGTGTTGCCCAATCCATTGGCCCACAGCTTTGGCACAAGCTTCGAAAGCAGGAAGGTTACCCGGTCGGGATCCGCAATACACGCAAAGAGAAAAAACAGGTTTCATGGATCAATGGAGGCTGAGGTGGTGAGCTTATTGTCACGCGTATCGACTAAGCGGCTACCTGCCCAATGGTCATGCCAAAACTGTTGATGGGGATGCCAGCGGCTTGCTAAAGCCCAGACCAGTACCCAAGCACACGTTGCACCTAAGCCTTGCAAACTAGAACCACCTAAAAGCCCCACCATTACCAAGGGCGGTACAAACCAAACCCAAGCAAAAACATAGCGCAACAAAGCTTGCTTTTGAGACAAGGCTATTCCTTCTTGGGAAATGATTTTCAAGTGCCAAGTCTTCATGGCCAGTGTTTGCCCTTTATGCCAAAAAAAAGTGAAATACAGTGCCAAAACCAAAAACACAAACGCTTGAAGCCCGTGTCGGTTGTTCATGGCGTGTTTAGTTTGGGAGAGAGTGCCAAAAAGATAGCCAGCAATAAAAATGACCCCAAATAGCAGCATGCCTTCATAGAGCCAACAACTCATACGCCGCAGCAACGAGGCATTGGGTCTGTCAGAGTCGGTCAGGCTGGTGGTGAGATCAGCTTGCTGGTTCATTGGACCGCTAGGGGCCTGGGCGTAGCCTGAAGATGGGCTGGAAGCAAGGTGAAGGGGTTGAGTTGCCCCGTATCAATGCGAGGCGTTGTGGCTTGGCCCTCTTTTTTTACTGGCGTGTTAGCCAACTTGTTGGCAGCCATGGGTTTGACGGCCAACGCAGCGCCCTTAGGAGGTATTTGTCCCGAGGAAGGAATTTTTTGTTTATCCTCATCGGAGAGCGCTTGGAAGGCCTCCCATTTGGCGAGTTTTTCATCGCTGGAGAGCTGCTGCGTTTTGGCGAAATTCAGGCGTGCCTGGGTTCGCTCCAGTGGGCTCAGCGCTGCCCATTCACGCATACGTTCTTGCGCCAAAGCTTGAGACGATTCACTCAGATCAGCAAAGTTTTGAGCGATGGCCAACCATTTGCGTTTGCGGTTGGCTTCCAAGGTTGGCCACAGGTTTTCAAGGGGCGATAAAGCGCGTTTTTGGGCCTCGGTCAGTTCTGCCCAACGTGGGGAGTTGTCGATGGAGACCGACTTAACGTCGGTCTTCAAGTTTGTATCTGCTGCTTGGCTTAGCCCTGTCAAACCCAGAAAACCTAACAAACCCAAAGCAAGGACCACAAGCCAAGCTTTACGAACAACAAAAAGCGATGAGGGCGCTAGGTAGTGCATCAATTGGAGGGGGAATTTACTTCGTACTTCAGATAGTCGAGAAATGACGAGTCTGTGTAGGCGTTAGGAGGTAAATCATCTGTCAGAAGTGCTGAATCGATTTCAGCAAGTTCAAGCGCGTATTGGGTGTTGTGAAAGTCATGGATAAAAAACAAACCCACAATCAAAGCAAGCAAAGGAATAACAGAGCCAAAGGTTTGGAAAAAAAGCTGAAATTGCGTGGGGAATTTCAATAGCACCAAGTTGTGTTGAACTTGAACGTCTTGGGCCGTTTGAACTTGCGTTTGGGCAAGGCGACGGACTGACAAAGCACGCGTGCGCGCAGCTCGTAAGCGCTCAGAAATCTCGTAAGGCAAATCCGAATTTTTTTCAAGCACGTTGGCCAAGCGCTGACCAAGCTGGTCTTGGACCATGGCGGTGGTGTTTAAATTTTTCATGGTCGCATCCCTTTGGAACTCAAAGCTTTGAACAAGGACTGTATAGCTCTGGAGCAATGTGTTTTGACACTGCCTTCAGAACATCCCATGGCTGCTGCAGTTTCAGCCACATCCAAGTCCTCCCAATAACGCAGCAAGAAGGCTTCTCGTTGACGTCCGGGCAAATTTTGTATTTCTTTCTCAATTTCCTCAAATGTTTGGGTTCTTACGAACTCATCTAAGGCGCTTTCAGTGCCTAAATGAGCCGTTAAGACGTCTAAAACGTCAAATTCATCATCGCCTTGGTCGCTTCCAAAATCACTGAAATTGGAAAAAAGGGCTTTCCGGGTTTTTTGTCGCCTGAACCAGTCCAAGGTGGTGTTGGACAGAATTCTCTGAAACAACATGGGCAATTCTGTGACAGGCTTATCCCCATAATGCTCTGCCAGCTTCATCATGCTGTCTTGAACGATATCCAGCGCGGCCTCGTCATCGCGGACATGAAAGACCGTGCGTTTGAACGCGCGTTTTTCTATGCCAACCAGAAAATCTGAAAGTTCTTTGTCTGAAGCCAAGGGAGGGAATATAGGATTTCAATGCCATAATAACAGGCTGTCGAACTAAAAGGGTTCAAGTTTGGTGTTAAACGCCTGTAGCTTGAAATCCAAAGTCTTGATGCATTTCCAAAAGAAATTGCAAAAAGGCACCCTAGTTTTTTCGTTACGAAATTCACAAAGGTTACATCATGGAAATGTCCAAAGCAGAATTGCAATCTGCAGCACAAGCTAGCGCTCTTAGCCAAACTCCCATCGAAATCAACGGCTCTGACATCTTGGTCAAGTCTCTTCAAGCTGAAGGCGTCCAATTCGTCTGGGGCTACCCAGGTGGTTCGGTTTTACACATTTACGATGCGCTGTACAAGCAAAACACCATTGAGCATGTGTTGGTACGCCATGAGCAAGCTGCTGTTCATGCCGCCGATGGCTATGCCCGTGCCACGGGTGAGGTTGGCGTTGCATTGGTCACCTCAGGTCCTGGTGTGACCAACGCTGTGACCGGTATTGCCACCGCGTACATGGACAGCATTCCCATGGTGATCATCACCGGACAAGTTCCCACCCACGCCATTGGGCTGGATGCTTTTCAAGAATGCGATACCGTGGGCATTACTCGTCCCATTGTCAAGCACAATTTCTTGGTTAAAGACGTGCGTGATATGGCCGAGATCATGAAAAAGGCCTTTCACATTGCGCGTACCGGACGTCCTGGTCCTGTGGTGGTAGATATTCCCAAAGATGTGTCCTTCAAAAAGACCATGTACACCGGTTACCCCACAGCAGTTGAAATGCGCTCTTACAACCCCGTTCGTAAGGGGCATAGCGGACAAATTCGTAAAGCCCTGCAATTGCTGGTGGCTGCCAAGCGACCCTTTATTTACACCGGTGGCGGCGTATTGATGAGCGAAGCCTCAGCCGAGTTACGCACCTTGGTGGATATGTTGGGTTACCCTTGTACCAACACTTTGATGGGCCTGGGTGCCTACCCTGCCAGCGACAGAAAATTCTTAGGAATGCTGGGCATGCATGGCACGATTGAAGCCAATAACGCCATGCAAAACTGCGATGTGTTGTTGGCCGTCGGTGCTCGATTTGACGATCGGGTGATTGGCAACCCCAAGCATTTCGCACAAAACGAGCGAAAGATCATTCACATCGATATCGATCCTTCAAGCATTTCAAAGCGCGTCAAAGTCGATATTCCCATCGTCGGTGACGTCAAAGAAGTACTGACTGAAATGATTGGCATGCTGCGCGAGTTGTCTGCCAAGCCCGATCCCCAAAGCTTGGCCTCATGGTGGGAAACCATTGAAGCTTGGCGTTCCCGCGATTGCCTGAAGTACGACCATGGCAGTTCCAATGTCATCAAACCTCAGTACGTGGTTGAAACTTTGTGGAACATGACCAAAGATGCTGATGCCTACATTACCTCTGATGTGGGTCAGCACCAAATGTGGGCTGCTCAGTACTACCGTTTCGATCAACCCCGTCGCTGGATCAATTCGGGTGGTTTGGGCACCATGGGCGTGGGCATTCCCTATGCCATGGGCATCAAGTTGGCCAAGCCTGACAGCGAGGTGTATTGCGTCACCGGCGAAGGTTCTGTACAAATGTGTATCCAAGAACTCTCTACTTGTTTGCAATACAACACGCCCATTAAAATTGTGGCGCTGAACAACCGTTATTTAGGCATGGTGCGTCAGTGGCAGGAAATTGAATATTCCGGTCGCTACAGCCACAGCTACATGGATGCCTTGCCCGATTTTGTGAAGCTTGCCCAAGCCTATGGCCATGTGGGCATGCTGATTGAACGCCCAGAGGATGTAGAGCCTGCTTTACGTGAAGCTCGCAAACTCAAGGATCGGACGGTATTCATGGATTTCCGCACCGACCCGACTGAAAACGTCTTCCCCATGGTTCAAGCTGGCAAAGGCATCACAGAAATGCTTTTGGGCAGCGAGGACCTCTAACCCATTTAAATTTTCCAGACGAATCTATTGACAACCAAGCCCACGGGTTACCGCTCGTGGGGGAGGGTTGCGAAAAGAGGGATCCCTTATGAAACACATCATTGCTGTACTGATTGAAAACGAACCTGGCGCTTTGTCTAGGGTGGTTGGCTTGTTTTCGGCACGTGGCTACAACATCGAATCACTGACCGTAGCCCCCACTGAAGACCCCAGCTTGTCTCGTATTACCTTGCAAACTTCTGGCTCTGACGATGTGATCGAACAAATCACCAAGCATTTGAACCGGTTGATCGAAGTGGTCAAGGTGGTTGACCTGACTGAAGGCGCTTACACCGAACGTGAATTGATGATGGTCAAAGTGCGTGCGGTGGGCAAAGAGCGCGAAGAAATGAAACGCATGGCCGATATTTTTCGCGGTCGTGTGATTGATGTGACTGACAAAAGTTACACCATTGAACTGACTGGCGATGTGGCCAAAAACGATGCTTTCTTAGAAGCGATCGAACGCAGCGCTATTTTGGAAACTGTGCGCACTGGCGCTTGCGGCATTGGACGCGGCGAACGCGTGTTGCGTGTTTAAAAACAATTTTTAAGGAGAACCCCCATGAAAGTCTATTACGACAAAGACTGTGACTTAAGCCTCATCAAAGGCAAAACTGTGGCCATCATCGGCTATGGATCACAAGGTCATGCCCATGCACAAAATTTGAACGACAGCGGCGTCAAAGTCGTGGTTGGTTTGCGCAAAGGTGGCGCCTCTTGGGACAAGGTTGGCAAAGCTGGCTTGAATGTGATGGAAGTCAATGATGCTGTCAAAGCCGCCGATGTGGTGATGATTTTGTTGCCGGACGAGCAAATTTCCGAGGTCTACAACAACAACGTCGCGCCCAACATGAAACAAGGTGCTTCTTTGGCCTTTGCCCATGGTTTCAACGTTCACTACAACCAAGTGGTACCTCGGGCCGATTTGGATGTGTGGATGGTGGCGCCCAAAGCGCCTGGTCACACCGTACGTTCTACCTATACCCAAGGCGGTGGTGTTCCCCATTTAGTGGCTGTGCATCAAGACAAAAGCGGCAAGGCCCGTGATTTGGCGCTGAGCTATGCCATGGCCAATGGCGGTGGCAAAGCCGGCATCATCGAAACCAACTTCCGTGAAGAAACCGAAACTGATTTGTTCGGCGAGCAAACCGTGTTGTGCGGTGGTGCGGTTGAACTGATCAAGATGGGTTACGAGACCTTGGTTGAAGCTGGCTATGCACCTGAAATGGCTTATTTCGAGTGCTTGCATGAATTGAAGTTGATCGTCGACTTGATTTACGAAGGCGGTATCGCCAATATGAATTACTCGATTTCCAACAATGCAGAGTATGGCGAATATGTGACCGGCCCTGAGGTGATCAACGAAGAGTCCCGTGTGGCTATGCGCAATGCCTTGAAACGCATTCAAACTGGAGAATACGCCAAGATGTTCATCTTGGAAGGCCGCACCGGTTATCCCAGCATGACTGCACGTCGTCGCCTCACAGCTGATCACTCCATTGAAAAAGTGGGCGCTCAACTGCGTGCCATGATGCCTTGGATTGCCAAAAACAAACTGGTTGACCAGACCCGTAACTGATGAACCACTATCCGCATCCCCTGCTGGCGCGTGAAGGTTGGCCGTTCATAGGCTTGGCTTTGGTGCTGAGCCTGTTGGCGACCATGCTGTGGGGCTTTGGCCTTGCGGCCTTGCCTTTTTATGTGGTCTTGGTGTTTGTGGTCCAGTTTTTTCGCGATCCACCGCGAACTGTGCCCCCACAAGCCAATGCCGTGTTGTCACCTGCTGATGGGCGCATCGTCAAGATTGAAAAGGTTCGCGACCCTTATGGGGAACGCGATGCTTTGTTGATCAGCGTGTTCATGAATGTGTTCAATGTCCACAGTAACCGTGCCAGTGTGGATGGCACGGTTCGTAGCGTGCAATATTTTCCAGGGCTGTTTGTCAATGCTGATCTTGATAAAGCCTCGATTGAAAACGAGCGCAATGCGGTGGTTATCGACGCAGTGGTAGACGGACAAGCTCATACCGTGACTTTGGTTCAAGTGGCTGGCTTGATTGCCCGACGCATTCTTTGCTATGTTCACCCCGCAGATACATTGAACAAAGGCGACAGGTACGGCTTTATTCGTTTTGGTTCGCGCGTAGACGTGTATTTGCCTTTGAGTGCAGTACCTTGTGTCGCACCTGGTGACAAAGTCAGTGCCACCACCACAGTGCTGGCTACCCTCTAAGCACAAAGCCATGGAAGATTCAGAAGAGCACTTCGAACAACCACGTAGCCGCTTGCGCAAGGGCATCTATGTGCTGCCCAATTTGTTCACGCTGGCCGCCTTGTTCGGAGGGTTTTACGCCATTGTGATGGCCATGAATGGCCACTTTGAGGCATCGGCGATAGGTATTTTTTGCTCTATCGTGCTCGACAGTTTGGACGGACGGGTAGCACGTATGACCCATACCCAAACCGAGTTTGGTGCCCAGATGGACTCCTTGGCTGACATGGTGTCCTTTGGTGCGGCCCCTGCACTCATCACCTATGAATGGGCTTTGAAGGACTTAGGTCGCTGGGGTTGGTTTGCTGCTTTTGTGTATTGCGCCTGTGCAGCCCTGCGTTTAGCTCGTTTCAACGTAAATACCACCGCGGTTGACAAGCGCTTTTTCCAAGGGTTGCCCTCACCAGCAGCGGCGGCTTTGGTGTTGGGTTTTATTTGGCTGATGACCGATCTGGGATTTTCTCCTGTCGATAACCGTTGGATCATGTTTGGTGTGTGCCTTTATGCAGGTTTGACCATGGTCAGCAATGTTCCTTTTTACAGCTTCAAAGACTTTCAAATGCGCAAAAGCGTGCCGTTTGCCGTCATTGTTTCTTTTGCGCTGATCATTGCTTTGATCAATATCCACCCCCCTACGGTGCTGTTCAGCCTGTTTCTTGTTTATGGCGTGAGTGGTTATGTGGTCTATGGCTGGCGGCGTTACAAAGGCCTGCCCACCAGTGTCATCAGCACCTCCACCGAGGAACCCGATGAAAAAGGTTTGCACTGACGCCATGTCCCCACGCTTGTTTGGGCTGATAAGCCTGTGATACATTGCGTTCATGAACATTTCGCTGCTGCTACTGCTTCAAAGCTTTCACGGGCTGGATCGGTAGCGTTCGCGCAATTTCCCCAAAGGCCCGTATGCACAACGCAACGGGCCTTTTTTCATTGATGTGGTCCATGCGGCATCGGATGGTTAAATTCTCAGGAGCTTCAAAATGGCTGACAAATTAATTATTTTTGACACCACATTGCGTGACGGCGAGCAATCTCCGGGCGCATCCATGACCAAGGATGAAAAGTTGCGTATTGCAAGGCAACTTGAGCGCTTGCGCGTGGATGTGATTGAAGCGGGTTTTGCTGCCAGTTCAGACGGTGATTTCGAAGCAGTTAAGGCGATTGCCAATGCCATCACCGAGTCCACGGTGTGTTCTTTGTCTCGTGCTAATGACCGTGACATTTCCCGCGCTGCAGAGGCTTTGAAGGGGGCCAAGCATTCACGTATTCACACCTTCATCGCAACCTCGGCTTTGCACATGGAGAAGAAGTTGCGTATGACACCTGATCAGGTGTTTGAGCAGGCACGTCAGTCGGTTCGCTTTGCCCGTAATTTGGTGGCCGATGTGGAGTTCAGCCCTGAGGATGGTTACCGAAGCGATATGGATTTTTTATGCCGCATCTTGGAAGCGGTTATTGCCGAGGGTGCGACCACCATCAACGTACCCGACACCGTGGGCTACGCGGTGCCCGAGTTGTATGGCTTGTTCATTAAAACCTTGCGTGAGCGCATTCCCAATTCCGATAAAGCCATTTGGTCTGTGCATTGTCACAATGACTTGGGCATGGCGGTGGCCAATTCATTGGCAGGTGTGCAAATAGGTGGTGCAAGGCAAGTTGAATGCACCATCAACGGTTTGGGCGAGCGGGCAGGCAATTGCTCATTGGAAGAAATCGTTATGGCTGTGAAGACCCGCAAAGACTACTTTGGGCTTGAATTGGGCATAGACACCAAGCACATATTGGCAGCGAGTCGAATGGTCAGTCAGACCACGGGTTTTGTGGTTCAACCCAATAAAGCCGTGGTGGGCGCCAACGCCTTTGCCCACGCTTCGGGCATTCACCAAGACGGTGTATTGAAAGCGCGCGACACCTACGAAATCATGCGAGCCGAGGATGTAGGTTGGGGGTCTAACAAAATCGTACTGGGCAAGCTCAGCGGTCGAAACGCCTTTAAACAACGTCTACAAGATTTAGGTGTAGAGCTCGACAGCGAAGCCGAAACCAACGCGGCTTTTGGTCGCTTCAAAGAACTGGCTGATCGTAAGAGCGAAATTTTCGACGAAGATATTTTGGCTTTGGTCAGTGAAGAAAGTGTGTCTCACGACAACGACGTTTTTTCGTTTGTGAAATTGTCCCAGCACAGTGAAACAGGTGAAATGCCTTTTGCCTCCATCGTCATCACCGACCAAGGTAAAGAGGTGGCTTGTGAAGCCAACGGTAATGGTCCTGTCGATGCCTCGCTCAAAGCCATTGAGAAGCATGTGCAAAGCGGCGCAGAGATGGTGCTTTACTCAGTGAACGCCATCAGCGGCTCTACTGAAAGCCAAGGCGAGGTCACTGTGAGGCTTCAAAACAACGGTCGCATTGTCAATGGGGTAGGGTCTGACCCTGATATCGTGGTGGCCTCGGCAAAAGCATACTTAAGTGCTTTGAATAAATTGCAGAGTAAATCTGAACGCGTAGCTGCGCAGGGCTAACAACGTCCTAAGCGATGCAGAAGGATGGCTGCTTGCGTGGCGTTGTTTACCTGAAAAAATACATGCAAGTCTTTGATCTTGCGTGTATTTTTAAATGGAACTACACTCAGGGATCAAAGCCGTTCAAGGCCATTGCTGGGACACCATGTTGAAAACTATGAACATCCGATTTTTGTTAGCGCTCATGCTTGCCGTGGTGCTGGTTTGGGCGCCTTCTGCACATGCACTCAGCAACAAACAAAAACTCAAGAATAGATCCATCGCTGTGGTCAAGAGCCACGGTCGGGTGCACAAATCCCTGCCTGTGCGACCTTCGTTTGGCGAGTTGGCTGGATTGCATTCTGCGTCCGATGACCAAATCACACTCAAGTCCAGCGTAGCTTATGTGATCGATCAAGATACGCAAGAAGTCTTGCTCAGCAAGAACGATCAAGCTGTTTTGCCGATTGCCTCCATCACCAAATTGATGACAGCTTTGGTGGTGCGTGAAGCCAACCTCGACATGGACGAAGCCATCACCATTTCAGCTGACGATATTGACACCGAAAAAGGCAGCAGTTCACGTTTACGTCCAGGCACCACCTTGACCCGTGGCGAATTGCTGCATTTGGCTTTGATGTCGAGTGAAAACCGTGCAGCCCATGCTTTGGGTCGTACCTACCCAGCAGGTCTGGATGCTTTCATTCATCAAATGAATGCCAAGGCTGCTCAACTGGGTATGCGTGATACACGCTACGCCGAACCGACAGGCTTGTCTAGCCGCAACCAATCCAGCGCCAAAGACCTTGCAACCTTGGTGGCGTTTGCTGCCAACGACCCCACCTTGCGTGAGTTATCCACTTCCAGTGGCTTCCAAGTTGAAGTGGGTCGCAAAACTTTGAAATACCGCTCGACCAACCGTTTGGTTTCCAACCCCAATTGGGATATCGATTTGCAAAAGACCGGCTATATATCCGAAGCAGGTCAATGCTTGGTGATGCAGGCCAAAGTGGCTGGTCGCAAATTGATCATGGTGTTTTTAGATTCAGCTGGCAAATTCAGTCGCATTGCTGACGCCGAGCGCGTGCGTCGCTGGGTTGAAACCCGTCACTCTTTAACTTCTTAAATTCCCGCTTTCACCGCATGTCCCAGCTCTAGCGAAATCGCTAGCGCTGTGGCTTGTAACTTGGGTAACCAAGCTTCATCCAAACGATCTGCCGGTGCTGAAATAGATAGTCCAGCGATCAACTTGGATTGATCATCGTAAATGCCTGCAGCCATGCAGCGCACACCCAATTCAAGTTCTTCGTTATCGCTGGCAACCCCTGATTGACGCGACTTAGCGATCTCTTTTTCCAGGGCGGGCAACGTGGTGATGCTGTTGCGTGTGTGGCCAGGCAAACCCGTGCGGTTGGCGTAGGCCCTTACCCGCACATTATCGTCAGCAGCTAAAAATAACTTGCCTACCGAGGTCAAATGCAAGGGCGCTCTGCCGCCAATAGCCCGTACCACTTGCATACCCGATCGCTCACTGTAAGCACGTTCGATATAAACAATCTCATCGCCCTGGCGAACGCTAAGGTTGACAGGTTGCTGGGTCAGTTGATGCAACTCTTGCATGGGTTCAAGCGCTACATCCCTGACATTCAGACGGGCTTTGACATAGTTGCCCAATTCAAGCAAGCGCATACCTAAGCGGTAATGTCCCGATTCAGGCCTGTCTACATACCGACCCAAGACCAAATCATTCAGGATACGATGCGTCGTCGAGGGGTGTAAACCAGTTTTTTCGCTGATTTCTTTCAGGGTTGCCGTACCTTCTTTGGCGGCTAAGACATCCATCAGGGTAAACATGCGCTCTAAAACCTGAATGGAGGGGGAGGGAACTTGACCAGCTTGTACTTTTCGCATGGCGATATCTTACAAGAGCAAAGTTCAGGCGTCTTCCCATTCCCCATCGACCAACACCTGGTAGGGGCCAAACTGCGCCTTGTAGTTCATCTTGGGGCTTTGGGCAATCCAATAGCCCAAATACACATAGGGCAATCCCAATTCACGGGCTTGCTCGATCTGCCACAGCACGCAGTAGGTGCCAAAGCCTTTGGCTGCCAAAGGGTCATAAAAGGTATAGACCGCTGAGAGGCCGTCGTTGAGCACATCCAAAATAGACACCATGCGTAGTTCGCCTTCGCTGACACCGTCGTCATGGGCTTCTCTAAACTCTACCAAGCGGGAATTGACGCGGCTTTGCAGCAAGAACTGGGTGTATTGCTCTACGCTGTCTTGGTCCATTCCACCACCGGCATGGCGGCCATTTTGGTAGGCCAAATAGAGCTGGTAGTGCTCTGGTACATAGACCAGTTTAGAAATACGAGACTGCAACTGGCCGTGTTGTTTCAGTGCCCTGCGTTGGCTGCGGGTTGGTTCAAATTCATTGACCTTGACCCTCAGAGGCACGCAAGCGCGACACCCATCGCAATAGGGTCGGTAGGTGAACATGCCGCTGCGACGAAAGCCCTTGGCGACCAATTCCGAATACGTGTCGTTATGAATCAGGTGGCTGGGGGTGGCTACTTGAGACCGTGCTTGTCGATCTGGCAAGTAGCTGCAAGGGTAGGGCGCGGTTGCATAAAACTGCAACGATTGAAGCGGCAAATCCTTGAGGTGGGTCACGGCGAAGCGGGTGTGGGTGAAAGTTCGTCCCAGTATAAAGGCTCAAAATTCCATTGCAATGATGGAAGATATTGGGCATGGCGAATATGGCTTAAAAACTCGCTTCTGGGGACTTCGACCCCACCCATGAAGGTCAAATGAGGGGTGTTTTGCTGACAGTCCACCATGGCGATGCGGTGGGCGCGGCAAAAAGCCACCAAAGCTGCCAAAGCGACTTTGGACGCGTTAGGCACCAAGCTGAACATGGACTCGCCAAAAACCGCCTGCCCCACACTGACACAGTAAAGTCCGCCACACAATTGCCCGTCAATCCAAGTCTCAATGCTGTGAGCAGATCCAGCTGCGTGCAAAGCTTTGTAAGCAGTAACCATGTCGGGAACTATCCATGTACCCTTTTGGCCGGGGCGCGGCGCTAGAGCGCAATGATCTATAACGGCATCAAAGGCTGTGTCTATACGGATATCCAAGCCTTTGTGTCGTTTCATCCATTGGCGCACGGAGCGATGAAAGCGAAAGTCCTGAACTTTTAAAACCATGCGAGGGTCTGGGCTCCACCACAGCACGGGCTGGCCCAAGCTAAACCAAGGAAAGCAGCCTTTGCTGTAAGCTTCTATAAGACGTTGCACCGACAGGCCACCCCCTGCGGCCAACAAACCTGGAACAGCGCTGTCGGCGCCCCAGGCCGATTCTGGGTCTGGCAGCGGTGTATCCGTTTCGAGGTACACCAAGGGTGGGTGGTCAAGGTCATTCATTTTCAATGGAGAAGATACACCATGAACGATTGTGTTTTAGTTGAATCGCCCTCTGCCGGCGTGACACGCTTGGTGCTGAACCGGCCAGACAGTTTCAACGCTTTATCCAGTGAGATGTTGATGGCCTTGGACACGGCTTTGCAAGCGGTGGCGGCTGACCCCACATGCAGGGTGGTGGTCATAGCGGCAGGGGGCAAGGCTTTCAGCGCGGGCCACGACTTGCGTGAAATGCGCAGCCACCCCGAACACGATTTCTACACCCAGTTGTTCGCCCAATGTAGCCGCATGATGGGACGCATCCAAAGCTTGCCGCAACCGGTGATTGCCCAAGTTCAGGGTATAGCTACCGCCGCGGGCTGCCAATTGGTCAGCATGTGCGATTTGGCAGTCGCCAGCGAGGACGCTCGGTTTGCGGTCTCGGGTATTAACTACGGTTTGTTTTGCGCCACCCCCAGCGTGGGCTTGAGCCGCAATATGCATCGCAAGCAAGCGATGGAAATGTTGTTAACCGGTGACTTTATTGACGCCCCTACCGCCAAAGAACGTGGTTTGGTCAACCAAGTGGTACCTGCCGAAGCTGTTTCAGAAGCGGTGCTTCAACTGTGCGCCAAGATTGTGGCCAAACCTGAACCTGCTGTTCGTATGGGCAAGGCTTTGTTTTACCAACAGCTTGAAATGGGTTTGAACGCAGCCTATCAATTGGCTGGGCAAACCATGGCTTGCAACATGATGGAGGACAGCGCCCAAGAAGGTTTTCAGGCCTTTTTGGATAAGCGCAAACCCAGTTGGGCGGCTTAGAGCGCAGGTGTCGTTTAAGAAACAGGGTGTTCAGTGGGGGTTTTCAAAGAACACGATGGTGGAGTAATTGCTGAATTCAAAATAAACCCGTTTTTCATTCGGATCAACTTGCATATTCAGGTTTTCATCTAAGTAGCCATAGCCATAGCGGTAATCGCGCGGTTTGCCGTCGTCAGTGCCTAAAGCAGTGCTGAGTTTGTCGACTTTCAAAAAGCGGCGAACCAACTTATCTCCAGCATAGACTTCCAACACACCATCGGTACCTGTCCAGTTTTGGATTTCGCGTCCAATTTTGTTTTGCTGTTCCTGGGTACAGGCAGACAACCCTAGGACTGCAAGCAAAACCCAAGCTGCACCGGTGCTGCGCAGTCCAAGACGGTGTGTTGCACAAGCTTGCATAGCCATCCTTTATTTTTTAACAACCAATTGTTTGATGCTATCGACCTGTTTTTGGAAGATGCGTCCGGCGTTGTCAAACATGTTTTGACACATATCGTTGACATCGCTGCTTTCTGTTTCTTTGCGTAGCAGCAATGCCGTGCTTTTTTTCAATTCTTGGTAAGCCACGGGAATGGTTTGGCCAGTGGGCAGTTGCAAGGTGTCGATGTTTTGAAAATAACCTTTGAATTGGTTGGCGATGCCTTCGCGCTGACCAGGGTGTGTCAGGAAGTCTTTGGGAATGGCGTCCAGAAACTGGTTGAGGTCAAAGTCGGCGTAGGTCTTGCCTTTGCAAATTGGATCGGCATCAATTTGCTTTTTAAAACCCACGGCGGTGATGACGCCAAAGGTGGCTTGGTAAATGCGGTCGCCGTTGTCCATCTCTGCAGCGTGCAGGGCAGTGCTGAGAGCGCAAAGGCTAGCGAGGAGTGAGAGACGGCGGTAGAGGAGGGAGTCGTTCATTTTTTCTCAGTGGTGGTGACGGTGGTGGGTTTTTTGTCCCAGAAAACAGCTTTATCCGGAAAAATCCAGCGGATGCCGCCGCGCGGCTCGGGCACATCGCCCTTGAAGCGGGGAATCAAATGCATATTGATATGAGCCACGGTTTGGCCCGCGGCAAAACCTTCGTTGATACCTATATTGAAGGCCTGAGGGCTGAGTTCGGTCTTAATGGCATTTTTGGCCCTCATCATCATGAAGGTCATGTCTTCACGTTCTTGGTCAGTCAGGTCGAAATAGGAATCGACGTGGCGGCGCGGAATGATCAAGGTGTGCCCGGGGGAGACAGGAAATACATCTCGAATCACCAAAGTCAGCGGACTGTGGTCAATGATGCGCGACTCTGACAAGGTGCAGTAAGTGCAAACAGGCGTTTTATCCATGGTGCATTATCTCGCTTTAGGGTTAACGTCGCGACTTGGAGCGAATAAAGCTCACCAAGTCCCAGATTTGCTCTGTGTTGAGTGTGTCTTGCCAAGCAGGCATGGTGTTTTTTCCATGGGCAATGCGAAAAGCGACGATGCCATCTGGAAAGATGGGCGCGGGGGCAATCATGGTGAGATCTTTGGGGCGCTTAGGCAAAGCCGCACTGGCAGGGCCATCGCCTACCGCATCGGGACCATGGCAGCTGATGCAATGTTGCGTCCAAATCAATTCGCCTCTGGCCACAGACTCTGAAGACCCACGGTAGGGGTTGGTTTCAAAGGCGGCCAATAACAGATCTCGTTGAACATAGGCCAAAAGCACTGTAGCTACCACCAGCACAAGCAAGCTTTTTTTGATAAGAGATGACCAGCGCATGGATGAGTGAAAGAGTGATGCTTCGAGTTTCGGATTCTAGGGTGAGCCGTTGCGTAAAGTGCGCAAGAGCTCCAGAAAGCCTCTACAGCTGAGGCTGATATGCTTGCCCCCAAAAATAGGGGAGTTAGAAAGTTGTGGCCCCCCACTCTCGGTCAGCAGTTCACCAGGGAAGACAATGGGCGATTACACGAATATGTCGGGTTATTACGACTTAATAATGACTTCAGGGTATTACGACTACGACAAAATTGTCGACAACCTTATTCAGCACCAACCATTCTCCAGTGTTCTCGAAATAGGCTGCGGCACCGGTTTGATTTTGGAAACCTTGGCCAAGCGGCAACCCAATCTGACGATCACCGGTGTTGATTTGACCCAAGCCATGCTCACCATTGCGCAGCAACGCCTGAACCCTTTTTCGCAAGTGACCCTGCACCACCAAAACGTGACCGAGTTGGCCTTGGATGCGGCTTATGACTTGGCGTTTTCCTATGGCGGGGTGTGGTATTTCGTTATCGATGGCGATAAAGAGCCTTTTTTGGTCAGCCACATTGCCCAAGATGAGCCCAACAGAGTGGGTCTTGCGCACTTAGCCAAGCATGTCAAAGCCGGTGGTCAATTGTTGCTAGGTGTTCAAGGACCGCACCATGATTACGCCAGTCCCATCTCTAACGGCATGCTGTATTCGCAAAAAATCGAACCCGCTGAGCATGGCTTCATCAAGCACTACTATTTGGCTGATGGCGATAAAAAGCTGATGGCGCAAACCATCCACTACCGCACCTACACCTTCACCGAGGCATTGGCCATGTTGAAAGACTTGGGCTTTACTTACCAAGCTTATGCGGGTGACAAGCCTCAATTTTTGACCTTCCGAAAAGCATGAGTGCCTTACCTGTCATCGCTTTCATCGGTGTGGGCAACATGGGCAACCCGATGGCGGCGAATTTGCTTCGCGCTGGTTACGACTTGAGCGTCTTCGACGCCATTGCAGCCAAGACAGACAACTTGGTGGCCTTGGGTGCCAAGCTCGCATCCAGCGTTGCGCAAGCCGTGGCGCAAGCTGATGTGGTCATGTCCTCCTTGCCAGGGCCACCGCAAGTCAGCCAAGTCATGCTTGGCGCTGACGGCGTTCTTGCCCATGTGCGCTCAGGTACCACCGTGATTGACACCTCCACCAGTTCGGTGGAGTTGGTGCAAAGCTTGGTGCAAACCGCGCAAGCCAAGGGGGTGGATTTTTTAGAAGCCCCAGTCACCAATGCGGTGGACATGGCGGCCTTGGGGCGTTTGTCAATTTTTGTCGGTGGCGACAAAGACTGCTACACCAAGCATTTGCCCATTTTTCAAGTCATCGGCGAAAAAATCTTTCACTGCGGCAAACCCGGCAACGCGGCCACGGTCAAGCTCTTGACCAATTTGTTGTGGTTTGTGGGGGCGGCCACCATTGGTGAAGCGCTGATGTTGGGTGCCAAAGCCGGTGTGCCGCTCAACGTGGTGCAAGAGGCCATCACCTCCAGTGCGGGCGACAGCTGGGTGGCTCGCCACGACATCCCTTCCATTTTTGCCGGGCACTACGACCCGAGTTTTTCACTGGCCTTGTGTTGCAAGGACTTAGGTTTGGTGAACCAAATTGCCCAGTCACAGGGCTACTCGCTCACCATGGGTGCACATGCTCAAGCTTTGTTTGAAGAGGCAAGAGCCCGTTATGGCGATGACGCGGCAGAGCTGCATGTGGTGAAGTTGCTGGAAGAGCGCGTGGGCTTGTTGCTGCGCCCACCGCACGGAGAGGCTGTGCAGCCATGAGCCGTCAGTCGCAACTGCTGCAAAAAGCGATGCGGCACATGCCCCAAGGCGTGGCGGAAAACTACCGCTACTGGGGCCCCGACCGCACCGTTTTCATTCAACGTGCCAAGGGTTGCGAATTGCTCGATGTGGACGGCAAAACCTATGTGGATTTCCGTTTGGGCTATGGCCCAGTCATCTTGGGCTATGGCGATGAGCGGGTGGACAAGGCGGTGGTTGCGCAAATACACAGCGGCGGCACCTTGACGGGTTTTGCCACCGAACTCGACACCTTGGTGGTGCAGCAAATCAAAGCCCTGTGTCCGCAGATCGACAAAATGCGTTTTGCCAACTCCGGCACAGAAGCCGTGATGGGCGCAGTGCGTACCGCACGGGGCTTTACGGGGCGAGAACGCATGGCGACGGTCGAGGGTGGTTTTCATGGTTTGGCCGATGAATTCATGTGGAAGTCTGACATCGAACACTGGGACGCCCACAGCGGCCAAGCACCTGAGGTGATTCCCTTTGGTGCAGGCATTCCCCCTAAGACCCACGACTTGGTCGACATCATTGGCTTGAACGACTTTGCCGCCTTGGAAGACTTGTTTCAGCGCCGTGACCACCAACTGGCTTGCGTGGTGCTCGAACCCATCATCGGCAATGCAGGCAGCATTGCGGCGAGCCCAACATGGTTGCAGCGCTTGCGGGATTTGTGTACCGCGCAAAGCACCTTGTTGATCATCGATGAGGTGAAGTCTGGCTTTCGAGTGGCCAAGGGTGGGGCGCAAGCCTTGTATGGCATTTATGCAGATTTAACGACCTATGCCAAAGCCATGGGCAACGGCTATCCGGTGGCCGCATTCGGTGGCCGCGCCGATGTGATGGATGTGGTGGGTGCGAATGCGGGTGCCGTGGTGCATGGCGGTACCTACACCGCCAATTTGGTGGGTTTGAGCGCTGCCCATTGCACCTTGGACATCTTGACCCACACAGATGCCTTGCAAACCGTGCACCATGTGGGAGAGCGTGTTCGTGATCTCTTGGGCAGGGTGTTCACGCAAGCAGGCATAGCACATCAGTTTGCAGGACCTGCTTCCATGCTGGGTATTCACTTCACCCCCACCGTGCCAGAAACCTACCGCGACTGGCGCAAGACCAACAGCAGCTTGTACCGCGAGTTTTGCTGGCAACTGATTGACCGTGGTGTGATGCTCGAACCTGACTCCCGAGAGCCTTGGTTTTTTTGTGAAGCGCATCAACACATGGACTTTGGCTGGTTGGAGGATGTAGCGACACAGGCCATGCAAGCGGCGCTCAGGGTGAACCCTTAGAACCGCTGGTCGCAGTTAGAATTTTTTTGAGCCTTTCATTTTTAACACCACCACCCGGAGACAACCTTGACCTCATCTCGCTTCAACCCCTTGCGTCGCCATTTCACTTTATCGGCTGTAGCCTTGGCCATGGCCTTGAGCACCCAGGCTGGCGCACAGCAAGCCAAAAACATCACCTTGATCACCCCTTATCAGCAATCGGTTACCACCAATGAAATGCTCACCACCTTGTCAGAACTGTCTGGCAAAAAAGGTTGGAAAGCCAATGTGATCGACACCAAAGGCGACTTCGGTCAAATGGCCAGTCGCATGGAAGATGCGATTGCCGCTAAAACCGATGCCATCGTCATCGTCAGTGCCGACCCTAACCAAGTCAAAACACAAATTGCAGCAGCTGCTGCCAAAGGCATCCCCGTGTTTGGTTGCGACTCGGGCTATATCCCCGGTATGGTGATGAATGCCACCAGCGACAACACCGCCATGTCTGACGCCATCAGCCAGCATTTGCTCAAAACCATTGGCAACAAAGGCTCCATCGTGGTCTTCACGCACCGTCCGCATCCTGGTGTGCTCAAGCGCTCACAAGCGCTGGACGCCTTGCTGAAAAAGAACCCCAACATCAAAGTGATCAGCGAACAGCATGTCCAAGTGCCTGGTCCCATTGAGAACGCCCGTAAAGCCATGGAAAGCATCTTGACTGCAAATCCTGCCAAAGGCTCCATCACCGCCGTGTGGGCAGCCTGGGACGAACCCGCCATTGGTGCGACCCAAGCCATCCAAGCCGCAGGTCGTAATGAAATTGTGGTCACCGGCATTGACGGCACCAGTCAAGCCAATGACCTGATCAAAAAGGGCTCACCCTTTGTCGCCACCATGAAGCAAAACTTCCGTGGCATGGCTGAACTGGTGACAGCGCAAATGGAAGCTTCCTTTGCAGGCAAAAAACCCAGCAGCACAGAGATGTACGCACCGGCCAGCTTGATCACCAAGTGACCGCGGTTCTTCAAGGCGTCGGCTTGACCAAGCGGTTTGGCGGGCTGACGGCTTTAGAGGGCGTAGATATCGCGTTGCACGCTGGTGAGGTGTTGGGCTTGATTGGCGAAAATGGCGCTGGCAAGTCCACCTTGATCCATGTGCTGACCCGCAGCTATCCTTGTGATGAAGGGCAGCTGAGCGCACCCAAGCCCACGGCTGGCATAGCCGTGGTTCACCAAGACCCGCAACTGATCAGCAGCCTCAGTGGCTTAGACAATGTGTTTATAGGTCTGCCATTTCCCACCACAGCCTTCGGAACGCTGATTTCCTATGCAAAGATGCGGTCTCTGGCACAGGCCGCATGTGAAGAATTAGGTGTGGCGCTGCCTCTAGATCAGCTGGTTCTCAGTTACACCGCTACCCAGCGCTTTTACTTGGCGTTGTTGCGTTGCTGGATGCAGCGACCCTCGGTGCTGATTTTGGATGAACCCACTGCCGCTTTGACCAGTCACGACGCTGATCTGCTGCTCGAGCGCATACGCACCTGGAAAAGCGCAGGCATGGCGGTGCTGTACGTCAGCCATCGTTTGGAAGAGGTGTTGCAGGTATCGCAACGTATTGTGGTGCTGCGTAATGGAAAAACAGTGGCAACGCTGACCACCGCCGAGCAAACCCATTCTGACTTGGTCCAAGCCATGTCAGGCCAATCACCCAGCGTGCACCAGCGACCCCTGAGCACGATGCAGCAGGCCCCAACTTTGCTGAGCGTGGACCAGTTACATACCCAAGACGGTCGATTGCAAGGCATAGATCTGCGTGTACAGGCTGGCGAATTGGTGGGCGTGTATGGATTGGCTGGCGCAGGAAGAACCGAATTATTGGAAACCTTGGTGGGACTCAGGGCTGTGTCGCATGGCTCTGTGCATTGGCGTGGAACACCTTACCGACCGACCAGCCCTGATGCAGCGGCAAAGCAGGGCCTGGTCTTGGTACCCGAAGACAGACGACATAACGCCTTGGTGATGGGCATGCGTTTGCGCGAGAACCTGAGCCTCTCGTTACTGCAACGGTTTAGCCGTTGGGGATGGTTGCGCAGACATCCAGAAAATCAATTTGCCCAGGACTGCATCGATGCCCTTGCCATCAAGGCCCGAGACCGTGAGCAGCCCGTGTCCGAGTTAAGCGGTGGGAACCAACAAAAAATCGTCTTTGCCCGAGCCTTGGCCATGCAGCCGCAGCTGTTGTTGTGTGATGAGCCCACCCAAGCTGTCGATGTGGCCACCCGTCGCGCCATTCATCAGATGGTGCGAAGCCATTGTGAGGAGGGGGGTGCAGCCTTGGTCGTGACCTCGGACTTGGAAGAAATGCTGCAATGGGTAGACCGCGTGGTCGTGGTCCGTGAAGGTCAAAGCGTGGCTGACTTGCCCAATCAACATTTGACGCCTGCACAGGTCTTGCATTGGTGTTTTGCCAAGCCATCCGACAATCCAGCCAACAGGGAAATAATCACCGCATGAACACCACCCTAGTCAAGCAATGGCTTCGTACCTATGCCACCTTGGGCGCTTTGTTGCTGGTGTGTGCCGTCTTTGCCTACCTCAGTCCTCAGGCGTTTGCCACCTTGGACAATGCCATCAATGTGACGCGTCAAATTGCTTTCTTGGTTCTGATCGCTGTGGGCGCAACCTTTGTGATGGCTGCTGGCGAGTTTGATTTGTCCGTGGGTGCCATGGCCAGCTTCGCGGGTGTGATGGCTGCGCAGTTAGCGGTCAGTGGCATGGATGTGACAGCGGGGGTCGTGTTGACGCTGGGATTGTGCAGCGTGATGGGCATGTTCAATGGTTGGTTGGTGGGCTATTTTGGCGTGTTGTCCTTCATCACCACCTTGGCCACAGGCACCATGCTCAGTGGACTGACTTTTTGGATGACGGGCGGCTCCACCGTGTTTGAGAACATTCCCGAAGCTTTCAGTTGGTTAGGCCGTGCTGTCGTGGCTGGCTTGCCTGGCCCCTCTTGGGTGATGCTGGGCTGTGTCGCCTGTGCTTATCTGGTCATGCACCACACTGTGTTCGGACGACAGCTGTATGCCGTCGGGGGTAACGAGAGGGCTGCGCGTTTGGCGGGAATATCTGTTTTGTGGCACAAAGTGGGCGCTTTTGGCTTGTGTGCTTTGGCAGCGGCTGTCGCGGGTGTGTTGCTGGCTTCTCGGCTGGGTTCAGCGCATCCTACGGGCGGTAATGGTTTGTTTCTGCCTGCCTATGCGGCCGCTTTTTTGGGAACGACGGTGGTGCGAAGTGCGACGCCGCACATGCTGGGATCGTTGCTTGGCGCTGCTACGCTTGGGATTTTGGCCAATGGACTGACCATTCTGAATGTGCCGTCTTTTTTACAAGATATGTTGACCGGTGCCATCGTGGTTGCTGCGGTGGTGTCGCAAAAATGGGGGGATGCGCGTTGGCGCTAACACCATGGCCTACATCGCCAGTTTTGACATAGGTTCATCGGCCATCAAAGCGGTCTTGCTTGATCAGCAAGGCGGCATGCACCATGCGTGTAGCCAAGACTATGCGGCCAGTGATGATGCGCCGGGTGAGCAGGACCCGCAACAATGGTGGGACAGCTTCAATGCGGTGTTGCGTCATTGGTGGGCGCTGGGTGTTTTACCTACTTCCCTCAAAGCTTTGACCTTCAGCGGACAAATGCAAGACATGATCGCCTTGGATGACCGCGGTGAGGTGGTTCGGCCAGCCGTTTTGTACATGGATGCCCGTGCTGGCGAACAAGCCGCGGCAGCCTTGGCATTGCTGGGTGCAGATCAGGTGGCGCAGATTACACGCAATCCGTTCAACGGCGCTTCGGTGCTGCCCAAAATCATGCATCTGCGTGACCATGAGCCAGACCACTTCCAACGTACAAAGCGGGTGTTGGTGGGAGCCAAAG
>CANGPV010000019.1 GCA_947455935.1 Comamonadaceae bacterium
AGACTATGCGGCCAGTGATGATGCGCCGGGTGAGCAGGACCCGCAACAATGGTGGGACAGCTTCAATGCGGTGTTGCGTCATTGGTGGGTGCTGGGTGTTTTACCTACTTCCCTCAAAGCTTTGACCTTCAGCGGACAAATGCAAGACATGATCGCCTTGGATGAGCGGGGCGAAGTGGTTCGGCCAGCCGTTTTGTACATGGATGCCCGTGCTGGCGATCAAGCCGCGACTGCCTCGGCATTGCTGGGTGCAGATCAGGTGGCGCAGATCACACGCAATCCGTTCAACGGCGCTTCGGTGCTGCCCAAAATCATGCATCTGCGTGACCATGAGCCAGACCACTTCCAACGTACAAAGCGGGTGTTGGTGGGAGCCAAAGACTTCATTATTTTTCGTTTAACCGGCCAAGCCGTGACCGATCCCACCACCGCTGCGACCACGGGTATGTACAACTTCGAAGCTGGATGTTGGGCCAGTGAATGGTTGACAACCTTGGGCTTGAGCCATATCAGCTTGCCACATTTATATGAGGCGGGAGACTTTGTGGGGCAGGTAAGTACAGCTGCGGCCGAGATGACGGGGCTAGAACATGGGCTCACCGTTTTTTGCGGCTTGGGTGACGCCGCGGCAACCACCTTGGGTGCAGGTGTCACCGACAGCACGCAAAGCTATGCGTATTTGGGCACCTCGGCTTGGGTGGCTACCTTGGCAAACACTTTCCATACCGGCCCCAGCCCTTTGTTTTTGTTGCCCTGCACCCAAGCGGAATGGCATATTCGCATCGGCCCCATCAGCAACGCGGGCAGTGTGCACCGCTGGGCTGTGCAGTTAACAGGGGAGGACGATGAGGCCCGGGGATACGCGGCGATGGAGTCTTTGGTGTCCTCAACTGACACAGATGCAAAGGTGCTTTTTTTGCCTTATCTGTCTGCCGAACGTCTTCCCGTCTCTACCGATCAAGCTCAGGGCAGTTTTCTAGGCTTGTCATTGCAAACCACGCAAGCGCAGATGCTGCGGTCTGTGTTGGAAGGGGTAGCGCTTTCCTTGCTGTGGGCTTTTGAAGAAGTCCAAGCGCAGCCTATGGCATCTTTGCAGGTGGTGGGTGGTGCGACACGCAGCGCTGCGTGGATGCAAATATTGGCCGATGTGTGGAACAAGCCGGTGGTGGCCCACCGTGACAGCACTTATTTACCCTGCGTGGGGGCTGCAGCGACCGCAGCCGTGAGTTTGGGATGGGCAGGTTCTAGCGCCGAGTTTTTGCAAGCGCTGGTGCGAACCGATACCTCAACGTGGCAACCCGATCCTGCATGTGTCCCCCTCATGCGGGCCAAGTCGCTGGCCCTGCGCCGCTGGCAACAGCTGTTGTCAGGCCGTTAAAGCCCGTCCCTTGGTCTCAGGCAAAAACAGCACGGTCAAGAGCACCAGTGCGTAAGCGCCTCCGGCAAACACCCCAATCGCCATGCCCAGCCCTTGGCTGGCCGACAAATAGCCGACCAAGGTAGGGAACAGCGCACCAATGCCACGACCGAAGTTATAGGCAAATCCTTGACCGCTGGCGCGAACCGAAGAGGGAAACAATTCGGTCAGGTAAGCACCTATGCCGCTGAAAATACCCGATGCGGCAAAGCCCAGCGGGAAACCCACAAACAGCATTTCGGTGTTGGTCAATTCAATTTGGGTATACGTATAGACGCTCACCCCCGACAACACGGCGAACAAAAACAAATTGGGTTTTCGGCCAAAGCGGTCGGTGAAATACGCGCCGCTGATGTAGCCGATGAACGAGCCGGTGATGATGACCGACAAATACGCACCGGTACCAATCACGCTCAGGTGGCGTTCGGTTTTCAAGAAGGTGGGTAGCCATGTCATGACCGCGTAATAGCCGCCTTGCACACCGGTACACAGCAAGGCCGATAGCAAGGTGGTTTTCAGCAGTGCCGGCGAAAAAATAGTCCAAGGTGACACCTTGGTGATGTTGTCATCGTTGGCGGCACGGCTTTGCTTATAGACCTCGGGTTCGGGGACATTGCGACGGATGTAAACGACCAGCAAAGAGGGCAAAACCGAGAACCAAAACAGCCAGCGCCAAGCCCAATCTTCGGATAACCAACTGAAGGCCAGGGTGTACAGCAACGCTGCAATGCCCCAGCCCACGGCCCAGCCGCTTTGCACCGTACCCACGGCGCGACCACGGTACTGGGCGCGAACAATTTCACCCATCAGCACCGAGCCTACCGCCCATTCACCGCCAAAGCCCAAGCCTTGCAAGGCTCGCAGCACGAAGACCTGCTCGAAGCTTTGTGCAAAACCAATGAGGAAAGTACATACCGAAAACCACAGAATGGTGATTTGCAAAATACGCACCCGACCGTAGCGGTCGGCCAACATACCCGCTATCCAACCGCCCAGCGCTGAAAACAGCAAGGTCACAGTGCCCAACATACCTGCTTGGGTTTTGTCGATATGAAAATAGCCAATCAAGGCTGAGATGACGAAGGTAAACACCATGAAGTCCAGCGCATCCAAGGTCCAACCGGCAAAGGCGGCAACAAAAGTGCGTTTTTCTGGCGGGGAGAGTTCTTTGAACCATTGCATCATGAGCGGCTTTCGTCAGGGATAAAAGGGTTTAGCGCGGGGTCTTGCCTTGATACTGTTCAGCGCGTAAAAAATCAAAATCGGCGCCTTGATCGGCTTGGTTGACGGTTTTCAAAAACAATTGTCTGTAGCCTCTGGCGGCAGTGGGCAGGGTGACGGGGTGTTCTTGCTGTCGACGGGCCAGTTCCTCGGGGGAGACCATCCATTGCAAACTGCGTTCGGACACGCTCAAGCGGATGCGGTCGCCGGTTTGCACATAGGCCAGCGGTCCGCCCACAGCAGCTTCGGGTGTGACGTGCAGCACCACGGTGCCAAAAGCAGTGCCGCTCATGCGGCCATCCGAGATGCGCACCATGTCCTTCACGCCAGCGCGAGCGAGCTTTTGCGGTATCGGCAAATAGCCAGCCTCGGGCATGCCGGGTGCGCCTTTGGGACCGATGTTTTTCAGCACCAAGATGTCGTGGGCATGCACATCCAATTCGGGGTCGTCGATGCGCGCAGCCAAGTCGGCACTGTTTTCAAACACCACCGCGCGGCCCTCGTGCTCCATCAGACGGGGGTCAGCCGCTGATTGCTTGATGATGGCCCCCGCTGGCGCCAAGTTCCCTCGCAGCACCGCCATGCCACCTTGCGGGTAGATGGGGTTGGCCGCTGTGCGGATGACGGTTTGGGGGAAAGCGGCAGGTGCTACGTCCAGGTTTTCACCCAAGGTTTTACCTGTGACGGTGAGCGCGTCGAGTTTGAGCAGGGGGCGCAATTCGCGCAGCAAAGCGGGCATGCCGCCTGCATGGTGGAAGTCTTCCATGTAATGTTGACCTGAAGGCTTGAGGTCGATCAATACCGGTGTTTCTCGCCCCATGCGGTCAAACGCATCGAGGTCCAAATCCAAACCGACCCGACCGGCCATGGCCGCCAAATGCACCAAGCCGTTGGTGGAGCCGCCAATCGCCAGCAACACCCGAAGCGCATTTTCAAACGCATCAGCGGTCAGTATCTGCTCGATACCCAGGCGGCTGTGAGCAAGTTGAACGGCTTGTGTGCCCGTCAGTTCGGCCACCCGCATACGGTCGGCGGTGACAGCAGGCGGTGAGGCACCGCCGGGTACCGTCATGCCCAGCGCCTCGGCGATGCAAGCCATGGTACTGGCGGTTCCCATCACCGAACAGGTGCCCACACTGGCCACCAAGCGGTCGTTGACCTCGTCTTTTTCAGCCTCATCTACCTCGCCGGCACGGTAGCGTGCCCAGTAGCGGCGGCAGTCGGTGCAAGCGCCTACCCGCTCGCCTCGGTGCGAACCGGTCAGCATCGATCCGGTAATCAGTTGGATGGCAGGCAAACCCGCCGAGGCTGCGCCCATGAGCTGCGCTGGCACGGTTTTGTCACAGCCACCGATCAGCACCACCGCGTCCATGGGCTGGGCACGCAACATTTCCTCGGTGTCCATGGCCATGAGGTTGCGCAAATACATGCTGGTGGGCGCAGCAAAACTTTCATGCAAAGAGATGGTGGGGAAGGTCATGGGCAGCCCCCCTGCCAGCAAGATGCCCCGCTCGAGCGCCTCGATCAGCTGGGCCGAATTACCGTGACAGGGGTTGTAGGCGCTGGCGGTGTTGGCAATCCCGATGACGGGTTTGTCCAGCGCTGCATCGGTGTAGCCTGCACCCTTGATGAAAGCTTTGCGCAAAAACAAAGAAAAACCTGAATCCCCATAAGAGGTGAGCCCTTGGCGAAAACCGCTGGTGTCGGATGGTTTGAAAGGCGAGTGGGTCATTGTTTGAGGCGATTTCAAGGGTTGTCGGGTTAGTGCGGACTTCATTCGCGTAGTCGCCAAGCGTATCATCTGAACCAAACTTTCCTAAGGAGATGGCGATGCGTCTTGTTTTGAGATCTATCGGGATGGCATTGGCCTTGGCCTGTCTGCCCATGGCCTATGCAGCGGGCTCTTGCAACCCCGTCAGCACCGAAGAGGCTTTGAAGGCCGAAGACGCCCGATATGCCGCACAAATGGGCGATGACTTTGCCGCCATGGACAAGTTGTTTTCGCCCGAGTTGGTTTACATCCATACCAGTTCGGTGTTGGACAACAAAGCCTCCTATATTGAATCTATGCGCTCAGGCGCAGTCAAGTACAAGGTCATGCGCCGCTCGGAAGTGACTGTGCGCAACTTTGGTTGCATTGCCATCATCAACGGCATTGGCAACTATGACGTGCGGGTCAAAGACAACGATGTGAACGTGGTGTTGCGCTTCACCAGCATTTGGCAAAAAACCGATGCCGGTTTGCAATTTGTGTCCTGGCAATCGACAAGGATGCCCTGAGATGCGCTATTTGCACACCATGGTGCGGGTCTCGGATGTAGAGGCCTCTTTGAAGTTTTACCGCGATGCTTTGGGCCTTGAAGTGATTCGCCACAAAGACGTCCCTTCAGGGCGTTTTACCTTGGTGTTTTTGGCTGCCCCCGGTGACCACAGCGCCCAAGTGGAACTCACCCACAACTGGGATCCCGAAGTCTTGCAAGGTGGTCGAAATTTTGGGCATTTGGCCTATGCGGTGGACAACATCTACGCCAGTTGCGAGCGTTTGCAGCAACATGGTGTGACGATTTTGCGTCCACCCCGCGATGGCTATATGGCTTTTGTGCGCTCCCCTGACGGCGTTTCTGTGGAGTTGCTGCAAGCCAACGCGCCATTGCCACCCGCAGAGCCTTGGGCCTCCATGCCCAATGTCGGGCAATGGTAGGGGCTCAGGCAGCCGCACAGCAATTGTTGTCGGCGTGGCAAGCCCCGCATCAAATTGAAGCGCTCAACCCCAGCGTGCGTCCCCACACCCGAGGCGAGGGCTACGCGGTTCAGCAAGCCTTGTTTGAAGCCACGGGCGACAAAGCCATAGGCTGGAAAATTGCGGCCACCAGCAGCGCAGGTCAAGCGCACATTGGTGTCAGCGGTCCTTTGGCAGGGCGTTTGCTGGCCTCGCGTTGCTTGGCGGATGGTGCGACGGTCTCCATGCGTGGCAATGTCATGCGGGTGATCGAAGCCGAATTTGCTTTTCGCATGGGTGCTGATGTGCTGGCGTTGGGCGAGGCGCCTTTGACCGTGCAACAGGTCATGGCGCAGGTGGCTGAACTGCATCTGGCGATTGAAATCCCCAATTCCCGTTACCAAGACTTTGTCACCGCCGGTGAGGCGCAGCTGATTGCCGACTTTGCCTGTGCCAGCCACATGGTGCTGGGTCCCGCTCTGATGAGCGACTGGCGCAGCGTGGACCTGGCCGCCCAAGCAGTGCAGGTCAGCCGAGGCGGCGAGGTGGTGGCGCAGGGCAAAGGCGCTAACGCACTGGGCGACCCCCGTGTGGCGCTGACTTGGCTGGCCAACGAACTGCTCAGCCATGGCATGTGCTTGCGTCAAGGCGAGGTGGTCATCACGGGGACCTGTGTGGTGCCCGTGCCGGTTGAGGAAGGTCAGCAACTGGCTGCACAGTTTCCCGGTTTGGGCGAGGTTTCTGTTGCCATAGCGTTGTGACCGAACCCGAAGTTTTCGATCCCGAGCTGCTGTCGCAAGTGGCAGCCTTGCCCCCGTTGCCCGGGGTCTACCGTTATTACGACGCCGAGGGACAGGTCTTGTATGTGGGCAAGGCCAACCATCTAAAAAAACGGGTTAGCAGCTACTTTCAAAAAAGCCATGGCGGCACGCGTATCGGCCATATGGTCGGCAAGATTGCCCGTCTGGAAACCACGGTGGTGCGCTCCGAGGCCGAGGCCTTGCTGCTGGAAAACAACCTCATCAAGACCCTCAAGCCGCGCTACAACATTTTGTTTCGCGACGACAAAAGTTACCCCTATTTGAAAATCACCCGCGCCCAACCAGGTGCCCCCGATGCTTTGGGTCATCCCCATCCCAAAGCTGCGCCCAGGGTGGTGTACTACCGTGGTGCAGTGGACAAGCACCATGATTACTTTGGCCCTTACCCCAGTGTGTGGGCGGTGCGTGAAGCCATTCAGTTGATTCAAAAAGTGTTTCGCTTGCGCACCTGCGAGGACACGGTGTTTCGCAACCGCCATCGCCCCTGTTTGCTGCACCAGATTAAGCGCTGCTCGGCACCCTGCGTGGGCATGGTCAGTCTGGAGGACTACCAACGCGATGTGCAAAGTGCCTGTGAGCTGCTGCAAGGCCACACCCAAGACGTGATGCAGTCGCTCGAGAAGCGCATGTTGGCCCACGCTGAGCGCTTAGAGTTTGAACAAGCTGCTGAGGTACGCAACCAAATCAGCGCCTTGTCCAAGGTGCTGCACCAGCAAGCGGTGGACACGGTGGACGACCGCGATGTGGACATCTTGGCGGTGGTGGTGCAAGGGGGCAAAGCTTGCGTCAATTTGGCCATGGTGCGTGGGGGTCGCCATTTGGGCGACAGCCCTTACTTTCCCACCCATGCCGAGGGTGCAGAACCTGTGGAGGTGCTTGAGGCGTTTTTAGGGCAGCACTATGTGGAAGTGCCGCTGCCTCCCACCCTGATCACCAACCATGCGGTGGATAAAGAGTTGGTGGCTGCCTTGTCTGCGCAAACTGGCGTGAAATTGCATGTCATCCACCAACCCCGAGAGCAGCGCAAGGTGTGGCTGGAGATGGCGCAGCAAAACGCTGCCTTGAAGCTGGCTCGCTTGCTGGCCGAGGAGGGCTCACAGCAGTCACGCACCCGTGCCTTGGTGGATGCGCTGGACATGGCAGTGGAAGACTTGGACAGCCTGCGGATCGAGTGTTTTGATATTTCGCATACGGCGGGCGAGGCCACCCAGGCCTCCTGCGTGGTGTTTCACCACCACAAAATGCAGGCCAGTGAATACCGCCGCTACAACATCGAGGGCATCACCGGTGGCGACGATTACGCCGCCATGCGCCAAGTGCTGACGCGCCGCTACAGCAAGCTGGCTGAAGCCGTTCGTTTGGGTGAAGCCAAGTTTCCCGACTTGGTACTGATTGACGGCGGCAAAGGTCAAATTAGCATGGCCCGTGAAGTGTTTGTGGCGCTGGATTTGGATGTGTCTCGTTTGGTGGGCGTGGAAAAAGGCGAGGGCCGCAAGGTCGGCTTGGAAGAACTGGTGTTTGCCGATGAACGCCCCAAACTCAGCTTGCAAGCGGATTCGGCTGCGCTGATGTTGGTGGCGCAAATCCGCGACGAGGCGCACCGTTTTGCCATCACCGGTATGCGGGCCAAGCGAGCCAAGGTACGCACAGGCGGAAGTAGCTTGGAAGACATCCCTGGCGTTGGACCCAAAAAACGGGCCAAGTTGCTGCAACGCTTTGGGGGTGTGCGGGGTGTGGCGGACGCCAGTGTGCAGGACCTGTGTACCGTCGAGGGCATTTCCCCCGAGCTTGCCCAAGCCATTTACGCCGCGCTGCGTTAACCATTTAATTGGGGTCAGATCCCAATTAAATCAGGCGAACAATTCCAGCAAACGGTCTAAACCACCTTGGTCAATCGCCACATGGGCGGCTTCACGCACTTTGGGTTTGGCACGGTAGGCCACCGATAGCCCCGCCACCGACATCATGGGCAGGTCGTTTGCGCCGTCTCCCATGGCGATGGCTTGTTGGGCAGATATACCTAAAGCATCACAGGTGGCCAGCACCATGCGGCGTTTTTCTTCGCCATCGCAGATGTCGCCCCACGCTTGGTCAACCATGCGCCCCGTCAGTTGACCGTTGTCGATTTCAAACACATTGCTACGGGTGAAATCCATATGCAGCAAGTCCCGCACTCGGTCGGTGAAAAAAGTGAAACCACCGCTGACCAGAAGTGTTTTTAATCCCGCGTGATGGCAGGCTTGCACCAAGGTCTGGGCACCAGGGTTCAGGCGAAGACGTTCCTCGTAGACCTGCGTCAGCGCCGCCACAGGCACACCGCGCAGCAGGGCCACTCGTTGGCGCAGACTTTCCTTGTAGTCGGCAATCTCGCCCCGCATGGCGGCCTCGGTGATGGCGGCCACCTCGGCTTTGCGCCCTGCAGCATCGGCCACTTCGTCTATGCACTCGATGTTGATGAGGGTGGAGTCCATGTCAAAGGCGATCAACTTGAAGTCCTGCCAACGCAAGGGCAAGCTCAAGTCCCTTATCCACAGCCCAGGTGCGTGTTCCTTCGCTGGCAACTGGCCTGGGTTCATGAAGCCACCACCGCTTTGGCTGGTGCGACCGGTTCACCTAAGGAACGCAAAATGTCCCTGACCATCTGTGCACGGTCTTTCACCTCGGGCAAGGCACGCTCAATGCGCAGCTTGTCGTTACCTGCCAGCTTGATGTGTTTGTTTTTTTGCACCAATTGAATGATGCGCATACCGTCAATCGGGGCGTGGGGTTTGAAGCTGATGAGGATGACGCCGGGTGCTGCATCCACCTTGGCCACGCCATAAGGCTTGGCCAACACCCGCAGTCTGTGCGTGTCGATCAGGGTTTGGGCTTGGGCAGGTAACTTGCCAAAACGGTCGACCAACTCTTCGAGCAAAGCATCCACTTGGTCTTGGTTTTTGGCGGTAGCAAGTTTTTTGTAAAAGGACAGTCGCAGATGCACATCGCCACAGTAGTCGTCGGGCAGCAAGGCAGGCGAATGGAGGTTGATTTCAGTGGTGGCTTGTAAAGGGCTGAGCAAATCGGGTTCTTCGCCGTTTTTCAGCGCCCTGACTGCCTCGGAGAGCATTTCGTTGTAGAGCTGAAAACCCACCTCCAACATATTGCCGCTTTGGTTTTCGCCCAAAACTTCGCCCGCACCGCGAATTTCCAAGTCGTGCATGGCCAAGTAAAAGCCCGAACCCAGCTCTTCCATTTGCTGAATAGCGTCCAGCCTTTGGGTGGCGTTTTTGCTCAAACCTTGCAAATCAGGCACCAGCAAATAGGCATAGGCTTGGTGATGGCTGCGACCGACACGGCCACGCAACTGGTGCAGCTGCGCCAAGCCAAATTTGTCGGCGCGGCTCATCAAAATCGTATTGGCAGTGGGCACATCGATACCGGTTTCGATGATGGTTGAGCACAGCAAAATATTGAAGCGCTGTGCCACGAAGTCACGCATGACTTTTTCCAACTCACGCTCGGGCATTTGGCCGTGGGCCACTGCTATACGCGCTTCGGGAATCAATTCTTGTAAGCGCTCTTTGCGATTTTGGATGGTTTCGACTTCGTTGTGCAAAAAGTAGCACTGGCCGCCACGCTTGAGTTCACGCAACACCGCTTCCCGAATGACGCCGTTGTCTTCGGTACGCACAAAGGTTTTGATGGCCAAGCGCCGTTGCGGCGCGGTGGCAATCACGCTCAAGTCGCGCAGACCCTCCAAAGCCATGCCCAAGGTGCGGGGAATGGGCGTGGCGGTGAGGGTCAACACATCCACCTCGGCCCGCATGGCTTTGATGGCCTCTTTATGGCGAACACCGAAACGGTGTTCTTCGTCGATGACTAAGAGCCCCAAGTCCTTGAACTTGACTGTGTCGCTGATGAGCTTGTGCGTGCCCACCACGATGTCAATTGAGCCTTCTTCCAAACCCAGCATGGCGGCTTTGATTTCCTTGGGCGAGCGAAAGCGGCTCATCTCGGCGATCTTCACTGGCCACTTGGCAAATCGGTCGGTCAGGGTTTGAAAATGTTGTTCTGCCAGCAAGGTGGTGGGTGCCAATATCGCCACCTGCTTGCCGCCCATCACCGCGATGAAGGCTGCACGCAGGGCCACCTCGGTTTTGCCAAAACCCACATCGCCACACACCAAGCGGTCCATGGGGCGAGGGCTGATCATGTCTTGAATAACGGCGTGGATCGCGCCGCGCTGGTCGGCAGTCTCTTCAAAGCCAAAGTCGTTGGCAAACACCTCGTAGTCTTGTGGTGTGTAGCGAAACGGGTGGCCTTGGCGAGCTGCGCGACGGGCATAAATATTGAGCAACTCGGCAGCGGCGTCTCGTATTTGCTCGGCGGCACGGCGCTTGGCCTTGTCCCACTGGCCTGAACCCAAGCGATGCAGCGGTGCTTCATCAGGACTCACGCCGCTGTAGCGGCTGATCAGGTGCAACTGACTGACCGGCACATACAAAGTCGCTTCGTCGGCGTACTCCAAATGCAAAAACTCTTGCAACAAGGCTTGGCCTTGGTCATCCACGCCTTGGCCCATGTCCATATTGACCAAACCACGGTAGCGACCGATGCCGTGGGCGCTGTGCACCACGGGGTCGCCCACTTGTAATTCAGATAAATCTTTGATCAGGGACTCGACGTCACTCACCGCCTCTTGCTTGCGGCGACGGCGCACACTGGGGCTGGCTGAGAACAACTCGGTTTCGGTTACCAGATCGATGCCAACGTCAGTCCATGCAAATCCCGTGTGCAAACTGCTGGTGGCGATGCCAAAAGCCTCAGTGCTTTGGACGAATTCCTCTAGGGTGTCGAAACTTGGTGTGCTCAGACCGCTGGCGCGTAAAAAGTCCAACAGGCTTTCACGCCGCCCATCGCTCTCAGCCAACACCAACATACGTTGACCGCTGTCGGTTTGGCGAGCTTTCAAGCGAACCAAGGGTGTGTCTGAACCTCGCTCGACCGTGAGGTCGGGAAGGGTAGTCACCCAATCCAAATCAGCAGACGTCTGGGTGGAACGCAGCGCTAATTGCGGATGTTGATTGACCCGCGTAAAAAACTGCTCGGTGTTCAAAAACAAATGTGAGGGTGACAGCACAGGGCGTTCGGGGTCGCCTTGCGCCAAGCGAAAACGTTCTTGGGCGTCTTGCGAAAAGCTTTGCAACACGGGCTCAAGGTCACCATGAAGCACCACCACCGAGGCCTCACCCAAGTAATCAAATACCGTGGCGGTCTCTTCAAAAAACAGTGGCAGGTAGTACTCAATGCCTGCAGTCGCCACGCCATTGCCCATGTCTTTGTAGATGCGGCTGCGGGTAGGGTCGCCGTCGAGCAATTCACGCCAACGGCTTCTGAACAAAGCCCGAGACGCCTCGTCCATGGGGAACTCTCGACCGGGCAGCAAACGCACCTCGGGCACAGGGTAGAGGCTGCGTTGGGTATCGGGGTCGAAGGTGCGAATCGAATCGATCTCGTTATCAAACAAATCAACCCGGTAGGGCACCAGCGATCCCATGGGAAAGAGGTCAATCAAGCCGCCGCGCACCGTGTATTCACCAGGGCTGACCACTTGCGACACATGGCTGTAGCCCGCCATGGTCAGCTGCTGTTTCAGTTGGGCGTCATCCAATCGTTGCTTGACTTTGAAATGGAAGGTGTAAGCCGCTAAAAACGACGGCGGCGCCAAACGGTACAAAGCGGTGGTGGCAGGCATCAGCACCACATCGGCCAAGCCTTGAGAAATACGCCACAGGGTCGCCAAACGCTCGCTGATCAAATCTTGGTGCGGCGAAAAACCATCGTAGGGCAGGGTTTCCCAATCGGGGAACAACACACAGGCCAAGTCGGGCTGGAAAAACTGCATTTCTTCCAACAAACGCTGCGCATCGAAAGCGTTGGCGCATATCAGACTGACGCGGCGGCCTTGAGATTTTTCACGCGCCACCAAGTTCGCCAGCAAAGCAGCATCAGCAGAACCGGGAGGGCGGGGGAGGGTATAGCGTTGAACGCTAGAGAGGGCGGGCAGTTGCATGGAATCTGAGGATTCTAGAATGAGCCCATGATGAGTCGCCACCCATGAGCCCAAAGCATCCCCGCTTCCATGTGGTCATCCCCTGCGCTGGTACGGGCAGCCGATCAGGCGTTGACATCCCCAAGCAGTACGCGCCCTTGGCTGGCGTTCCTATGGTGATGCATACCTTGCAAGCATTTGCCCAAGTTCCTGGTTTGGGTCATGCCCTGTTGGTGGTGTCTCCCCACGACCAGATGATGGCCGATGTGCTGCGCCAACACCCCCAACCGGCGTTCAGCGTGGTGCCTCGCGGTGGGGCAACCCGCGCCCACAGCGTGTTGGGTGGTTTACGCAGTTTGCAAGATAAAGGGGTGGACCCCCATGATTGGGTGCTGGTGCATGATGCGGCACGCTGCCTCATCACCCCTCGACTGATACAAGCTTTGCTTGCAGCATGCGTCAATGACAGCGTGGGTGGTTTGCTGGCACTGCCCTTGCCTGATACCTTGAAGGCTTCGGTGGATGGGCGGGTGTCAGCCACCTTGAACCGCAGCGATAAATGGCTGGCGCAAACCCCGCAGATGTTTCGCTTAGGTGCGTTGGCAGAGGCACTTTCCGCTCAGCAAGAGGGCGTGACGGATGAAGCCAGCGCCATCGAGGCGCAAGGCTTGGCCCCTGTGTTGGTTGAGGGGGCATCGTTCAATTTCAAGGTCACTTACCCCCAAGATTGGGCTTTGGCCGAAGCGGTGCTGAATGACCGCAAGCAACGACCTGGAGTGTTGGCATGAGTGAGCAATTTCGCATCGGTGAAGGCTGGGATATCCACGCTTTGGTGCCTGGTAGGCGCTTGGTGTTAGGCGGCGTGGAGATTCCTTTTCATCAGGGCCTATTGGGGCATTCGGATGCCGATGTGCTGCTGCATGCCATCACCGATGCTTTGTTGGGTGCAGCGGCTTTGGGGGACATCGGCACGCATTTTTCAGACAGTGATGCGCGTTGGCGTGGCGCGGATTCATGGCTGTTGTTGCAGACCACGGGCCATATGTTGAAAGAAGCCGGTTGGCGCATCAGCAACATCGACAGTACTGTCATTGCGCAAGCCCCTAAATTGGCTCCCTTCATTTTTGCCATGCGTGAGCGAATTGCTGCGGCCTTGCAACTTGAGGTGAACCAAGTCAATGTCAAAGCCAAAACTGCCGAAAAATTGGGCCCTGTGGGGGCTGGACAAGCGCTAGAGGCGAGGGCCGTGGCTTTGCTTCAGTCGCCCCTCTAGGGTTAGTCTTTATTGCATCTGTTGTTAAATCGATCAGTATGGAATTGGCTGTACCAAGGCCAAACCAACATCCTTATCTAGATAACAGGAGACAGACGCATGAAATCTAAAATTGCTGAAGAGTATGTCCACATTCCAGATTTGAACTGGATACCCTTCCCGCCATCGCTTTCAGCAGGGGGTATTCGCTGGAAGTTGTTGCATGTTCAACCCGGCCATGGCGCTTGGACCGCCATCTTTGATTGCCCCAAAGGGTCTTCATTTGCACCACATATTCATGCAGGACCTGGCGAATATTTGCTTACCAAGGGTCGCATGGATGTACGTGGCGGTAAAGCGAATGGCGGAGATACCGCAGTTGCCCCTGGCTATGGCTTCGAATGCTCTGGCGCCAGGCATGACCAAACTTATTTCCCAGAAGACAGCGAGTTTTATATGACCTTTTTGGGTCCCCTGACATTCATCAACCCCGATGGTTCGCCTATTGCCGTGGTGGGTTGGGAAGAGGCGCAAGGGGCTTGGAACGCTTAGATTTTTTCACCCATAGCCTGCCCCTGAACGTTAGGGGTGGGTTTGTTGAAAAGCCAGCGACATACGCACCCATTGCCTGACCATGCGTTTGTGCTCAGGCTGTAACTGCAAATATTGCCTGAGCATTTCCGTGTCCCCCATGCCCATGCCATCTGTGGCTTGCGGCTCTTTGGCAACTTGCACATCGGCTTGAGGACCAAACAACAAATCTTGTGGACTGATGTTGAGTACATCGCTGAGTGTTTTGAGTTTGTCGGGCTTGGGCATTGAAACGCCAAACATCCAATTGCGAGCGGCATGGGCGGTGATGCCCTCACCCCAATAGCGTAGATTGAAGGCGTCAGCCAACAAGGTAGCTGAAGACTTGAGCCCTGCGTCTTTCATGGCTTGACGCAAGCGGGCTGCAAAAGCTTCGTATTCAGGGTTATGCGGGGTTTTCTTCATGGCTGTAAAGATAAAGCAGCATGAAGTGCTGGGCAATAGCGTGGCGCTTAAATTCCTTGTAAGTGAAAGTCAAGCAACCCCGCCTCATCCATTTGGATGATGTATGAATTCACAGCCTGGGCTACTGGGCAGCCCATCCACCGTCCATGTTCCACGCCACACCGCGCACATTGTTTCCTGCCGCCGTACACAAAAACAAAGCCAGCTCACCCAATTCTTCGGGCGTGGTGAATTGCATCGAGGGTTCTTTTTCGCTGAGCAGCAAGCGCGTTGCTTCAGCCGTGCTCACGCCCAAAGCGGCGGCTTTGGCGTCAACTTGTTGCTGTACCAAGGGGGTTAAGACCCAGCCTGGGCAAATGGCATTGCAGGTCACGCCTGTGGTGGCAGTTTCCAATGCGGTGACCTTGGTCAAGCCAACAATGCCATGCTTGGCGGCAACGTAGGCTGATTTGTGTGCAGAACCCACCAAACCATGTACCGATGCAATATTGAGAATGCGACCCCAGTTGGCATTGCGCATGGCGGGCAGGGCCAAGCGCGTGGTATGAAATGCGCTTGAGAGATTGATGGCAATCACGTCATCCCATTTTTGAGTTGGAAAATCCTCCAACGCGGACACATGTTGAATGCCTGCATTGTTGACCAACACATCGACTTGGCCAAATCGTTGGGCGGCGAAAGCCATCATGTCTTCAATGTCTGCCACCTTGCGCATATCAGCGCCATGAAAAGCGGTTTCCACGCCCAAGGCCGCAACCTCGGCAATGGCTTGCGCATGTTCACCAAAACCATTGAGCACCACGTTAGCGCCAGCTTTGGCCAAAGCTTTGGCCAGTCCAAAGCCAATGCCGCTGGTGGAGCCGGTGACAAGTGCTGTCTTACCCTTCAAAAATCGAACTTCCATACTTTTTCCAATCCATTACGATGACTGGTCTTATTCTGCACCAAGCTCTTGCGTATCTTTAGCGATGAAAAGTACCGACGTTTTAGATGATTCACCCTTAGGGGTAGAAGGTTTGCTGTCGGTTGTGGGCCAAAACTTTGAGCCTAGCCTTCAGGCACTTGAACGTGCCAGGATATTTGCTGAACCATTTTTATCCTCACAGCAACTTGACTACGGCGAAAACTGCCTCTCCCATGCGGATGCCTTGGCCTCCTTGGTCAAGTCATTGGGGGGGTCGGACGATATGCAGGCCGCTGCTTACTTGGCATTTGCCAGTGAGCATTTGAATAAGCCGCAAGAGTTGATAGCTAAGGCCTTTGGTGACAGTCACGCCGCTTTGGCGATGGAAACCATGCGTTTGATGCAGTTGCAGCAGCAAGCCCGTACGCGTTCTGCAGGGAATACGCGTGGCCAAGTGCAAATCGAGTTTGTGCGCCGCATGCTGTTGGCATTCTCCAGAGATTTGAGGGTAGTGGTTTTGCGCTTGGCCTCACGCTTGCAAACCTTGCGTTATTTGCATGCGCACAAGAAGCCAGGCTTTGACGATGTCGCCAGTGAATCCTTGCAAGTCTTTGCCCCTTTGGCTAACCGTCTGGGCATCTGGCAAATCAAATGGGAAATGGAAGACTTGGCTTTCAGGTTGTTAGAGCCTGATACCTATAAGCAAGTGGCCAGTTGGTTGGAAGACAAACGGGTAGAACGTGAAGCGCAGGTTGAGCAGTCGCGTCAATGGTTGGCGGCGCAGTTGAATGTGCAAGGCATCAACGCTCAAGTACAGGGTCGACCCAAGCATATTTACAGCATCATCAAAAAAATGCGCGGCAAGTCACTTGATTTTTCTCAGGTGAGGGACTTGCGAGCCTTGCGTGTCATTGTGTCAAGCGTTGACGATTGCTACCGCGCATTGTCTTTGGTGCATGCGCACATGAGACCCTTGGATAACGAGTTTGACGATTACATTGCCAAGCCCAAATCGAACGGCTACCAATCGCTACACACCGTGGTGTCGGATAACGCAGGTCGGGTGATCGAAATTCAAATCCGCACCACCACTATGCATGCTCACGCCGAGTTTGGTGTGGCGGCGCATTGGGCCTACAAAGAAGCCGGTACCAAAGGGTATGCGGGTGCCGCCCTTTCAGATGCGCAAGCTAAAAAAATGGCGGTTTTGCGCCAACTCTTGGCCTGGGAAAGAGACCTCAACCAAGCAGCCCACGCGCATACAGAAGGTTCAAGTCAAGCGGATGAGGACAAAATTTACGTGTTAACGCCCCAGGCAGCCATTGTGGAGTTACCTGTACAAGCCACACCAATTGATTTTGCTTACAGCTTGCATACCGATTTGGGACATCGTTGCCGAGGTGCCAAAGTGGATGGACTGATGGTGCCGCTATCCACCCCTTTGCGCAATGGGCAAACGGTGGAGGTCATGGCTGCCAAAGAAGGCGGTCCATCCCGTGATTGGCTCAACCCTGAGTTGGGATTTTTAGGCTCGCACCGTGCCAAGGCCAAGGTCAGGGCCTGGTTTAACGCACAGGTGCTTAACCAAACCATGGCGCGTGGGCGTGAATTGGTAGAAAAACTATTACAACGCGAGGGTAAAACCGCACTCAAGCTGGATGAACTGGCTGGAGAACTTGGCTTTCCTTCAGCGGCCCAGTTGTTTGAGGTGGTTGGCAAGGATGAGTTTTCATTGAAAACCATTGAAACCTATCTGCGGCCGTCCGTGGCCCTGCCCGATGACGATGAGCGCCTGCTGCGTAAAACCCAAAAGACCAAAACCACTACTTCGCCTTCTGGCGTCTTGGTGGTGGGTGTGGATTCCTTGATGACCCAGTTGGCCAGATGCTGCAGGCCTGCACCACCCGACGATTTGGGTGGGTTTGTCACGCGAGGCAAGGGTGTGAGCGTGCATCGCAGCAGTTGTAAAAACTTCATTCAACTGGCTATTTATTCTCCTGACCGTGTCATACCTGTGGCATGGGGCGCAAGACATAGCAACGAAGCGCTCTACCCCGTAGATATACAAATTGTGGCCAATGACAGGCAAGGTTTATTGCGCGATATCTCCGAGGTTTTTGCCAAAGACAAGCTCAACGTGATTGGCGTACAGACCCAATCCATCAAAGACATTGCGTGGATGACGTTCACCGTCGAAGTAGGTGACGCCTCGAAATTGAACAAGGTGCTGGGGGTCGTTAAAGATGTATCTGGTGTGAGAACCGCAAGGCGGCATCAGGGATAAGCTAGAATAGTCGAGTTCGACAACGAAGGCGCGTAGCTCAGCTGGTTAGAGCACCACCTTGACATGGTGGGGGTCGTTGGTTCGAGTCCAATCGCGCCTACCAGTCTTCGCCTTGCCCTTTACCTGCTCGACGTTTTGCAATGACTGTTTTGCAAATCACCCTACAGGAATTCTTTTGGCACGCAAATCTGCATCTTCTACCCCCAAGCCCGATGACTCACACGAAGTGGGTGATGTGCGGTTGATCAAAAAATACCCCAATCGTCGTCTCTACGATACGCGAACCTCTAGCTACATCACTTTGCAAGAGGTCAAAGCCTTGGTGGTAGAGGGCGAGGTTTTCAAAGTAGTCGAGGCCAAAACCCACGAAGACCTGACCCGTAGCATCCTGTTGCAAATCATTTTGGAAGAGGAATCTGCGGGCGTTCCTATGTTTTCAGAAACAGCGTTGGCCAATATCATTCGCTTTTATGGTCACGCCATGCAGGGCTTCATGGGTAATTATTTAGAAAAGAACGTCCAAACCTTCATTGATTTACAAATGCAAATGGCTGAGCAAAGCAAACATTTGTCGCCCGAACTGTGGGCCCAAGTCATGACGACACAATCCCCTTTGCTCACAGGCCTGATGGGCAATTACACCGAGCAATCTAAAAACATGCTGACCCAAATGCAAGATCAGATGTTTGCAGCCATGGGCTTGAAGCGCTGATGTCTGTGCCTACTGTTGGTTTTGTCAGCTTGGGTTGCCCCAAAGCGTTGACAGACTCCGAACTTATCCTGACCCAACTCAGTGCTGAGGGTTACCAAACCTCCAAAACCTTTGCCGGTGCCGATTTGGTGATCGTGAACACCTGCGGCTTTATTGATGATGCGGTTCAAGAGAGCCTCAACACCATAGGCGAGGCTTTGGCAGAAAACGGTAAAGTTATTGTGACGGGTTGCCTAGGTGCTAAATCGCAGGCAGATGGCAGCAATGTGGTCAAAGCCATGCATCCCAGTGTGTTGGCGGTCACCGGCCCTCATGCGACACAAGAAGTGATGGACGCGGTACATATTCATCTGCCCAAGCCCCACGACCCCTTCATCGATTTGGTGCCTGCAGCTGGCATCAAGCTCACGCCCAAACACTATGCGTATTTGAAAATCAGCGAAGGCTGCAACCACCGCTGCACTTTTTGCATCATCCCGTCCATGCGCGGCGATTTGGTGTCTCGTCCCATTGGCGATGTATTGCGTGAAGCTCAAGCTTTGTTTGAAAGCGGCGTCAAAGAACTGTTGGTCATTAGCCAAGACACCTCTGCCTACGGTGTGGACGTGCGATATCAAATGGGCTTTCACGATGGCCGCCCTGTCAAAACCCGAACCCTTGAATTGGTGCAAGCCTTGGCTGAATTGGCTGAGCCTTTTTCTGCATGGGTACGTTTGCATTATGTCTACCCTTACCCGACAGTGGATCACTTAATTCCGTTGATGGCCAGCGGGCGCGTGTTGCCGTATTTGGATGTACCTTTTCAGCATAGCCATCCCGATGTACTTAAACGCATGGAGCGTCCTGCCAACGGCGAAAAAAATCTTGAACGTCTGCTGCGTTGGCGCGAGCAATGCCCCGAGTTGGTGGTGCGTAGCACTTTCATTGCCGGCTTTCCGGGTGAAACCGAGGCTGAATTCGAACATCTTTTGCACTTTTTGCAAGATGCACAGATTGACAGGGCTGGGTGTTTTGCCTATAGCGCCGTAGAGGGAGCGACTGCCAATGCATTGCCAGGCATGTTGCCCTTGGAAGTACGTGAAGAGCGTCGAGCCCGTTTCATGCAAGTGGCCGAAAAAATATCTACCCACAAACTTCAAGGTCGAGTGGGTTCAACCATGCAGGTCTTGGTGGATTCAGCTAAAGCGTTGGGAAAGCAAGGCGGCGTCGGTCGCAGCTTCGCCGATGCGCCTGAAATTGATGGCGTCGTGCACCTGTTGCCTCCTGAAAAACTCAGCAAAACTTACCGTGTGGGCGACTTCATCAAAGTGCGTATTGTTCAAGCGCAAGGTCACGACTTGGTAGGTTTGCCTGTGTAATGCGTCCCAACTCAAGCATAAAAAAAGCCACATTCGTGACTTAGATGTTAGGTAAGATTGGTGCCCAGGAAGGGACTCGAACCCCCACGATGTTACTCGCTAGTACCTGAAACTAGTGCGTCTACCAATTCCGCCACCTGGGCATTCAGGAAAGCAGAGGATTCTATCAAACAAAAACCAACTCCCAGTGCAGGCCTGCTCGAAACTTTCGAGGGAACGGTCGAGGGACACCGTGATGGACATGGCTTTATCCAACGCGATGATGGTCAATCCGATGTGTATTTGCCCGCTAACGAAATGCGAGCTGTCATACACCGTGATCGTGTTATTGCAAGGGTTACACGTTATGACCGCAAGGGTCGACCTGAGGCACGAGTTGTTGAAATCATTGACAGACCACAACAGGCCATTATTGGTCGGTTGCTGCAAGAAAGCGGCGTGTGGTTGGTTGCTCCCGAGGATAGGCGTTATGGCCAAGACATTCTGATTCCCAAGGGGGCCACAGGCAACGCCCAAGTTGGGCAAGTCGTGGTAGTGGAGTTGACGGAAGCTCCCAGCTTATTTGGTCAGCCGGTTGGTCGTGTCAAAGAAGTACTTGGCGAGATGGACGATCCTGGTATGGAGATTGAAATAGCGGTTCGCAAATACAACGTACCCCACCAATTTTCATCCGCATGTTTGGCGCAAGCTGCTGAATTGCCTGCCAAAGTCAGAACCAAAGACTTGATTGATCGCATTGATCTTCGCGATGTTCCTTTGGTCACCATTGATGGCGAAGACGCCAGGGATTTTGATGATGCGGTTTATTGCGAGCCTGCCACGATGGGTAAGCAAAAAGGCTGGCGCCTGCTGGTCGCCATTGCCGATGTCAGCTATTACGTTGACACAGGCAGTCCCATCGATGTTGACGCTTATGAACGTGCCACCAGCGTGTATTTCCCGCGCCGTGTCATTCCCATGCTGCCTGAGAAGCTCTCTAACGGTTTGTGCTCACTCAATCCTTTGGTTGACAGGCTTTGCATGGTGTGCGACATGATGGTGGATGAAGATGGCGAGGTGCTTGCTTACCAGTTTTACCCAGCAGTGATGCACAGCCATGCACGTTTCACCTACACCGATGTGGCGGCTATTCTTTCTAATACACGAGGCCCTCAAGCAGCGAAGTACAAAGACCGCGTTCAAGATCTGATCCACTTGCATGATGTCTATCGCAGTCTGCTTAAAGGGCGCGAAAAACGTGGTGCAGTAGATTTTGAGACGACTGAAACCCAAATCATTTGTGACGATAGCGGGCGTATCGAAAAAATTGTGCCCAGAGTTCGCACGCAGGCGCATCGATTGATTGAAGAAGCCATGTTGGCAGCCAATGTATGCAGCGCTGACTTTATTTTGCAAGCCAAACATTCCGCCGTTTTTCGTGTGCATGAGGGCCCCACCCCCGAAAAACGCGAAACACTTCGCAACTACCTCAAGGCCATGGGCGTACCAGGCTCTTTGAGTGAGAACCCCAGCCCTGGTCAGTTTCAGGCCATTGCCCAAGCCAGCAAAGACCGGCCTGATGCTCAGCAAATTCATTCCATGTTGCTGCGCTCTATGCAGCAAGCCATCTACACCCCTATCAACAGTGGTCATTTTGGCTTGGCTTATCCTGCGTACACCCATTTCACCAGCCCCATACGTCGCTACCCCGACTTGTTGGTGCACCGCGTCATCAAATCTATTTTGCAAGGGAAGCGTTACCAGCTTCCTGCCTTACCCCTGCCAGGTGAAGCGCATGTCAAATTAGCCAGACGATTGGCTGCTCAAGCTCGGCTGAAAGTCACTGCATCTGCGCCTGCGCAAAAACCCTCCGCAGACCAACAAGCTTGGGAGGCTGCAGGTTTGCATTGCAGTGCCAATGAACGCCGCGCCGATGAAGCCAGCAGAGATGTGGAAGCTTGGCTGAAGTGCCAGTACATGCGTGAGCATTTAGGTGAAGATTTCAGTGGGACTGTGTCTGGCGTGACAGCCTTTGGTGTGTTTGTCACCTTGGACGCCATGTATGTCGAAGGTTTGGTTCACATCACCGAGCTGGGTGGTGACTATTTCAAGTTTGATGAAACACGCCAAGAATTACGCGGCGAACGCACTGGCATACGCTACAACGTGGGCGCTCGCGTGAGGGTACAAGTTAGCAGGGTAGACCTTGATGGTCGAAAAATTGATTTCCGTTGGGTGCAAGAGGATGGCTCATTACTTGACAAGCCTGTGCGTGGAAAAGACCTGCCAGTTGCTGCAACTCACCGCTCCAAAAGTCGGGGTGCCAAGTCCGTTACTTTGGCTGGCGCAAAATCCACACCGCCAAAAGCAAAGCTTGTGAGTAAAAAGCCTGCAGCGAAAGCCAAAGCGAAAAATAAATCTAAAAACCGCCACTGATCTAACACCAAGGAGATTCTTCGATGTCCCATTCCAAAATTGCAATCGTGACTGGCGCTGGCACCGGCGTTGGCAAAGCAGCAGCGCTGGCCTTGCTGGCCGATGGTTGGCGCGTTGCCTTGGTTGGTCGACGCCTACAACCCCTCGAAGATGTGGCACAGGCTTCACAAGCAAAAGCAGCTTGTTTGCCTTTGTCTGCCGACGTGGCTGATCCATCGGCTGTGAAAAATATGTTCGCTCAGGTGGTTAGCCATTGGGGACGTGTAGATCTGCTCTTCAACAATGCGGGTGTCAGTGCTCCTGGCGTTCCTTTGGAAGAATTGACGATTGAGCAATGGCGCAATGTGGTGGATATCAATTTAAACGGTATGTTTTACTGTTTGCAACAGGCCTTTGTGGCCATGAAAGCCCAATCCCCACAAGGTGGACGCATCATCAACAATGGTTCTATTTCTGCGTATGCCCCTAGGCCCAATTCGATTGCCTATACGGCCACCAAGCATGCGGTGACCGGACTGACCAAAACTGCTGCGCTTGATGGCCGTAAGTACGGTATTGCAGTGGGGCAAATTGATATTGGTAATGCCGCCACAGAGATGGCGGCCAAAATGGCTTTGGGCGTTCCTCAGGCCAACGGTGAAATTGCCAAAGAACCCTTGATGGATGTTAAGCATGTGGGCGAGTCGGTGCTGTACATGGCCAATATGCCATTAACTTCGAACGTGCTTTTCCATACGGTGATGGCTACCAACATGCCGTTCGTGGGCAGGGGCTGATTCTTCAAGGGTCATACCCTATGGCGCTGTGCTAAAATTGCATCGCTTTCAAACAAAAGTAACGAGAGTAAATCCCAAACCAGTTCCCACAAGGTGTTGCCCTGTTGAAGCCAACGGTGGTGATAAAGAACTGGCTCAGTCCTAACCTTTGGAGTCTTTATGTCTACATCCATGCGCGAAATGCTGGAAGCTGGTGTCCATTTCGGTCACCAAACTCGCTTCTGGAACCCCAAGATGGCACCTTTCATTTTTGGCCATCGCAACAAAATTCACATCATCAATTTGGAAAAATCATTGCCCCTGTTTCAGGACGCAATGAAATTTGCCAAGCAACTTGCAGCTAACCGAGGCACCATTTTGATGGTCGGTACCAAGCGCCAAGCGCGTGAAATCATTGCTACCGAAGCCAAGCGTGCAGGCGTGCCGTTCGTTGACCAACGTTGGTTGGGTGGCATGCTGACCAATTTCAAAACCGTGAAAACCTCCATCAAGCGTTTGAAGGACATGAAAGCCCAGCAAGAAGTGGGTTTAGACACCATGTCCAAAAAAGAGCAGCTGGTGTTCATGCGTGAACTTGAAAAGCTAGAAAAAGACATTGGCGGCATCCAAGACATGGCCACATTGCCTGACGCAATTTTTGTGATTGACGTGGGTTTCCACAAAATTGCCATCGCCGAAGCCAAAAAGTTAGGTATTCCTTTGATTGGTGTGGTCGATTCCAACCACTCGCCTGAAGGCATTGATTACGTTATTCCTGGCAATGACGACTCCTCCAAAGCCGTCACGCTATATGCACGGGGAATTGCTGATGCTATTTTGGAAGGTCGCGCCAATGCGGTGAGCGACGTTGTCAAAGCGGTTAGCGAAGGTTCTGATGAGTTTGTGGAAGTGGAAAATTCCGCCCAAGCTTGAAGTTCTGATGTGAGTCATTGAAAAGGGGCTCAAGAGGCCCCTTTTTCGCAAGTCATTGATCTAATTTGAATTAACAGGAGTTTTTTATGGCAGCAATTACCGCAAGCATGGTCGCTGAACTGCGAGCCAAAACCGATGCACCCATGATGGAGTGCAAAAAAGCTTTGACCGAGGCGGATGGTGATTTAGTCAAGGCAGAAGAATTGCTGCGCGTTAAATTAGGCAGCAAAGCCAGCAAGGCGGCAGCTCGCGTGACCGCTGAAGGCGTTGTCAGCAGTTTTATTGATGGACACGCGGGTGCTTTGCTCGAGGTCAATTGTGAAACTGACTTTGTGACCAAAAACGACAGCTTTTTAGCCTTGGCTCATGCTGCAGCCAAGTTGGCTGCCCAACACAAGCCCGCCGACGTGGATGCATTGGGTGCTTTAGCCTATTCGCAAGATGGTTTTGGGCCCACCCTGGAAGATGTTCGCAAGGGACTGATAGGCAAAATCGGCGAGAACATGAGTTTTCGCCGCTTCAAATTGTTTGGTGGCAATACATCGCTGACTTCCTATTTGCATGGCACCCGTATTGGTGTGGTGGTTGAATACACCGGTGATGAAGCTGCTGCGCGTGATGTTGCTATGCATGTGGCTGCTATGAAGCCTGTGTCCTTGACCAGTGCAGATGTTCCCGCTGAGCTGATTGAGCGTGAGAGATCAGTAGCCACAGCCAAGGCGGCTGAATCAGGCAAGCCTGCTGACATTGCTGCCAAGATGATCGAAGGCTCGGTTCAGAAATACCTCAAAGAAGTCTCCTTGTTTGATCAACCCTTTGTGAAAAACGATAAACAAACCGTGGCTCAAATGCTGCAAGCTGCGAAAACCACTGTCAAGTCGTTCACTTTGTATGTGGTCGGGGAGGGGATTGAGCGCAAAGTCGATGACTTTGCCGCCGAGGTGGCTGCCCAAGTCGCTGCTGCCAAACAATCTGCCTGACAAGAACAAGGGGACGAAAGTCCCCTTTTTTTTGACCTGAATCAACTCGTTAAACTCTCATCAACGGAGGCCCGAATGACGTCTAAGAAACCAGCCTATAAGCGGATATTGCTCAAACTGTCGGGCGAGGCTTTGATGGGCGACGACGCATTTGGTATCAACCGAGCCACCATCGTGCGCATGGTGGAAGAAATTGCGGAGATTACTCACTTGGGTGTCGAGGTCGCCGTGGTGATTGGCGGGGGTAATATCTTCCGGGGTGTGGCGGGTGGCTCTGTTGGTATGGACCGCGCTACAGCTGATTACATGGGCATGCTGGCTACGGTCATGAATGCGCTGGCGCTGGCGGACACCATGAATAAAGCAGGATTGACCGCACGCGTCATGTCTGCTATCGGAATTGAGCAGGTGGTTGAGCCCTATGTTCGTCCCAAGGCTTTGCAATACTTGGAAGAAGGCAAGGTGGTCGTGTTTGCAGCCGGTACGGGCAATCCTTTTTTCACCACCGACACAGCTGCTGCTCTCAGGGGAGCAGAGATCGGTGCCCAAATGGTGCTCAAAGCAACCAAGGTAGATGGTGTGTACACGTCAGATCCCAATAAAGACGCAAGTGCTACCCGCTACGCCAAAATCAGTTTTGATCAAGCGATTCAAGGCAATTTGGGCATCATGGATGCCACTGCTTTTGCCTTGTGTCGCGACCAAAAACTGCCGATCACAGTTTTTTCGATTTTTAAACATGGCGCTCTCAAGCGCGTAGTCATGGGCGAGGACGAAGGCACGTTGGTGTTTGCCTAAAGTCTTTCATTCACAAAGAGGAAGAAGATGGATATTGCAGAGATCAAGAAAAACAGCGAAAGCAAGATGGATCAGTCGATTGCTGCTTTCAACAATACCTTGTCCAAAATTCGATCGGGCCGCGCCAACCCTGGCATGCTTGACCATGTGATGGTGGAGTATTACGGCAATCCAACCCCCCTATCGCAAGTGGCTAATGTGTCATTGCTTGACTCTAGAACCATCAGCGTTCAGCCTTGGGAAAAGGGTTTGGGCCCCAAAATTGAAAAAGCCATTCGTGAAAGTGACCTGGGACTGAACCCAGCATCTATGGGCGACTTGATCCGCGTTCCCATGCCACCCATGTCAGAGGAGCGGCGTAAAGAAATGACCAAATTGGTTCGTAGCGAGGGTGAGAATGCCAAAGTCGCTATTCGCAATTTGCGACGCGATGCCAACGAGTCTGTTAAGAAACTGGTCAAAGATAAATTGGCCTCAGAAGATGATCAAAAGCGTGCAGAGGCTGATATCCAAAAAGTAACAGATAAGCACATTGTGGATATAGACAAACTGATTGCTTCCAAAGAACAAGAAATCATGGCGGTCTGACCCATGGCATTTCATGCTTAAACAGCGAATCATTACGGCTCTGATCTTGATCGGGTTATTAATTCCTGCGCTGTTCCATCAAGATCCCCAGTGGATTGCATTAGCTGGTTTGGTGTTAATTGCTGCTGCTGCGTGGGAGTGGGGCAGACTCAACAGTTTAGAGCTGTATCCAGCTATGACGCTCGCTGTGTTGTCCTTAGGAGTCTGTGGTTTTCTGTGGGCAAACGACCTGATAATTTATTTCGATCGCAGTTTTTGGTTATTTGCTGGTGCTTGTTGGGTGCTCATGGGATGCTATTTAATCAAGACGGGTGTGCAGCATTGGTCCCGTGTCCCCTTGCTTCTGAGATGGTTTGGCGGGACGGTGTTGTTATGCACCACATGGCTTGCGTTGGTGGTCGCCAAATCCTTCAGCATTGATTTTTTACTTTCTGTGCTGATGCTGGTATGGGTTGCTGACATTGCTGCTTATTTTGCTGGCAAAGCTTGGGGCAAACACAAACTGGCTCAGGGTATCAGCCCTGGCAAAACATGGGAAGGTGTTGCAGGTGCTGTAGCTGGTGTTTTTTGCTTGGCATTTATTTGGGTGAATGTGTCTGCTTATTTTGCGTGGCCATCCCAAAGCATCTTCAACCGACTCTATACCCATGGCTATGCAGTGTTTATCTTGGGTTTGCTGTTTTTGGTATCCATGAGCGTTGTGGGCGATTTGATTGAGTCCTTGGTCAAGCGCAGTGCAGGTGCTAAGGACAGCAGTCAGTTGTTACCTGGACATGGGGGAGTATTGGATCGAATCGACGCACTTTTACCCACTTTGCCATTGGCTGTGATGTTGGCCCTCTTATGAATGTAAAGAAACAAATTCTGTCGGTTTTGGGTTCCACCGGATCGATTGGTGTCAATACCTTGGATGTGGTTTCACATCACAGAGATTCGTTTGAGATTTTTGCGCTTACGGGTGCTAAGCAAGTCGATGTGATGCTGTCGCAATGTGCACAGTTTCATCCAAGGTTTGCTGTCATGGTCGATGAAGCAGCCGCCAATCTTTTGCGCGATAAATTACGTGCAGAAAATCTATCCACGCAAGTTCTCAGTGGGGCTGAGGCATTGGTTCAGGTTGCTTGTGATGAACGGGTCACCACTGTGATGGCTGCCATTGTGGGTGCTGCAGGCTTGCCGTCGTGCATTTCTGCTGCCAAGGCTGGCAAACGACTGCTATTGGCAAATAAAGAAGCATTGGTTGTGGGAGGGCAGCTCTTTCTTGATGCCGTCGCCCAAGGCGGGGCAAAACTGCTGCCCATTGATAGCGAGCATTCTGCTGTGTTTCAGTCTTTGCCCCAAGATGCCTCTTTGTGGGATGCCAACGTCGACAAAATTATTTTGACAGCTTCTGGCGGGCCGTTTCGAACCCTAGACCCGCGAGCGTTGAGGGATGTCACACCCGAACAAGCTTGTGCTCATCCCAATTGGGTTATGGGCCGAAAAATTTCAGTCGACTCAGCCACCATGATGAACAAAGCTCTGGAAGTGATTGAGGCTAAGTACTTGTTTGGTATGGTGCCTGAGCGTATTGAGGTTGTTATTCATCCCCAAAGTATTGTGCATTCCATGGTGCAGTTCATCGATGGCTCAGTGGTTGCGCAGTTAGGTACGCCTGATATGCGTGTGCCCATTGCTTACGGCTTGTCGTGGCCGCAGCGTATGAAATCAGGTGCTAGCAATTTAGATTTCCGAAACCTTCCCGCTATGACCTTCGAATCGTTTGATGACCCCGAGCAACAAGCAAGGTTTCCAGGATTGAAATTGGCATGGCAAGCATTGAATGCACCCGCAGGATCCACTACCGTTTTGAATGCGGCGAATGAAGTTGCCGTTGCTGCATTTTTGGATAAACGTATACGCTTTGATCACATTCATGCGTTGAATGTAGCGACGATGCAGTCGGTGATTCCTGACAAAATCACTGAATTACAAGATCTTCTTGACTTGGATCGGCGAGCGCGTTTTGTTGCTGAAGACCTTGCCCTGACACTTAACTAAGTCGCAACCGCCCACATGACTCTTTTGGCTTTTCTTGTTGCGCTGACAGTGGTCATTTTTGTCCATGAATATGGGCATTACCGAGCAGCTTTGTACTTTAAGGTTCGTGTTTTGCGGTTTTCGTTGGGGTTTGGTAGACCCCTTTTGCGTTGGAAGCGAAATCAACCTGGCTTGGGTTCACTAACCGAATTCACTGTGTGTGCCATTCCTTTGGGCGGCTACATCAA
>CANGPV010000020.1 GCA_947455935.1 Comamonadaceae bacterium
AACCGCCACAGCCATGTACCACTCGGGCAAAAACCCGCTGCGCCGTGTGGGGCGTGAAAGTGAAGCAGTTGACATTGTTCGCGGCGACAAACGCCGACGTTTGCACAAAGCGTTTTTGCGCTACCACGACGCCAACAACTGGCCGCTGTTGCGCGAGGCCTTGAAGGCCATGGGCCGTGCCGATTTGATTGGCAACGGCAAACAACATTTGATTCCCCGTTTTCAGCCCTTGAACACCGAGGGCTACACAAGCAGTCGGCGCAAAAACAGCACCTCAGTGGCGGCCAAAACTTCGCCCGTGACGCAGGGGCGGGTGAAAGCTGCTCCCGGTAAGTTGCTGACGCAGCACACCGGCTTGCCGCCTCGCAAAACCAAATAAGAGACTGCCGCGTCGCTTAGCTCCTCGCATTTAAGCTTTGTTAAACCATGGTGTGCAGTGGCAAGTCGTTTGCTGATGCCAGAGCATCAATTTGCTTGCGGGTCAAGTTGGCAAAAAATGCAGCGAGCTGCGGTTTGGTTTTGGGTAACAGCATGATGTTCTGTTCCGATTTAACTGACGGCAAACCGGCTATCTGCGCTAAGCGAGTTGCAAAATGCGGCTCCAAAGCCGCCACAGCCACTCTGCCGTTTTTGCAAGCGTAGACCGCATAGCCCGCATGGGCACCGCCTACAGAGCCTTTTGGCGTTGTAAGCCCCCATTGGCGGGGTAGCCCAACATAAGCAGCTGCATCCTCCAGCGCTACTTCGTGAAAAACACCTTTGCCGTGAGTTCGTCCTGCCTTGGTGCGTTGCCATAAAACTTTGAGAACCGCTTCACTGGCTTGAAGGGAACCGGCCATGTCGGCGAATAAGGTGGTGGGAAGGTCTAAGCCTGTGACCAAACCATGCGCTGCTAAGTAGGTCAGATCATGGCCAGGAATTTCTGCACCTGCACCCGCCGAACCGACAATACTGACCATGTTCAGCGTTGGGAACTGGGCGTGCAAGTCGGCCCAGGCCAGCCCCAGCTTTTTCAAAGCCGAGGGGCGAAACGAGGTGAGCAGCACGTCGCTTGCTGCCAGCAGTTTGTGCAACTGCGCTTGGCCTTTGTCACTTTTCAGATCGGCTTGGACAACTTTCACACCCGCATGTAACTGCGCATACGCATGAGGAGCATACAAGCCCATGGGGTCGGTGCTTGTGCCTTTGACAGCACCAACCGGCGGTAGCGGTTCAAGCTTGGTGCATTTAGCCCCCATATCTGCTAAGCGCATCAGCGCAGCAGGGCCGGGCAGGTTCAGCGCCACACTGAGCACACGCACGCCCGACAGCGTGTTGTCGACTGGTTTGAAAATTGTTTTTCCTTGTGACATTGTTTCTGTTTCAGTGTTGACCAAAATCCAAGGGCAAACCGACATAGTTTTCGGCCAATGATGTTGACAAGGCATGGCTGTTCACCAAATAGTCCAGTTCAGCTTCTTGCATTTTTTGGCCAAAGCCTTCGCTGTCAGGAAAGCGGTGCATCAAGGAGGTGAGCCACCATGAAAAGCGTTCGGCCCGCCATATGCGAGCCAAAGCATGTTGCGAATAATGGTCGATGCCTGCGGCACTTTTGTCTTTGAAAAATTCAATGAAAGCGCTGCTGAGGTACTTCACATCGCTGGCGGCCAAATTCAAACCCTTGGCACCGGTGGGTGGCACGATGTGGGCTGCGTCCCCTGCCAAGAACAAGCGACCAAAGCGCATGGGTTCGGCCACAAAGCTGCGCAGCGGCGCAATACTTTTTTCAATGGATGCACCAATGACCATGCGCTCAGCCATCTCAGGGTCTAAGCGTCGTCGAATCTCATCCCAAAAGCGCTGATCGCTCCAGTCCTCGACCTTGTCACTCAAGGGGCACTGAACGTAATAGCGACTGCGTGTCATGCTTCGCATAGAGCACAGGGCAAACCCCCTGTCGCTGTTGGCATACACGATGGCGTGGGTAGAAACAGGCGGTACATCGGCCAACACGCCTAGCCAGCCAAAAGGGTAGACCTTTTCAAATTCGGTGATGGCATTCTTTGGCACACTGGCTCGGGCTACGCCGTGAAAGCCGTCACAACCGGCAATGAATTCACAGTTCAAAACATGAGACACGCCGTCTTTCAGATAGCGCACTTGTGGAAGCAAGCTGTCAAAGTCGTGCAGGCTGACATCCCTGGCCTCGTAAACCGTGCTCAACCCCGAACGTGTTCGCTGGTCCATCAGGTCCTTGGTGACCTCGGTTTGGCCGTAGGCTGTCACGACTTTGCCGCCGGTAAGTTGTGTCACCTCGATGGGGTGACGGGTATTCTTGAAAACCAATTCGATGCTGTGGTGAACCGTACCGCCTTGGGTCACTCCTGTACCCACACCCGCTTCGTGCAGCAAATCAACGGTGACCTGCTCCAAGATGCCTGCACGAATGCGTCCCAACACGTAATCGGGACTTTGTCGCTCGACGATGACATGGTCAATACCGGCTTTGTGCAGCAAAGCACCCAGCAATAAACCGGAAGGTCCTGCGCCGATGATGACAACTTGTGTACTGCTGGTGGACATTTTCAAACCCCAAGGTGTTGATTCAACACATCCGGCTGCGACAGCAAAGTGGCACTTGCACCTTGAAACACCACCTCGCCTTTGACCAAGATGACGTTGTGTTGCGTGATCTGGGTCACGTGCTGCCAGCTCTTGTCCACAATCACCGTGCTGATGCCCGACTTGGCCACCAAGGCGCATATGCGCCAAATTTCCAAAGCAATGAGTGGCGCCAAGCCTTCGGTGGCTTCGTCCAGCAGCAGCAAATCAGGGTTGGTCATCAAGGCACGGCCAATGCTGAGCATTTGCTGCTCACCACCGCTGAGTTGCTGTCCACCGTGGTTCAAGCGCTCAGCCAAACGCGGAAAGGTGTCGAGCACACGTTGGTAGGTCCAGTCTTGTTGGCCGCGCACACCTGGTCTGGCAGCCATCACTAAATTTTCGTGGACACTCAGGTTGCCAAAAATACCGCGACCTTCGGGCACATAGGCCATGCCCATGTTGGCGATGGCATAAGGTGTGTGACCTTGGATGGCTTGGCCTTGAAACGAAATATCGCCGCTGCGCGGCTTCACCAAACCCACGATGCTTTTAAGCAGCGTGGATTTACCCATGCCGTTGCGCCCCATCAGGCCCACGGTTTGTCCGCGCTCTACCGTGAAATCCAGGTTTCGCAGCACATGGCTGGCACCGTAATAGGTGTTGAGACCGCGCACCTCCAAAAGCTTGTTGCTCATGGTGTTGCCTCACCAAGGTAAGCCGCTTGCACTTTGGCGTCGCTGCGAATCGCTTCAGGCGTTCCAGTTGCAATCACGGTGCCGTTGACCATGACGGTGAGCACATCGGCCAAGGCAAACACCGCGTCCATGTCATGTTCCACCAGCAACATGGCGTGGTCTTTCTTCAAAGACTGCAACAGCGCCACCATGGTCTCTGCCTCTGCAGCGCCCATGCCAGCCAAAGGCTCATCCAATAACAAGACATCGGGTTCAGTCGCCAAGACCATGGCAATTTCAAGTTGGCGTTGAATACCGTGACTCAAGATAGCTGCTGTTTTTTCCTTAACGCCTGTGAGTCCTGAGAGTTGCAAAGCGCGATCGGCACGCTGCGCTACCGCGGCTTGCTGATCCGCACGACTGAACCACCACAAGGGGTTGAAAGGCGCTAAGGCGTCTTTAGCTTGTGCTGCCAGCATCAGGTTGTCCCACACCGTGAGCGGCAAAAAGACATTGGTTTTTTGGTAGCTGCGTCCCAAGCCGTGCAAGGACAAGCGGTGATGGGGCCACCCCGTGACCGATTGACCTTTGAGCCACAATTCACCTTGGGTGGCGGCTATATCGCCGCTGAGCAAATGGGTGAGGGTGGTCTTGCCTGCACCATTAGGGCCAATCACCGCATGGATTTGGTCTTTGAACAACGACAAAGACACACCATTGACTGCCAGCAAACCACCAAAGCGTTTGCTCAAATGTTTGGCTTCTAACAAGGGTTCAGTCATGCTCAGAACTCCTTGGACGCATCAATCCCATCAACCCCTGCGGTGCAATCAAAACCACACCCACAATCAGCAAGCCCATCCACAGGGGCCAGTGCTTGCCCATGTCAAAACCACCTACCGTGGGCAGGTCTTTGAATACATGCAAGAAAAGCTCGAAGCCAAAAGCCCCCAACAACGCACCCGCCACGTTGCCCATGCCGCCCAAGATCACCATCATGATGGCATGTGCACTCATATGAAAACCCATGAGTTCAGGATTGACGTAACCCGATTGGGCCGCCCACAAATACCCAGCCAAGCCCGCCAAAGCACCTGCCAAGGTGAAGGCGGTGAGTTTGTAGCGAAAGCTGTTGTAGCCCAAGGCTTGGGTACGGTGTTCATTCAAACGAATGCCATTGAGCGTTCGCCCAAAGGGACTAATTAAGAGGCGACGCAAAAAAACGAACACAAGTACCAAGCTCACCAGCGTCAAGTAATAGAGCACCTGTTTGTTTTCCAGATCCCAGCCTAAGGCTGCGGGACGTACATTGATGTAGAGGCCATCGGAGCCACCCAGCACCTTGTTATCGAAAAACAAAAAATACACCATTTGTGCAAAGGCCATGGTGACCATAATGAAATAAATGCCTTGGGTGCGAACCACAAAAAAACCAATCACCAAAGCTGCCACGGCTGAACCAAGGACAGCCAAGGGCAAGGTGGTGAGCCAGTTTGCGCCTGCATCTGCTGGCGATAAAAAAGCCAGCACATAACCCGCTAAGCCGAAATACGCGGCATGACCCAAAGACACCAAACCCGTGATGCCTTGCAAAAGATCCAAGCTCATGGCAAAGATCGCCAAGATCATCATTCGGGTGACCATTTGCGTATAGAAGTCTTGTCCTGCAAAAGGAAAGGCCATCAAAGCGATCAAGCCCAAGCTCAGCAGTAACTTGACGCTGAGCGGCAGAGTTTCGATATGTCCTTGTGGTGCGCTCATTGCTTGAACAAGCCTTCGGGTTTGTACAGCAGCACCAAGGCCATTAGCACGTACACCAACATACTGGCAAATTGCGGCAACAACACTTTGCCAAACGTGTCTACCAAGCCGACCAACAAAGCGGCGGTCAAGGCACCACGCACCGAGCCAATGCCGCCAATCACCACCACCACAAAACACATGATCAAAACTTGTGCGCCCATATAGGGGTAGACGCTGGACAGCGGTGCAATCAGCATGCCGCTGAGCGACGCCAAGGCCACGCCCATGGCGAACACCAACGAGTGCAAGCGCACGGTATGAATGCCCAAGGCCTGTGCCATGTCGCCGTTGAATGCGCTTGCACGAATCTTCATGCCCAATTTGGTTTTGCTGATCAACAGCCACAAACCCAAAGCCAAAGCCGTACACATCGCCAGCATGAACAGGCGGTAAGCAGGGTAAGACAAGGTGTCGGTGAGTTGAATCGACCAATCGAGTACAGCAGGTACCGCCACGCTGTGGACATCGTCACCCCATAGCATGGAGCGTATTTCTTCCAAGATGTAAATCAGACCAAACGTCAGCAGCACCTGATCCAAATGGCTGCGGTGATAAAAACGATGAAACAGTACTTTTTCCAATCCCCAACCGATGGCGATACTGATAAGTGTGCCCGCCACGATCGCTAAAGCCAAATTGCCCCATGCAGCCGTCAGCGCGTAAGCAATATAGGCACCCAACATGTAAAAAGCACCATGGGCCAAATTGACCACGCCCATGATGCCGAAAATCAATGTCAGTCCCGCTGCCAATAAAAACAGCAGCAGACCGTATTGAACGCTGTTGAGTAGTTGGATGAAAAAATTAGCGAGATCCATCAAACCAACTTACAGCCCGCGCCTGAGTCGGCCAAGGCCTTAGCAGCCACACCCAGCACCACGTTTTCTTTGCCTTTGACCACGCGCAAGTACATGTCTTGCACAGGGTTGTGCGCTTTGCTCATGGCCCATTTACCACGGGGGCTGTCAATCACTGCACCTTCCATGGCGGCATACAAAGCTTTTTTGTTGGACAAGTCGCCATTGACAGCCGCCGCACCTTGCATGAGCAATAAGCCCGCGTCATAGCCTTGCACCGCAAACACATCGGGTTGCATTTTGTAGGTCTTGGCATAGGCCAAACGAAAAGCGTCGTTGCGTTTGCTCGAAAGGGAAGCGCTGTAGTGCAAGGTGGTCATGATGCCTTGGGCGGAAGGCGCTAACTCGTCGTCCAACAAACCTTCGGTCAAAAAACCTGAGCCATACAAAGGAATTTTTCCAGCCAAACCTGCAGCTGCATAGTCGCGTATGAATTTGGAGGCACCGCCACCCGAGAAGAAACAGGCCACTGCATCGGGTTTGAGGGAAGCAATTTCAGTGAGCAAAGCTTGGAACTCTACATTGGGGAAAGGCAGGCCCAGCTCTTTGACGATGGTGCCACCTGCGGCTGTGTAGCCTTCTTTGAAGCTCTCACCTGCCTCGTCACCTGCAGCGTATTTCCAGGTTATCCATACCGCCTTTTTATGGCCTTTATCGACCATGACTTTGCCCAGCGCTTGGGTGGTTTGGCCATTGGTGAAGGACGTACGAAACACATTGGGCGCACACAAAGCACGGGTAGCGGCATGCATGCCTGCATTGGGGATGATGTTGAGCACACCGGTTTCACGCGCAACTTTGTGAATACCCATTTGCACGCCTGAGTGAACTGTGCCAATCAAAACATCTACTTTGTCGCGCTGCACCAGTTTGTTGGCGTTTTCCACGCCCTTAGAAGGTTCGGACTCGTCGTCAACTTTAAAGAATTCCACCTCGCGGCCACCGACTTTGCCCCCCGCTTCTAGCAAAGCCATGCGAAAACCGTTGTCAATAGCCACGCCCAGTTGGGTAAAAGTGCCTGTGTAAGGCAACATCAAACCGATGCGCAATTTGCTGTTTTGCGCATGCGCAGGCAACCATAAGCCAGAGGAGGCAGCACCAACGAGGGCGGCGGATTGGGTGAGCAATTGACGGCGAGAGGTCATGGGGGTCTCCTGAGGCAAAGGTTTTAGGTGGAAAGGGCGCGAAGCTTAAAGCGCTGTATTTTGCCGGTGGCAGTTTTGGGTAATTCATTCACAAACTCAACCCAGCGCGGGTATTTGTAGGGTGCGAGTTGCGATTTGACATGCAGTTTCAGGTCATCAGCGCTGACATTGCGCCCTGGCTTGCACACCACAAACGCTTTGGGCTTGGTCAATCCTTGTTCGTCATTAACACCAATCACAGCCGCTTCAAGCACCGCTTCGTGTGTCATCAAGGACGCTTCAACCTCAAAAGGTGAAACATAAATGCCACCCACTTTAAGCATATCGTCACTGCGACCGCCATAGGTATAGAAGCCATCTTCATCGACGCTGTATTTGTCACCACTGCGGGTCCATTCACCTGCGAAAGTGTGTTTGGTTTTTTCTCGGTTGTTCCAGTACATGATGGCCGATGTAGGGCCTTGAATTTGTAACTCCCCCAATTCGCCTACACCACAGACCTGACCGTCGTCATTGACCAAGCGCAAGGCATAGCCCGGCACAACTTCACCGGTGGTGCCGTAGCGCACACGTCCAGGCCGGTTGGATAAAAAGATGTGCAACATTTCGGTCGACCCAATGCCGTCCAATATCTCCACACCAAACTCGGCCTGCCAACGTTTGCCAATGTCTGCCGGCAAGGCTTCACCCGCACTGGTGCATACACGTAAATTCATTTCATCAGGGCTGGGGCGCTGAGCCTCAGCCAACATGCTGGCAAACAAGGTAGGTACCCCATAAAACACCGAGGGCTTGTAGGTGCTTAGCAAGCGAAATACATCAGAGGGAGTAGCACGTTGACCAAACAACACCGTGGTTGCGCCTTGGGCGAGGGGAAAGCTCAGCGCATTGCCCAAGCCATAGGCGAAAAACAACTTGGCCGCTGAAAACACCACATCGCTGTCTTGCAGGCCCAGTACGGCGCGGCCATACAACTCGGCGGTATGAATGAGATGACTGTGCAAATGCACGGTACCTTTGGGTGACCCCGTGGAACCGCTGGAGTACAACCAAAAACACACATCGTCGGCCAAGGTGTGGGCGGCTTGTTTTAAGGGCTGGGACTTGGCAATAAGTTGTGCGATGGTGATACCTGCAGCATGGGAGCCATCGGTGTCCACCACCACATGTTTGCAAGCAGGCGCGTGTGAGACTATTTTTTCAAACTGCGGCCACAGTGGCGCAGACACCAACAAGCCTTGTGCTCTGGAGTCTTTCAGCATGAATTCATAGTCTTGCGCAGTCAGCAAGGTATTCACCGCAATGGGAACCACGCCCGCCAAGATACAACCTAAAAAGGCAACGGGCCAATGCAAGCCATCGTGCATGCATAGCAACACGCGTTGCTCTTGTTGTAAACCCAAATCCAACAAGCCTTGCGCAAATTGATGGGCTTTAACGCTGAGTTCTTGAAAAGTCAGTGTGTTACCGGTTGAAGCATCGATATAAGCCGTTTTGTTTGCACGCTCTTCATGGCGCGAAAGCAAATCGTGTGCTGCGTTATAGACCTTGGGCAGCGTCACCGTGGGCGCAGATGAGGCGTGGGCAGGGGAGCGGACATGCATATGTGCATATTATTGCTTAGGGCAACATGCAAGAAAATGCACGACGACGAGTCAAACAAGGAATGCTGGTCTTGTGCAGGTAGAATACTTGTATCGGGGTGTAGCGCAGTCTGGTAGCGCATCTGGTTTGGGACCAGAGGGTCGTAGGTTCGAATCCTATCGCCCCGACCAACTTGCTGACCGTAGCTCAGTTGGATAGAGCAACAGCCTTCTAAGCTGTGGGTCGGGGGTTCGATCCCCTCCGGTCAGGCCAATAAGCCACTGATCAGTGATGCTCTTTAGGCGTTTCTTTAGCCGCCTTGTCAAAAAAGTGGCTCCAACATTCTTCCTTGGCCAGCACATTGCTTTTGTTATCAAGGCAATAGGCGCGGCGGATTTTTCGTTCGTGGTCGGTGATGAAGTAACTGCGGTACAGCGTTTTATTCAACACGTACATGATGACCGTACGTGACTGCGGGCACGATTCACCCAAGATACAGCTGCGCATGACGTTGGAATTGACATACAACTCCACCGACACAATAGGTAGTTTTTTTCCATGGTGGGTGGCCACCAAACGAACCGCACATGTCGATCCTGTGACTTTGTTTAAGCCATCTTTAGCCGCCAACATGTTCGCCTCTTCGGCCATCAATTGACGGAACCATTCGCCAATCACACCACGGCAGACAAAATATTCTTCTTCCTCGGTTTTGTGGAAAGGCTCTATGTAAGGTCGACGTTTAGAGTCGAAATAAAACAGCGGCTCTTGGCCCTCAAAGGTGCGTGTGGGTTTTTCGGCCTTGGCGGGCGCGCCATGGGCATCTTTCGCGGGTGCACCATGGGCATCTTTGGCTCCGTGGTCGTCTTTGGCGGGCGCGCCATGGGCATCTTTGGCGGGCGCGCCATGGGCATCGGCAGCGGGCTTGGGGGGATCATTCGCCCACACGGGCACCGCCCATAGCGACAACATGCCAACAAACGAGGCGGATACAAGGAGAAAACGCAGTTTATTCATGGCTCAAAAATAGGGTGACCCTTGTACATCGACCGAAAAAGCCAAGTCTTGAGCTTGTTGGGTTGTCAATCGATGGTGTAGCAGGTGGAATTGCGGTGCCATTTGCCTGTGTCGGTCACGCAATGCTGGAAAATTTCTTTGGAATTGGTATTGGAGATGAAATAAGAGCGCATCAAAGATTTATTGATAGGTACAAAGTTGACGGTGCGGAAAATCGGACAAAAATCGTTGCGCACGCATTTATCGAACTCTTTACGTGTTTCAAATAACTGCACACCAATTCGACCAGGGGTGAGGCTTTTCTCTGTACCGTAAGTCACGATACAGTTTTCAGGATGTACAAAAGGCAGTTCAGCCAGTTCGTTGAAGTAGTTCATCTCCGCCACGATCAATTCTTGGAACCATGGCGCGATGATGCCCTTGCATTCGTAGTAGTCCATTTTGTCTTTGTGGTGTACCACTTCGCCCAAGGGACGGTTGGTTTTGTCCAGCAACACCATGGGTTCTTTACCTGAGTTGGGTGGTCTGGCTTTAGAGGCCTTGGGCGCTTCTTGCTTACCCTCTTGGCTTTGCGAGCCTTCATTGAGCACCGCCTGAACTCGTCGGTCAAAGGTATCAGGGTCGCCTTTGTTCTCGCTGCGCTTTTCTGGAATGGGCTTGAATTTGGGCTCCGCCTCGGGCTTGGCATCAGAGCAAGCCACCAGCGCCAGTGTCAGTCCCAGCAAAGCGATGAGGTGAGTTGAGAAAAGTTTGCGCATGGTCAATCAGGTGTGGCGTTGGTGAGGGGTATTATCAACTCAAGGTCAACACCTCTCATCCGATACTGTTTTCAACATGTGTATGCGTTTTTCTTACGTTTTTTGCCTTTTGCTTTTGGGTTTCATCACCGCATGTGGCGGTGGAGGCGGTGGCGGTTCAGGCGACGATGGTGTGGCTTCCAAAACGGTCACTTTGTTTGCCTCTGGTTTGGATCAACCCAAACATATGGTGTTTAAAGATGGCACGCTGTATGTGGCCAATATGGGAACCAACAGCATCAAAAATGCATTGTCTGGAAGCGATTTTTTTTCGATACCCTCATTTCAACCTTTTGGCCTGGCGGTTTACGGCAATGATCTTTTCTTCACGGGTACGGGAAGCGCCGGCGGCGCAGGTATTTATAAAAATCAAACCAATATAGTTTTAAAGGCGAATTACTATGGCATTGGTTTTGCCAATGGAAAGCTTTATGTGGCTGACAACACAACCAACCAAGTAGCTACTTATGACATTGCTTCTAATTTCAGTTTAGACCCTGTGGCCCGCGCCATACCCCAAGGCTTTCCTCAAGGTATTGGCGTTTCAGGTTCAGACGTGTTTGTGACGGTCCTCGACCCTGGCATGGTGATCAAAATTTCGGGTGCGACCAACGAGACCATGCCTTGGGGTAGCTTTAACCTCCCCAATGCCATCGTCTTTGATGGCACCTACGCCTATATAGCCAACAAAGGTGATGTGACTGGTAACAACGGCTACATCAGTCGCAAAAAAATGTCTGACAACAGCGTGGCCGAGGTCTTCATCAGCGCCAGCACAGGGATTTGGAAGACCGCCAACCCAGGGTTTTGCGGGTTGGCGGGTTTAGCGATCAGCGGTTCTTATTTGTATGCCAGCAATGGCACCTGCACAGGTGGAACCAATGCCAACAGCGTCTTGAAGATCAAGCTTTAGCGTTTGTATTGAGTTTTCCCAAACAAGGTTTCCATGGCCTTTTTGTCGTCTTGCAGGGGTTTGCGTAAATCCGCCAACACGGCGCAGCCACGTTGCACCGCTGGCCTAGCGCCCATGGTGTCAAACCATTCTTTTAAACGCGGGTAATCGGCCCAATCAATTCCTTGGTGCTCCCAACTGCGTACCCAAGGAAAGATAGCAATGTCAGCGATGCTGTAGGTTTTGCCCGCAATAAATGGGTGATGCGCCAGCTGTCGGTCCATCACCCCATACAAGCGTTTGGCTTCGTTGGTATAGCGGTCAATGCCATAAGGCACTTTTTCGGGGGCATAGATGCGGAAGTGATGCGCTTGACCCAGCATGGGGCCCACACCGCCCATTTGAAACATCAGCCACTGCAGCACCTCGTACTTGCCGCGGTCACTGGCCGGCATGAATTTACCCGTTTTGGCGGCCAAGTAAATCAGAATGGCACCCGACTCGAACAAGCTGATGGGCTTGCCGTCCGGCCCACTCGGGTCGACCAAGGCGGGAATCTTGTTGTTGGGGCTGATGGTTAAAAACTCAGGCGTGAATTGCTCACCCTGGCCGATGTGAATGGGGTGCGCCAACCAATCGCGCCCCAATCGGTAGCCGCACTCTTCCAGCATGACATGGACTTTGTGCCCATTGGGCGTGGGCCAGGTGTAGACATCGATCATGGGGTGTTGCCTTGGTTGCGCTTAGGAGCCGCGGGTGATGGGCATCTCCACTTCCTGAGGGAAGGTGGCGATGTGACGAGCTAACTCCAGCTTGGCGATCGAGTTGCGGTGCACTTCGTCGGGACCGTCGGCCAAGCGCAGGGTGCGCTGATGCGCATAAGCGTAAGCCAAGGGGAAATCGTCGCTGACGCCGCCTGCACCATGGGCTTGAATCGCCCAATCGATGATTTGGGTGGCCATCACGGGGGCAATGACCTTGATCATGGCGATTTCGGTTTTGGCGATTTTGTTGCCCACGGTGTCCATCATGTAGGCGGCTTTGAGGGTCAGCAAACGGGCTTGCTCGATCATGATCCGAGATTCGGCAATGCGCTCGTGCCACACACCTTGGGCAGAAATGAGTTTGCCAAAGGCGGTGCGGCTGTTAAGGCGTTTGCACATCAACTCCAGCGCACGTTCAGCACATCCGATGGTGCGCATACAGTGGTGAATACGTCCTGGGCCTAAGCGGCCTTGGGCGATCTCGAAGCCACGGCCTTCACCCAAGAGCAAATTGCCCACAGGCACACGCACGTTCTTCAGCACCACTTCCATGTGGCCATGCGGCGCATCGTCATAGCCAAACACCGTCAAGGGGCGCAAAATTTCCACGCCCGGCGCATTGGCTGGCACCACGATCATGCTTTGCTGCGAATGGCGGGGCGCATCGGGATCGGTTTTGCCCATGACGATGTACACCGCGCAACGGGGGTCACCTGCGCCAGAGGACCACCATTTGCGGCCATTGATGACGTAGTGGTCACCCTCGCGGCGGATGCTGCACTGGATGTTGGTGGCGTCAGATGATGCGACATCGGGCTCAGTCATCAAAAAGGCTGAACGAATCTCGCCGCGCAGCAGGGGCTCTAGCCATTGGTCTTTCAGCGACTCGCTGGCATAGCGCTCCAAGGTTTCCATGTTGCCGGTGTCAGGCGCAGAACAGTTGAACACCTCGGCGGCGAAAGGCACACGGCCCATGATTTCGCACATGGGCGCGTATTCCAAATTGCTCAAGCCCTCAGGGGCGCGTTTGGAATGGGGCAAAAACAGGTTCCATAAGCCTGCTTTGCGGGCCAAGGGTTTGAGTTCTTCCACGATTTTGGTGGGAATCCATGCGTTTCCAGCGGCGCGGTTGGCGGCAATTTCCGCAAAGAAGCGAGCCTCGTTGGGGTAAATATGCTCGTCCATGAAGGCGAGTAAACGCGCTTGCATGGTTTTGACCTTGTCGGTGTAGTCGAAATTCATCAGGAGTCTCCGTTGGTTTAATAGGTATCAAAAATCAAGCATCGCTGCGCTGGGCAAATAACCATGCCAGCTCGGCCATGGGTCTTGCGCCTGCACCCGAGGCCTTGGCCTGAGCGCTGGAAGCCGTACCGTCTTCCACCCGCTTGGCAATGCCTTGCAAGATGGCGGCGATACGGAACATGTTGTAGGCGAGGTAGAAATTCCAATCGGGCTTTAAAGCTTCCAAGGTGGTCAAACCGCTGCGCTGGCAATACAGGTCGATGTATTCATCTGCCGCAGGAATGCCTAAAGCCGCGTGGTCCAAGCCGCCAATGCCTCTGAAGCTGCCAGGCGGGATGTGCCACGACATGCAGTGGTAGCTGAAGTCGGCCAAGGGATGACCCAAGGTGGAGAGCTCCCAATCAAGCACTGCCAAGACCTTGGGCTCGCTAGGGTGGAAGATGAGGTTATCCAAGCGGAAATCGCCATGCACGATGCAGGTGTGGTCGGCACGGGCGCTGGCAGGCATATGGGCGGGCAGCCACTCCATCAGCTTGTCCATCTCGGGAATGGGCTGGGTGACGGACGCGATGTACTGCTTGCTCCAGCGCCCAATTTGACGGTCAAAGTAATTGCCCGGTTTGCCAAAACTGCCCAAGCCTTGGGCGACATGGTCCACCGCATGCAAAGCGGCGATGACGCGGTTCATCTCTAAGTAAATTTCGCGGCGCTCGGACGCAGTCATGCCAGGCAAGGCCTGGTCCCACAACACCCGCCCTTGCACAAACTCCATCACATAAAACGCCCGGCCAATGACAGACTCGTCGTCGCACAGCACATGCATCTGCGCCACAGGCACGCCGGTACCATGTAACCCGCTCATCACCGCGTACTCGCGCTCAATTGCATGGGCCGAGGGCAGCAACTTAGCGACTGGCCCTGGTTTGGCTCGCATCACATAGCTTTTGCTGGGGGTGTTGAGTTTGTAAGTGGGGTTGGACTGCCCGCCTTTGAACATCTCCACTTCCAAGGGGCCTGAAAACCCTGGCATATGGGCTTGCAGCCAGCTGGTCAGGGCTTGGGTGTCAAAGCGGTGGGCGTCGCTCACCTCGCGGGTACCTACAAAATTGTCAAAGGCGCTCATGGGTTTACTCGGATGAACTGATGCGCAACAAGGCTTCGCGGTCGCGTACCACCAAGCCGCCGGGTTCGATGCGCAAAATCTCCTCGCGCTCCATGGCCTTCAATTCTTGGTTGACCCGTTGGCGAGACGCACCCAGCAGTTGCGCCAACTCCTCTTGCGCCAAATGCAAGCCGATGCGAGTTTCGCTGCCGTGGTGCAAAGACGGAACGCCATAACTTCGGGCCAAATGCAGCAGTTGTTTGGCCAAGCGAGAGCGCAGGGGCAGGGTGTTGAGGTCCTCGACCAAGCCAAACAGTTGGCGAATTCGCCTGGCTTGCAGCCTCAGCATGGCATCGTAAAGCTCGACGTGCGTGGCCAAGATTTTCTGAAAATCGGCCTTGGCCACACACAAGATGGTGGTGTCGCCGTGGGCGTAGACATCGTGGGTGCGGGTGTCGCCGTCCAAGATGGCCACATCGCCAAACCAAATCCCTGGTTCCACATAGGTGAAGGTGATTTGCTTGCCCGACAGCGAGGTGCTGCTGACCCTCACCGCGCCCTTGGCACAGGCCATCCACTCCTCGGGTGGGTCGCCACGGGCGGAGATCAAATCGCCGTCTTTGAGTCGTTTGACGTAAGCGCATCGGAGTATGTCGTGTCGCAGTGAAGGGGAAAGAGAGGAAAACCAACGACCGGTGTTGATCGCCTCGCGTTCCTCAATGGTAAGGATAGGGTCGTCCATGAACTGTCTTTTCGGTGACCGAGTGGTTGAAATTTGTCGCCGACGGGACCGCCAGCGACAACGCTAGGGTTTGTAGTGAGGTGTTTGTTTGTCCAAAAAGGCTTGAATTCCCATGCCAGCGTTGACATGGTTGAGGTTTTTCAAGAAATGCTGCTTTTCGGTTTGCAAATGGGCAAACAGGTCATCTCGGGCCGCGGACTGGGTCAACTCTTTGATGCTGGCCAAGGCATTCGGTGCACGCTGGTTCAATCTATCAGCCAGTACCAAGGCTTGGCTCAACACCTCGCCTTTGGGGACCAATTGATTGACCAAGCCTGCATCGAACAGCTTTTGCCCAGGGATGCGTTCGCCCAACATCATGAATTGGCTGACCAAGGCGCGGGGCAAGGCACGGCTGAGAAACCAACTCCCACCGCCATCAGGCGACAAACCGACTGACGAATAAGCCATGACAAACAGACTGTCAGTGGACGCCACCACCATGTCACAAGCCAACACCAAAGAGAAACCTGCGCCCGCAGCAGCACCTTCTACCGCTGCAATCACTGGCTTGGGAAAGGTCCTTAGGGCTTCCACCCAGTTGTGTAAGCCGTCTATGCCCTGCGACTGTTGATCGGGCGGTGCTTGGCGGTTGGCCAGGATGCGATTGAGATTGCCGCCGGCACAAAAATTCACCCCTTCACCCGTCAAGATAACGCTGCGGATATCAGGGTTGGTTTCAGCCACATTCAAAGCCTCGACCCCTGCGCTGTACATGGCAGGGTCCAAGGCATTGCGGTGTTCGGGGTTGGAGATGGTCAAGACCAGTGTTTGGCCTTGGCTGTGGCTTTTGAGTTGGGCTGTCATGGTTTAAATGGAAAGATGTCTCAAGCTTAAACCCAGTGCACCACGGCGGCGTAACCAAGGGCTGGGGCGGTAACGCGGGTCGCCATACACAGTTTGCAGGTTAAACAGCACTTCCAGCAAGTTGTCAGCACCCAAACGGTCGCCCAAGGCCAAAGGTCCTAACGGGTACCCCAAGCCTAAAGTGACGGCGGTGTCCAAATCGGCAGGGCTGCAAATGCCTTGTTGGCACATATCGCTGGCGATATTGACGATATGGGCCACCACGCGTTGGGTCACAAAGCCACCGCTGTCTTGGATCACGCTGACCGCTTTACCGTCGGAGGCCATGAGGGCATGGGCGGCGTCACGCATGTCGCTGCGGGTGGCTGGGTTGGTGGCCAGCACGCGACGTTGCGTGGCCTCATCGGGCATGAGCATGTCTATGCCCAGGGTGCGAGCCGGGTCCAAGCGCTCCACAATGGCACAGGTGGTCACATCAAAACCCAAAGGCGCTACCCAACACAGGGCTTGGTTAGACGGCGCTGCCCCTGTTTCAATGCTTGCACCTAGGTTTTTAAGCAGTTGCAACAGTTCGGCACGTCGCGCCGCACGGGCAGATACCCAGACAGGCGGAAGATTCGTGTGTGTTGGGGCAGTTGCTTCGGCAGGGGTTTGGGCTTTGCCGTCTGTATAGGTGTAAAAACCTTGCCCTGATTTACGTCCCAACCAGCCACCCGCCAAACGTTGCGCGGTGATGACGCTGGGCCGGTAGCGCGGCTCTTCAAAATACTGGTGGTAAATGGATTCCATGACAGGGTGAGAGACATCCAAAGCCGTCAAGTCCATCAATTCAAAGGGGCCGAGTTTGAAGCCTACTTGGTCACGCAATATGCGGTCGATGGTGGCGAAATCAGCCACGCCTTCGCCAACGATACGCAAAGCCTCGGTGCCATAGCCCCGACCTGCATGGTTGACGATGAAACCTGGGGTGTCTTGCGCCAACACTGCTTGGTGGCACATGGTCAGCACATAAGCTTTTAATTTGTCACAAACTGCAGGCGCAGTGGCAAGCCCTGGAACGACTTCAACCACTTTCATCAGAGGCACAGGATTGAAAAAATGCAAACCTGCAAATTGTTCAGGCCGTGGCAGACCAGCGGCCAAGGCAGTGATGGACAACGAAGAGGTGTTGCTGGCTAATATGGCCTCGCCTGAGATCACTTCGCTCAGTTGCGCAAACAAGGCTTGTTTAACCTGCGCATTTTCAACAATCGCCTCAATCACCAATTGACAAGGTGCCAAATCTTTCAAGCTCTCGCAGGTGTGCAGCCTGGCTTGGTAGTTCTCCCATTGGCTGGCCGTGATGCGTCCCTTGTCGTGCATTTTTTGCCATTGTTGGCCTATGGCCTGTTGGGCTTGAACAGCTCGTAGAGCAGAAGCATCGAACAACAGCACTTGACTGCCCGCTTGAGCCGCCATTTGTGCAATACCTTGGCCCATGGCACCCGTGCCGCACACGCCAACCGTAGAAAAGATGGAATTCATAACCGAGGATTATCTCTTCGTCTAGCGATGGTTTTATGGGGGTAGTCAGCAAGATGACTCAACACCTCTGTGTGACAGAATGCCAGCACATTATTTAACTGAAGGGCTTCCCATGTCGTTGAAATTGTGCGGTTTTGCAGCCAGTAACTATTACAACAAAGTCAAATTGCAGTTGCTGGAAAAGGGCATTCCTTTTGAAGAAGAGTTGGTTTGGGTGGGCAACAACCATCCCAAACTGATGAATCGATCTGTACTGGGCAAGGTGCCATTTTTGCAAACGCCAGAAGGTTGTTTGACCGAATCCATGGTGATAGCCGAGTACCTTGAGCAAGCTTATCCGGAGCATTCTTTATTACCCAAGGACCCCATGCAAGCGGCCAGGGTGAGAGAGTTGATTGTGTATTTGGAGTTGCACATAGAACTGGTGGCGCGGGAGTTGTACCCCCAAGCATTCTTTGGTGGCCAGGTGAGTGAGGGCACCAAAGAGCGTGTGCGTAAAAACTTAAGCAAAGGCGTTGCCGGTTTTGCCAAATTAGCCAAATTTTCGCCTTATGTGGCGGGTGATAAGTTCACCTTGGCCGATTGTTCAGCTGCTTTCCATTTGCCCATTGCGGCAAGCGCCAGCAAGCTGGTGTTGGGTGAAGACTTATTGGCCGATTTGCCTGTCAAAGCCTATGGCCAAAAAATGGCTGAAAGCCCTCATATGCAAAAAGTGCTGGCTGACCGCAAAGAAAACGCGGCTTTGATGACCAGTTTGACGGCCAAAAAAGCCTGAGCCTCTAAGGCCTGGGCATCTATCAGCGCAAGGACTTGCTGGCTTCGAGGTGAACCAAGCGGTCGAGTTCGGCGCAGATGTCTGCCATACGCCCTGACATGACCATGCGACCAGCGTTGCTAGGGGAGTGGCCACCGTCTTCGGCAACACGGACCACCCGCAAAGGCTTGGGATGGCGAGGTACAGCAAGAGCTGTTGTAGGTGCTGCCATCATGGGGTCATTGGCAGGCCAGAGCGCTTTATAGGCTGCGTCAATGCGTTGGAATATTTGGTGTGTGCTGATGAGTGCGAGGTTCATGCTGGCTCCGATGAGGGGTTAAAACTGGTGACGGATGAGGCCCACGGCCAAGCCTTCGATATGAAAGCTGTCGCTGGGACTGACGTGGATGGTGGAGAAATCGCTGTTTTCAGGGTGCAAGTGAATGCCGGAGGCGTTTTTTTCAAAGCGTTTGACGGTGACTTCTTCACCCAACCTGGCCACCACGATTTGGCCGTTGCGGGCGTCTGAGGTGGATTTCACCGCCAGCAAGTCGCCGTCTAATATGCCGATATCACGCATGGACAAACCACGCACTTTAAGCAGATAGTCAGGGGTTTGGGAAAACAAAGCGCTTTGAACAGCGTAACTTTGCTCAATATGTTCTTGCGCCAAGATGGGAGAGCCTGCTGCTACGCGTCCGACCAAGGGCAGCACCAGCTGTCCCAAGCCTGGCAAGGACAGGGAATAGGGCGTGCGGGGAGATTCGAGTTGGGTGGCGTGTTCTGGGTTTCTTAGGCGAATACCGCGTGAGGTACCGCTGACAAGTTGTATATACCCTTTGCGAGCCAAGGCCTGCAGATGTTCTTCCGCAGCATTGGCCGACTTGAAGCCCAGTTCTTTTGCAATTTCGGCGCGTGTGGGTGGCGCGCCGGTTTGGCGAATGGCGGTCTCAATCAGGGAAAGGATTTGCTGTTGCCTGGCGGTGAGCTTGCTGGGTTCCATGGTGGCTCCTGAGGTAGGTGAAAATGGACATTCCGAAACACATTGACACTGTTTAGATATCCAGTAACTGTATTTTTAACCAGTTTTTTACTTTCTACAAGCCCATGGCACAAAATAATTCATCAAACATTGCTGTTTTAGGCATGGGTGGCACCATTGCAGGTGTTGCAGCAGACCCTAACAATCCAAAAGAATACAAAGCTGGCGCGTTAGGAATAACTGACTTGGTGGCTCAATTGGGTGCTGCACTGGGGTTTTCCATGGTGGTGCGCAATGTGGCGCAAATCAACAGCAAGGACATGCAAGTAGCCGATTGGCAGGCCTTGTTAAGGGCGGTGAACGATGAGATGCAGTCACCTCAGACCCGCGCTATCGTCATTACCCACGGGACCGATACCTTGGAAGAAACCGCTTATTTGCTCCAAGCTTTTGGGCCATGGCCTAAGCCCATCGTGTTGACTTGCGCCATGTTGCCGGCCAATGCCCCTGATGCCGACGGCCCCGGCAACCTCAAAGATGCCCTCCATTGGGCCTCCACCACACAGGAATCTGCAGTGTTTGTGGTGTGCGCGGGCAAAGTACATCTGTCCAACGATGTGCAAAAACTCACCACAGAAAGTGTGGATGCTTTCACCAGTTCCCCGCAAGTTTGTTACGCCAGCAAACAAGCCAACGGTTGGCAAGTGCATCGCCAACTTCCTCATCATTCACAAACACATCGCCCCAGTTTGAACTACGCCTTAGCCCAGTCGACTTGGCCAAGGGTAGAAATGGTGACCAACCATGCCTTGAACGATGGGGCAGTTGTTAGGGGCTTGCTGGCCACCTCGGCGACAGAAATCACGCCTTTGGCGGGAATGGTGTTGGCCGGAACCGGCATGGGAACAGCCAGCCTAGGCTTGGAGCAAGCCCTGCAACAGGCGGTTGATAAAGGAGTCAGGGTTTGGCTGAGCAGTCGCTGCTTAGAGGGCAGAGCCCATGCGCAAGCCAACACTACGTGGGGAGAGGTCACACATTGGAGTGCAGCCAAAGCCAGAACGGCTTTGTGTCTCCACTTACTGGCAGAACAAGAAGCTCAGCTTTGAAGGGCTTGGAAGGCGCGGGCGGTAATGTCTTCCACGCTGCCTTGACCGCTGATGGCGCGGTAACGGGGCGCAATAGCCGGTTCTTGTTTAGACCAAGAATCGTAGTAGTCGACCAAAGGACGGGTTTGGGCGCTGTAAACCTCTAAGCGCTTTTTAACGGTGTCTTCTTTGTCGTCGTCGCGTTGAATCAGGGGTTCACCGCTGACATCGTCCATACCTTCCACCTTGGGGGGGTTAAAGCGAACATGGTAGGTGCGCCCGCTGGCCACATGCACGCGGCGACCGCTCATGCGCTCGATGATGGCATCAAAGGGCACGTCAATTTCGAGAACGCAGTCCAGCTTGACACCCGCTTGTTTCATGGCATCTGCTTGGGGAATGGTGCGGGGGAAGCCGTCAAACAAAAAGCCTTTGGCGCAATCGGGTTGGGCAATCCGCTCTTTGACCAAGCCAATGATGATGTCGTCACCCACCAAACCGCCGGCATCCATGACTTTTTTAGCGGCCAAACCCATGTCGGTGCCTGCTTTGACAGCAGCACGCAGCATGTCGCCGGTGGAGATTTGGGGAATGCCGTAATGTTGGCAAATGAAAGCGGCTTGTGTGCCTTTGCCAGCGCCTGGTGCGCCCAACAGAATCAGTCTCATTGTCTTCCTTGCGAGTTCTTTGGCACTGTCTTGGCAGTGCGCTTTTTTGTCTTGTACCGAGAATAACACGCAGAACTTTCGCCGGACTGTCAGGTCTGCTGGCTAAGCCATTGGCGTACGCGCTCTAAGTCAGCGGGGGTGTCCACACCAGCCGCACTGGGTTGCTGGGACACATGTACCCCAATGTGATAACCATGCCACAACACCCGTAACTGCTCCAAGGCCTCGGCTTGTTCAGCGGCGCACGGCGTCAATGTAGGGTAAAGCTTCAAAAATTCACAGCGGTAGGCGTACAAACCGACATGGCGGTAGACCGGATGCGCGGGCAGTTGATCGGCCGCAGCGCCACGCTGATGGGGAATGCTGGCGCGACTGAAATACAGCGCTTGAGACTGCGCATTCATCACCACTTTGACGCAGTGCGGGCTGAGCCATTCTTCAAGCTGGGTGATGGGGTCGGCCAAGGTGCTCATGCTGCAATCGGGCTGATCGTGCAGCAGCTGTGCGACGGCATGGATGTTGTGCGGGTCTATCAAAGGCTCATCGCCTTGCACATTCACCACAATCGTGTCGTCGGGCAGATTTAACAAAGCAGCCGCTTCGGCCAAACGGTCACTGCCACTGGGATGATCCGAGCGGGTCATCACCGCCTTCACGCCAAACTGCTGGCACACCTGCATGACTTCAGGGCTGTCGGTAGCCACCACGGTTTGGCTGGCTTGGGAGAGTTGCGCCCGTTGCGCTACCCGAACCACCATGGGAATACCCGCTAAATCAGCCAAAGGTTTATTGGGCAAGCGACTGGCAGCCAACCGCGCAGGAATCAGCACCACAAAGTTCATGGAGCTCAATCAGCGTTCCAATTCAGCGTCGGTCAAGGTCCTAGCTTCCATTTCCAGCAAAACGGGAATGCCGTCACGAATGGGGTAGGCCAAGCGCGCGCTGCGCGAAATCAATTCGGCCTTCTCGCGGTCATATTCCAAGCTGCCTTTGGTGACAGGGCAGACCAACAGTTCAAGCAATTTGGTGTCCATCGTGCAATGATAGTCGTTGAATATGGGGCAAGAAGGTAAGCCAAAAAGTTGCTGAGAGTTCACATTGCAAGGGAACCGCCCATACCTCAGGGTAGCGAGCCCATAGTTTCACCGCGTCTTTTTCGGTACAAAGCACATGTCGCTGTGAGGGCGGCGTCCAAGCTTGCAAGCTGTCGTGGTCTGGGAAGACCTGTTTTGCACCTAAGCTGAGCCCTGCGGCTTGGAGGGCGGCGAAAAATGTATGCGGTTGGGCAATCGCAGCCAAGGCATCCACTTGCTGGTGCTGCCAAGTGTCCAAGTCGCTAAGCTCTCCTCGCCCATTAACGGCTTGGGGGGACAGTTGCCTCAGGGCAGGAAAACTGTCTTCAAATGAATGCTGGCCAGTGTGAACCTTAATCTGAACAACATTTTGGTTAATGTGCCTTGGCCAGCTTTCTCGCAAAGGACCAGCGGGCAGCAAGAAGCCATTGCCTAAGCCGCGGTCGTCAAAAACGCACACTGCGATGTCATGGTGCAAAGCGCGGTGTTGCAAGCCATCGTCACTGATGATGATTTGGGTATCGGGGTACTGCTTCATCAGCAGCAAAGCAGCTTGAGCTCGGGCTTTGCCAATGAACACGGGCACACCCAGGCGTTGTTTGAGCAGCAAAGCTTCGTCGCCCACGAGGCTGACCAAGCTGTCTTGCCGCACTTCAGTGCAGCCCTGTTGCAGCCCTCCCACGCCACGCGCAATCACCCCAACCTTGTAACCCAGTTGGAACAAGTGTTCAGCGATATGCATCACGATGGGCGTTTTGCCTGTCCCGCCCACCACCACATTACCCACCACCACGACCGGCACGGTTAAGCGAGTAACGCTTACCCAACCCAAGGCGTAGCGCGTGGCTTGCCATAGGAGGTACAAACGGCTGAGCAAGGTAAGAGGCCACAGGCACATAGCGATGGGCCCACGCTTTTGCCAAGCGGCTAGCAAAACTTGGCTGAGTGTGACCATCGCACCTCAGGGGAGGGCGGTCGCTTGGGAGCGGCTTTGGGCGGTGAAGGTGACTTGTTGCAAGCCTGCATTTTGGGCAGCTTCAAGCACTTGCATCACGGATTGATGGCTGGCACGGGCATCGGCGCTGATGACCACCAAGGGATTGGCGGTTTCTTTAGCGGCTGCCACCAAGGCCATGCTGATGGCTTGGATATCAGCGCCCTCTAAGGATTTTTTCTGAACCACATAATGTCCGTCGCTACCAATCAAGACACGGATTTCATTGGGCTTTTCTTGTAATTGGGTAGAGTCTGCGTTGGGGAGTTTGAGGTCTATTTGCGTCAAACGGCCGTAGGTGGTGGAGAGCATCAAAAAAATCAGCACCACCAGCAGCACGTCGATGAACGGAATCAGGTTGATTTCCGGTTCGTTAGAGCGAGGACGACCAAATTTCATGGCGAGGTGGCAAGCGTGCGTTGGGTGAAAAAGTGATGCACCATGCGCTCGGCAGCAATTTCAAGCTCCACCACGAAGTTGTCAACCCGGCTTCGCAAATATCGCCAGGCCACCAAACTGGGGATGGCAATGACCAAACCAAAAGCCGTGTTGTACAAAGCCACCGAGATGCCATGGGCGAGTTGGGCGGGATTACCGGCCCCAGGGGTTTGAGAACCAAAAATTTCGATCATGCCAACCACGGTGCCAAACAAACCCAGCAAAGGTGCTACCGAAGCGATAGACCCCAAGGTGCTGAGGTAACGCTCCAACTTGGCCGCCACGCGGCGCCCACTGGCTTGCATTTCACTCTCAAATTCATCTTTGGAACACAGGGGCTGGTTTTGCAGAAAGATCAAACCCGCGCTGATCATTTCACCCAATGAAGAGGTGGACTGAATATGCTCAATAGATTCGGGCCTGGGTACACCGCGTTGAGAGATGGATAAGACATCGTCAAGCAACGTGGCTGGCAAAACAACGCTTGAACGCAAGTTGTAAAAGCGCTCAATGATCAACGCCAAGGCAATGACAGAGCACAACAAAAGTGGCCAAATCGGCCAACCAGCCGCTTGTATGATCCCGAACAAAAGCGTCTCCCAAAATGATGGATCCCATTATCACCCAGCTCGAACCCTTTGCCCCGCAAGTTTGGAGTGTGAGCGCCCTCAACAAAGCGATTGCCGATTCACTCAAAGCTCGATTTGGCATGTTGATGGTGCAAGGTGAGGTCTCCGGTTTCACCCGTGCCAGCAGTGGCCACTGTTATTTCAACCTCAAAGATGGGACGGCGCAAATTCGTTGCGCCTTGTTTCGTCGCACAGCAGACCAACTGAATTTTTCTCCCAGAGATGGCCAATTGGTGCAAGCACAAGCGCGGGTGGCGGTATACGAACCCCGGGGTGAAATGCAACTGGTGGTGGAGGCGATGCGACCGGCGGGAGCAGGGCAACTGCACGAGGCCTTTTTGCAACTTAAAGCCAAGTTGCAAGCCCAAGGATTGTTTGCACAAGAGCGCAAGCGCCCCATCCCTTTGTATCCGCGTTGCATAGGTGTGGTGACTTCTTTGGGTGCCGCGGCTTTGCATGATGTGGCGACTGCTTTGCAGCGACGGGTACCGCATATTCCTGTTGTCATCTCTCCCAGCCCTGTGCAAGGCGCTGACGCACCAGCTCAACTGATTAAAGCTTTGCAAAATTTGTCCACCCAGCCCCATATCGATGTCATTGTGTTGGTGCGTGGGGGCGGTTCATTGGAAGATTTATGGGCCTTTAATGACGAGCAACTCGCACATGCCATCGTTGCCAGCCCCATCCCTGTGATTTGCGGGGTGGGCCATGAAACCGACGTCAGCATTGCCGATTTTTGTGCCGATCTCAGAGCGCCTACACCCACGGCGGCAGCCGAGTTGTGCGCTGTAGCGCGAGACACCTTGTGGCAGCAGGTTGTGAGCACCCAGTCCATGCTGTCTGACCAATTGGCTCAGGCATTAGATGGCCGAGAGCAACAACTGGATCGCTTGCAATCCGTCCTGTCTCGCCCTTCAGTGTGGGCAAACAAAGAGCAACACAGTTTGGGTCGAACCGCTGCGCGTTTGGGGCGTGCTGCTCAGCAGTTCATGAACCGACACAGCATGGCACTGCAACCCAAAGCAATCAGGTTGCAACGTGCCCGTCACGACTTGCCTCAGAAACAACAGGAGCGCTTGACCCGTGCTGGCTTGTTGCTGGGCTCTTTAGACCCTGCTTTGGTGTTACAGCGCGGCTATGCTTGGTTGGAAAACGCACAAGGTCGGGCCATTGTGTCTGTCAAGGAGCTTGAGGCTGGCCAAGAAGTTCAAGCCCGCTTGGGAGATGGTGTGGCTGCCATGCAGGTTCTGCATAAGCAACTCACTTAAGTTGTGGGGCTGCTATTTAGCCGAGAAAACAGTCGCCTTGAGCTTATAGCCTTTGCCGATTTTCTTTTTGGCAAACCAGCCTTGGTGCATTTCCAGCACAAAGCGAACGGGTTTTTCAGAGCAGTGTGAATCGGTGGTTTGCGGCTGCATATCAACCAAATTCACGATACTGCCGTCATCATCGACAAATGCGGCTGTCAGGGGTAGCAAGGTGTTTTTCATCCAAAAACATTGGGTTTGCGCTTCCTCAAACACAAACAACATGCCTTCGTGGACTGCCATTTCTTTGCGAAACATCAAGCCGATTTGCCGTTGCAGAGGTGTTTGGGCGATTTGGGCGTCGATTTGAAACATCCCCGCTTGAATCAAGGTGCGTTGCAAGCCTGTTTGGGCTTCTTGCGCGCCCACAAGCGTGCCCATGGTCAATGCCATTAAGACCAAGCAGCCAGCACGCACTGTGCGGCACAGTCGGTCAAAGGGTGAAATCGTAAGTTGGATCATGGTTTGCATGGTTAGAATGATTTGAAGTTTTACCGACTGCCCCGCGTCAGCTGGCAGCCACCGAATTGTTTATTTCCTGGAGACATTCTCTTGTATCAGCATATCAAGGTGCCCGCACAGGGCGAAAAAATCACCGTCAACAAAGACATGTCGTTGAACGTTCCTCACCAGCCCATCATTCCTTACATTGAAGGAGACGGTACGGGTTTGGATATCACCCCTGTCATGCTCAAAGTGGTGGATGC
>CANGPV010000021.1 GCA_947455935.1 Comamonadaceae bacterium
ATGCACCATGTTTGAGCTTGAAGCCACGCCCGCCATCAAGGCCGTGCAAGACGAGTACATGCGCTTGGCTGCAGCCTTGTGGGCTGGCTCCGACCCGCTGCCTTCCATCCCCATGAAAGACCGCGATATTTTTGATTTGTTGGGATTTGACTGAGATGAACCAAGCCAGCTATGTCGCACGGCGCGGTGAGATCGAACACTATTTCGATCGCACCGCTGCCAAAGCTTGGGAGGTGTTGACCTCCAACGCACCCGTGGGGCGCATCCGCGCCACCGTGCGCAAGGGCCGCGACCAAATGCGCCACACCTTGTTGTCGTGGCTGCCCGAAGACATGCGCGGCCTGCGCTTGCTCGACGCCGGTTGCGGCACCGGTGCTTTGGCGCAAGAGGCCATGCGCCGCGGCGCCGAGGTGCTGGCCATCGACCTCTCACCCACCTTGGTCAACTTGGCCCGCGATCGCCATGCGCAAGACCTGCTCACCGACCCCACGCTCAGCGCCAAAGGCGGCAGTATCACGTTTTTGGCCGGTGACATGCTGGGCGCCGAGCACGGCGACTTCGACCATGTGGTATGCATGGATTCACTCATCCACTACGACACCCCAACCATTGCCAACGCGGTGGAGTCCTTGACGAAGCGCACCCGCCAATCGGTGCTGTTTACTTTTGCGCCGCACTCGCCGCTGTTGGCCGTGGCCCATGCCATGGGCCGCTTGTTCCCGCGCAGCGACCGCTCGCCGCAATTGGCCCCCATTCGCAAAACCACCTTGCATGTGTACATCGAGCGCGCCGTGCGTGAGCACGGTTGGCGGCCTGGCCACATGCAGCGTGTTTCCAGCGGTTTCTATACCTCGCAAGCGTGGGAGTGGAAGCGCACATGAAATTGGCTTTTCGTCCCCCCGCATGGATGCAGTCCATCATGCTGCAGTACGTGCCCTTTGCCGATGCGGCGTCGCCCGAACTGCCCTTGGGGCGTATGTTTCGCTTGGCCATGTTTCAGCTGTCCATCGGTTTGACCATGGCGCTCTTAGTGGGTACCTTGAACCGCGTGATGATTGTCGAGTTGCAAGTGCCTGCCGCATGGGTGGCTATTTCTGTGGCCTTACCTTTGGTGTTTGCGCCTTTGCGAGCCCTGATTGGTTATCGCAGTGACACCCATCCTTCTGCCTTGGGTTTGCGTCGCATCCCCTATATGTGGATGGGCAGTTTGTTGATGTTTGGCGGTTTGTCCATCATGCCATTTGCCCTGATGAACCTGAGCGAGCCACGTGAAGGTTATGTGCTGATCGGACAGGTGGGTGCCATTTTGGCTTTTCTGTTGGTGGGTGCTGGTATGCAAATCACCCAAACAGCGGGTTTGGCACTGGCCACCGATGTGGCGCCTGAAGACAAACGTCCGCGAGTGGTGGCTTTGCTCTACGCCATGTCCTTGCTGGGTTTGATTGGGGGCAGTACTTTGTTGAGCTTGTCCCTGGTGAATTTCTCGCCAGTGCGCCTCATTCAAGTGGTTCAAGCGTGTGCGGGCATCGTGATCGCCGTCAACCTCATTTCTTTGTGGAAACAAGAAGCCCGTGGCGCAAAGCGCGGTGCGCGTGAACCCGATGGTTTTTCCAACAACTGGCGTGCCTTCATTGCTGTACCCCACATGAAGCGGTTTTTGTGGACCGTGGGCTTGGGCTCGGCGGCCTTCAGCATGCAAGACATCGTGCTTGAACCCTATGGCGGTCAGGTACTGGGCTTGGGCGTGGGCATGACCAGTGGCTTGACTGCTTTGAGTGCGGGTGGCGCTTTGCTGGCGTTTGCCATTTCTGCACGTGTACTGCGCCACATCGACGCGGTTCGTCTTTCGGCTTTGGGCGCTTTGCTGGGTTTGCCCGCTTTTGCCTGTGTGATGTTTTCTGCTCCTTTGGGCTCAGCGATGATGTTCCAAGTGGGCGCAGCTTTGATTGGATTTGGCGGCGGTTTGTTTTCGGTGGGCATGTTGCTCACTGCCATGGAGATGACCCGATCTGAACACGCTGGCATGGTGCTGGGCGCTTGGGGTTCGGTGCAAGCCACTGCTTCGGGCGTGGCCATGGCCTTGGGTGGCGTTGCCCGCGATGTCGTGGGCCATATGGCCACGCAAGGTCAATTGGGCGAGGTGCTGGTGTCCGATGTCACGGGCTACAACTTTGTGTTTCAGACCGAGATGGTCATGATGTTTGTGGTGTTGGTTGCTTTGGGGCCATTGGTCAGCCGTCGGCCGGCTTTGACCCCCAAGTCGGTTGGTTTAGGGCTGGCAGAGCTGCCAGGTTGATGATTTTTTAAGGCGCACTTCAAGGAGACTTGCCATGGGAACAGGTGCTATTACCCAGTATGTTGATGTTGCACAAATCGTGCTCTACATGTTTTGGGCATTTTTTGCGGGACTGATTTATTACCTCTTGCGGGAAAACCACCGCGAGGGCTACCCCATGGACAACGGCCATTTGCAAGGTGGTCCTGTGCAAGTGGGTTGGCCTGTGCCCGAGCCCAAGGTGTTCAAACTCGCCGATGGCCGTGAAGTGTTGGCACCCGACTTCAACCGTGTCGATGGCAGCTACTCAGCCCAACCTACGCACCGCTTTTTAGGCGCTCCCTTAGAACCCGTGGGTGACCCCTTGTTGGCAGGTGTGGGGCCAGGTGCTTGGGCTGCACGTGCTGATGAACCCGATCTTTACCATGGTACTCACATCAAGATCGTCCCCTTGCGTATTGCCGCTGACCATGGCGTCATGTCGCCCGATGTTGACCCACGCGGCCTGCCTGTTTATGGCGCCGACAGACAAGTAGCAGGTACTGTGAAAGACCTGTGGATTGACCGCGCTGAAATGATGTTTCGCTACCTGGAGGTCAATTTGAAAAGCGGCGAGACCGTCTTGTTGCCCATGACTTTCTCACGTATCAAATCCAGCGGTGTGTATGTAGCTGCTCTTTTGGCGGGTCAATTTGCCAACGTCCCCAAAACCAAAAGCATGGAACAAATCACCTTGCTGGAAGAAGAAAAAATCACCGCCTATTACGGTGCGGGCACTTTGTACGCCACACCTGAACGTCAGGAGCCCTTGTTTTGAACGTCAATCCTCACCACGAACACGAGTTCGAGGCAGCGCCTGGTCTGCCCGAGCCCTTGCCCGCAGATGAGCGTCTGATTTGGCAAGGCGCACCGCAATGGCGTCAAGTGGCCGTGCATGTGTTTCATGTGCGTACCTTGGCCATATATTTCGCTGCCATGATGGCGCTGCAAGCCACTTACCTGTTGGGTGAGCCCGAGCGCCATGTGGTCAAGCCTTTGCTGCTGAGCTTGGTGCTGAGTGTCATGGCCCTCAGTATCCTCAGTCTCATGGCTTGGCTGACTGCCCGTACCGCCCTCTACACCCTCACCAACAAGCGTGTGGTGATGCGTATTGGCGTGGTGCTTACCCTCACCTTCAATTTGCCTTTGCGCATGTTGTCTGGGGCCTCACTCAAAATCCACCAAGACGGCACAGGTGACATTGCCCTCAGATTGGCAGGCGACGACCATATTGCTTGGCTCAATTTATGGCCCCATGCGCGCCCTTGGGTGCTGCGTCATCCTGAACCCAGTCTGCGCTGCATTTCTGATGTGGCAACGGTGGGCGAGCGTGTGCTGCAAGCCTGGCAAGCCATCAACCCGCATGTGCCTGTGATGTTGGGCGATATGGCGCAAGAGCCTTTGCAACACCACCCTGCAACCTCTGTGGAAATCACCGCATGAACACCACGCTTGCCAACAACGGACTGCCAGGTCGCCATGCGCTGACCGGTTGGATATTTGTAGGCTTTTTATCCAGCGTGTTTTTGGTGGTGGCCTTGCTGCGTGGTCAAGGCATGGAAATTCCACAAGACCACAGCCCCATCAACTGGCAACGCACCTTGCGGTTTGAAGACCGACCCAATGGCGATGTCGCTGTGATGGATGGTCAATCCACAGTTGAAATCACCCGCTATGTGGGGGAGCAAGGATTTGTGCGTGGCATTTTGCGCACCCTGTCGCGCGAGCGTATGCGTCGCGGCATTGGTTCGGGTCCTGTGTTCGAGTTGATCGGCCATGCCGATGGTCGCCTCACTTTGCTCGACCCTGCCACGGGACAACGCATCAACCTCGAATCATTTGGCCCGACCAACATGGCGTCTTTTGCCATGCTGCGGCCCACACCACCAGCGGCTCAAGCTGCCACTCAGGAGTAAACCATGACGACCACCGCCTCACTGGACTTTGATCACGTTGAACTGCTCATCGGCAATGTGGAAAGCGCAGCCGACGCCAACGCCAAGGCGGTTCGCAACACCGTGCTCAGCCCACGCTTTTACACCACCGATTTCGCCGCCATGGACCGATTGAATATCGAGTCTGTGCGCGCTGAATGGGACGTGATGATGAAAGAGTATGAAGGCGACAACAACCACGACCACTTTCAAAGAGATGCGCAATTTGCCGAGGAAGTTAAAACCCTGATGCCGCAACTCTCGCCCGAAATGCGCCAAGAATTTTTAGACTTTCTCATCAGCTCGCTCACCTCAGAATTTTCGGGTTGCATTTTGTACAACGAGATTCGCAAAAATATTGACAACCCCGACATCAAGCAACTGATGACTTACATGGCACGTGATGAGTCACGCCATGCAGGCTTTATCAACCAGTCGCTCAAAGACTTCGATTTAGGTATCGATTTAGGCCAACTCAAACGTACCAAGGCCTATACCTTCTTCAAACCCAAATACATTTTTTACGCGACCTATTTGTCAGAGAAGATTGGCTACGCACGCTACATCACCATCTTCCGTCAATTGGAACGCCATCCCGACAAGCGCTTTCACCCCATCTTCCGATGGTTTGAACGCTGGTGCAATGACGAGTTCCGCCATGGTGAGTCTTTTGCCCTCATCATGCGAGCCCATCCCCATTTGCTTCGCGGTGGCAATGTGTTGTGGATCCGGTTCTTCCTTTTAGCGGTTTACGCCACCATGTATGTGCGTGACCATACCCGCCCCTTGCTGCACGAAGCCATGGGCTTCAAATCCACCGAGTACGACTACGAGGTGTTTCGCATCACCTCGGAAATTGCACGTCAAGTCTTCCCAGTCGAACTCGATATCGATCACCCAGGTTTTCGCGCTGGCATGAGCCGCTTGGTCGAACTGTCGATTGCCCATGCCAAAGCCAAAGAGCGTGGCGGCGTGCTGGGTTTGATCGGTCAAGCCACCAGTGCTTTGGGTGCAGTCTGGACCTTTGGTCGGCTGTATTTCCTGCCCGTCAAGCGCAATACCTTACCCAGCCAAATTCGGGTTCAACCCGCTTGGTAACTTGGCGACGCAATGACTGATTTTTTCTCGTCGATTGGTGGCGCTGCCCTGTTCTCCCTGTTCAGCTGGTGGCTGGGCACGGGAGCTATTTTGTGGCTGGTCCGCTTGCCTTCAACGAGTTTTCGCTGGAGCATGTTTGGTTTGAGTTTTTTGCTGGGCTTGAGCTTGTGGACCAGCGCCATCAGCATGCGCTCGCACACCGTGCTCAATGCCTATATTGGGTTTGTCAGCGTCATTGCCATGTGGAGTTGGCATGAAATGGCATTCCTCACCGGGTGGCTAACGGGTCCGCGGCGGGTTGCCTTAGACCCTGGCTTGGGTTTGCGACAACGCTTTATCCAATCGCTGCAGGTGTTGCTACATCATGAATTGGCATTGGTGTTTAACTTCGCTGTGTTGCTGTTTCTACAACAGGGTCAACCCAACCACATGGCATTGTGTACTTTTGCTTTGTTGTGGTGTATGCGTTTGAGCGCCAAGCTCAATTTGTTTTTTGGTGTCCCGTTTGTGGGTGAACACTATTTGCCAGCGCATTTACGCTATATCGGCAGCTACTTCAAGCAAGCACCTGTCACGCTGTGCTTTTACCTCACCATGGGCGCATCTTGCATCACCTGGGCTTGGATGGTGTGGGAAGTGCAAAGCGGCTTGGTGTTGGTCAATGCCGCTTGGGTATTGCTGAGCTCGTTATTGGGCTTGGCCATCATCGAGCATGTACTGATGGTGTTTGCCCTGCCCTTGCAAAAACTTTGGGGCTGGGCTATGCAACGCAGTCCCTACCGCTTAGATACTTCAACACCAGAATTACCGGTGCCTGTGGTTTTACCCAACCGCGGCGACCCGGCATGAACGCATTCAAAACCACCGACGAGCGGGGCCGCTACAAAGTGCCCCAACAACCCCGCCGCGCCATCGTCATTGGCACAGGGTTTGGCGGCTTGGCTGCAGCCATTCGCTTGAGCGTCAAAGGCTACCAAGTTCAGATGTTTGAAAAACTGGACATGGCGGGTGGTCGCGCTTATGTCCACAAGCAAGACGGATTCACATTCGATGCGGGTCCCACCATCATTACCTTGCCACACTTAATTGAAGAGCTGTTCACCCTGTGCGGCAAGCAGATGAAAGACCATGTTGATCTGCGCTTGATGTCACCGTTCTACCGCATACGCTTTGACGACGGCACCCACTTTGATTACAGCAACGACGAGCAAGCCATGTTGGCCGAAGTGGCTAAATTCAGTCCCGACGATGTACAAGGTTTTCAAAAGTTGATGAAAGCCTCCCACACATGCTTTGAGCTGGGCTTCCAAGAGATGGGCATGATCGCCTTTGACTCGGTACCCAAGTTGATCAAAGCCATGCCCAATTTGATGCGCATGAAAGCTTGGCGCTCCATCTACAACATGGTGGCGCAATACATCAAACACCCCAAGTTGCGCATTGTCATGAGTTTCCACCCCTTGCTGATTGGTGGCAATCCGTTTTCGGTCACCTGCGTCTACTCGCTCATCCATATTTTGGAAAACCGCTGGGGCGTGCATTCAGCCATGGGCGGCACAGGTGCCATCGTGCAGGCCTTGGTTAATCTGATCCAAGCGCGCAATATCCCGATTCGTTACAACTCACCTGTCACACGCATCCGTGTGCAAGACGGTGCTGCGGTCGGAGTTGAACTGGCGAGCGGAGAATTCATTCCTGCTGACATTGTGGTGAGCAATGGAGACGCTGCATGGACCTACCGCCATTTGGTGGAACCCCAGCACCGTCACCGCTGGACCGATCGACGCATTGCCAAAGGCCAATATTCTTCCGGCTTGTTTGTCTGGTATTTCGGCACTAACCGCACCTATGACGATGTCCCCCACCACATGATGGTGCTGGGCCCCCGTTACAAAGGCTTGTTGCAAGATATTTTTAAAAACCACAAACTGGCCAAAGACTTCAGCTTGTACCTGTACCGCCCCACCGCCACCGACCCCTCGTTGGCGCCTGCTGGCTGCGACAGTTTTTATGCTTTGTCGGTGGTGCCCAATCTCAGCAGTGGCACCGATTGGCCAGCCATCACCGAGCATTACCGCGAGGCCATTGCCACGGTTTTGCAAGACGCTGTCTTGCCCCAATTGAAACAGCACGTGGTCACTTCCAAAGTCACCACCCCCCAAGATTTTCAAGACCGTTTATGGTCTTACCAAGGGGCAGGCTTTGGCTTGGAGCCCATCCTCACCCAAAGCGCGTGGTTCAGGCCGCACAACCGCAGTGAAGATGTGCGCAATTTGTTCATGGTGGGTGCCAGCAGCCAACCCGGTGCAGGTGTGCCCAGTGTATTGATGTCAGCCAAATTATTAGAAGAGGTGGTTCCCCATGCCTTTGCCGTTCACTGACCAGGCTGATGATGATCTTGACGCTTGCGTCGAGATGATGCGTGGTGGTTCCAAAACGTTTTTTGCAGCCAGTCGGTTTTTACCCCCGCGTGTACGCTCTGCCGCCATTGCGTTGTATGCGTTTTGCCGTGTGGCCGACGACATGGTGGATCAAGGTGGAGTGATTGAACACAGTTTGCGTGTCTTGCATCACCGTTTAGATTTGATTTATGCCGGTACCCCCATGAACACGGTGGAAGACCGCGCGCTGTGCATTGTGGTGCAACGCCACACCTTGCCGCGTCATTTGTTAGACGCCTTGCTCGATGGTTTTGCATGGGATGGCCATGGCCGGCAGTATGAAAGCATGGAAGATTTACACGGCTATGCTGCCCGTGTAGCAGGCAGTGTGGGCGCGATGATGTGCTGGATCATGGGGCCCCAACAAGCCTCCACCTTGGCACGGGCTTGCGAATTGGGTGTGGCCATGCAACTCACCAATATTGCCCGCGATGTGGGTGAGGATGCTCGCAACCAGCGTATCTATCTGCCCTTGGCATGGATGCGCGAAGAAGGTGTTCAGCCATTAGAGTGGATGAAAAACCCCGTATGCAATGCGGGGGTGCAACGCGTGATCAGCCGGGTGCTGGATGAAGCAGACATCTTGTACAAACGCTCGATGGCCGGCATCGCCGAGTTACCGCGTGATTGCCGAAGCGCTATCTTGGCAGCCGGTTTGATTTATGGCGAGATTGGCAACGAGCTGCGTCGCTTAGATCTGGACTCAGTTAACCACCGCGCTGTCGTGAGCGGTTTGCGCAAAGCCTTGTTGTTGGCACAAGCACGTTTACAAGCGGGCTGGATATTCACCCAACGTCACCCACCCCAACCATTGGCGGGTATCGCTTACTTGGTTGAACAATGCCAACAAACCGCCTCGTCCCAATTGGCCCTGAATGGTTTTCCCAACCGTGCCATGCCTCAACGCATTGAGTGGATGTTGTCGCTGTTCGAACACCTTGAGCACAACCGGTTGGAAAAAAACCAAAAACCTTATAACTGAACGCCTTTGGTCAGTGCACCATCGACCACCAAGTTGGTGCCGGTGATGAAGCTGGCCAAGGGGCTGGCCAAAAACACCACCGCGTTGGCCATCTCTTGGGGAGTGCCCATGCGGCCTGTGGGATTCATGCCTAATGCCACTTTAAAGAAGTCGGGGTTGCCGCTTTCAATTTGGCTCCACACACCACCGGGGAAATACGTGTTGCCTGGTGACACGCTGTTGGCACGTATGCCTTTACCGGCCAAGTGGTAAGCCAAGCCTTGGGTGTAGTGAACCAAAGCGGCTTTGAAAGCACCGTAGGGGCCTGAAGCAAAATCGATTTCTCGCCCCGATACGCTGGAGATGGTGATGATGGAGGGGTGTTTGCTTTTTTCCAAAAAAGGCATGGCGCTGTCAACCAAGCGCACACTGCCCATCATGTCGACTTCAAATCCTTTTTTCCAGCTCTCTTCATCCGCACCAATAGCCAAAGCGCTGACATTGGCAACCACGATATCGATACCGCCCAAATCGGCAGCTGATTTGGCGACCCATGCTTTCAAACTTTCGGCATTGCCCACGTCGGCCACTGAACCAATCACTTTGCTGCCAGAGGCAGACATGGCTTTGGCAGCCTCTGCCACTTCTGCGGCGTTACGGGCACAAAAGGCGACATTCGCACCTTCTTTGGCCAGTGTTTCTGCAATGGCGCGTCCAATGCCTTTGCTACCGCCTGTGACGAGTGCGCGCAAGCCTTTGAGTTGCATGTCCATGGTTGTCTCCTTGGGGGATGGTGAGTTGAAATAAAAAAGGTCAAGTACCGTTAATGGGTACTGGACACACCGGTGTATTCGCTAACGGTATCCAAATCGTTCAAATGTTCGCGCGGTATTTCGCCTGTGATTTGACCGCGTTTAATGACCAGCACACGCTCAGACACAGACGCAATGAAATCCAAGTTTTGCTCCACCAACACAATGGTGAGCGAACGCTGCTGACGCAGCGCGGTGAGAGTTTCAGCAATTTCTTCAATGATGGAAGGTTGTATGCCCTCGGTGGGTTCATCGAGCAACAACAACTGCGGGTCACCCGCCAATGCACGCGCCAGCGCCAACAACTGTTGTTCGCCGCCTGACAAGGACCCACCCATGCGATCGAGCAAGGGCTTTAAGCGTGGAAAGTTGTCTAGCAATGCATCCAAGTCGTCTGCACTGGCGCGACCCCGCTTGACCCAACCCATGCGCAAATTGTCGGTGACAGATAAATTGGGAAATATCTCGCGCCCCTGTGGCACATAAGCCATGCCCACTCTGGCGCGTTGGTTAGGTTGCAAGCGACTGACATCTTGGCCATTAAATTGGATGCTGCCTTGGGTGGGTAACAAGGCGCCGATGATGGTGCGTAACAGCGTGGTTTTGCCCATGCCGTTGTGACCCAAAATGCCAACGGCTTCGCCTTGGGTAATGTGCAAATCGATGCCGTGCAGCACGGGAATGCTGCCGTAGCCTGCGTGGAGCTTATGAATGTCGAGCATGCAGAGCTTCTTTCTGTTAAGCGGCTTTTTTGCCCAAATAGACTTGGCGCACCGTGGGGTTGTTCATCACAGCATCGGGCAAGTCTTCGGTGAGGATGGCACCTTGGTGAAATACTGTGACCATTTTGGCAATCATGCGGATGAAGCTCATGTCGTGCTCCACCACAATCAAGGCGTGGCTTTTATTGATTTCCAAGATCAAATCGGCGGTACGTCGTACCTCTTGGTCACTCATACCTGCGGCGGGTTCATCCAGCAAGATAAGCGAGGGGTCAGACGCAATCACGACCGCTAACTCTACCCATTGACGTTGACCATGAGCCAACAAACCCGTGGTGGATTTTTGCAAAGCAGTCAGGCCTACCCGCTCGAGGGTGTCATGTGTGACTTCTAAGGCTTTGGCTTTGGGGTAGACACGGCAGGCTGACAACCACACGTTCTCCCATACCGACAAACCATTGAACAAACTGGGTACCTGGGTTTTGATGCCAATACCCAGCCGTGCAGGCACATGCGGTTGGCAACCTGTGATGTCTTGACCGCGAAACAGCACTTGTCCTGAAGTAGGACGCAATTGGCCTGTCAGCTGTTTGAAGAAGGTACTTTTGCCAGCGCCATTGGGACCGATGATGCAACGCAACTCGCCATCACTGAGTTTGAAATTCACATCGCGTGTGGCATGCACGCCGCCAAAACGCATATTCAAATTGCGGGTTTCAAGCAAAGGTGTGGTGCTCATGCGTCTTCTCCCTTGGCGATTTTTTTGCCAAAGAGTTTTTGCAGCACATCACCCAAGCTGGGGATGATGCCTTTAGGCACTAACAGCACAAAAATGACCAATATGACACCCAAGACCAAGTTGGAATTGAAAGTTTGTTGGGTACCAATTTGCGTGGTCAACCATTGAATAGCCATGCAGCCAATGATGGGACCCACCAAGGTGCCCAAGCCCCCTACGATGACCCACACAATGATTTGCGCTGACTGGCCCAAGCTGAAGACGGTAGGACTGGTAAACGAACCCCAGTTCGCAAAAAAACAACCGGCTAGACCCGCAATGCAACCGCCCACTGTGAAAGCAAACAACTTGAAAGCACGTGCATCAAAACCCAACAAAGTGGCGCGTTGTTCGTTTTCTTTGATGGCCACGATCACATGGCCAATGCGAGAAGAAATAAGCCAGCGCAGTCCGCCATAAATAGCGATCAAACTGAACGCGCTGAGGTAAAAGAAAGCCACAGCATCCAAACTGTCCTCAGGGTTGCCAGGGTAGTTGATAGAGGGAATAGAGGGTATGCCGTTAAAGCCGCCCAAGGGCGCATTGCCTATGCGCCACTCGGGACCGGCAGTGGAATTGACCGAGTTGAAGAAAATCAAACTCACTGTCAACGTGATCACGCCCATGTAGACATCTGACAAGCGTCCATAAAACATGAAATAGCCAAGCAACAAGGCAAACAAACCTGGCAGAGCAACCGCCAGCAACACGGGCAAGGTGCTTTCGCCCATATTGATAACGGCCAAGGCGTAGGTGTAAGCACCCAAGCCAAAGAAAGAGGCTTGACCAAAACACAAAATGCCTGAAAAGCCCCAAATAAAGGCCTGGCTGATGGCCAAGATGGCCATGACCACATAGATGGTGATTTGTATCAAGGCAAAGTCATCAACCCATTTGGGAATGGCCAAGGTGGCCATCACGCCAAGCAACATCACCAACACAGCACTCCAGGGGGATTCTCGAAAAGCGGTCACAACGATCCTTTGAAAAAGCGTCCAGTGATACCTTGAGGCAACATGCGCAGCATCACCACGGCTGCAATGAAGAGCGCCACTTCACCAAACACCGGTGTGGTGATGAAGGTAGCCAATTGATTGATCAGTCCAAACAGCGCGGACGCTGAGACAGTGCCCGCCAAGATGGCGCTGCCACCGCCAATGACGGTGATAAATGCTTTGGCGATGAAGGATGCGCCCATGGTCGGAACCACACCCGACACAGGCGCCAACAATCCGCCGGCCAACCCAGATAAGGCGGCACCCACGGCAAACGTGATGGAGTAGACACGCGTGGGGCTGATGCCCAAGACATCGGCCATGGCGGGGTTTTGCATGGTGCCGCGAGCGATCAAGCCCCAATCGGTGCTACGCAGCACCCAACGAATGGCCATCAGCAACAAGCCTGCAATGATGATCAAGGCCATGGTGTACAAACTCACCGAGTAAGCACCCATAGAGAAACTGCCCTCGGGCGTGGACACACCCGACGTGGTGTTGCCAAAAATAGAAGTCACCAAGCCGACGCACAACAGCGACAAGCCCCAGGTGGCGAGCATGGTGTCAACCATGCGCCCATACAAGTGACGAATAATGAGTCGTTCGACCACGATGCCGAACAAGCCCACACAAATAGGCGCAACCACCAGCATGGCAATCCACAGATTGACGCCCGCCTTGGTTGCAAAAATAGCGCTGTACGCGCCCAACATCAAAAACTCGCCATGCGCAAGATTGATGACGCGCATCATGCCAAAAATAACCGCCAACCCTGATGAAATGATCACCAGGGTGGCGATGGCGTACAGGACCTGTACGGAAACAATCAGTGCAAGATCCATGTACGCCTTCTCTCTTTCAATCTCTCAAACGATCAACTGTGCTTAAACCTTGATGACGTACTGCTGGTTGTCAGCAGGGTTCTTCTTGAGGTTACATACAGAGCTGGTGTCTGAAGGCGCTTGCTGTGAGAACGTTTGCAAAATGTCGAGCTTTTTGTTTTTCACTTCAGCCAAACTCACATCCAAAATACAGTGGTGTGAAGCACCGTCGACGGTGACCTTGCCGCTAGGTGCAGCGATGCTGATGCCGCTCTCCAGCGCCTCAATCACTTTCATGCGGTCAATGCTGCCAGCTTTCTTGACAGCTTCAGCCCACAGCTTGAAGCCTTGGTAAGTGCCCATGGCCAATTCGGTGACGTTGGGATAGTCGGCACCGAAACGCTTGTGGAAAGCAGCCAAGAATGTTTTGTTCTCGGGTGTGGCGATTTTTTCGAAGTAGTTGTAAGACAAAACCATGCCGTTGCACTCTTCAGGCGCCAACACGACTTGCTCGTTACCCACGGAGAATGTGGAAGAAGCCATTGGGATCTTCTTCAACATACCTGCAGCGCCCCATTGGCGGTAGAAGGACATGTGTGCGCCACCCACCAAAGCAGACACGACGAAGTCGGGCTTGGCTGCTTCAATTTTGGCGATGGTAGGACCAAAGTTGGTCACATCCAAGGGGAAGAATTCAATGGCTTGAACGCTGCCGCCGCCTTCGGTGACATACTTTTTGACCCACTGTGAAGTGATTTGGCCGTAGTTGTAGTCAGCTGCAATAACGTAAACCTTCTTGCCCCATTTTTTCATGGAGTAAGGGATGAGTTTTTGCACGGTTTGCGCAGGTGTCACGCCGGTACAGAACGTGTTGCGATCGCAAACACCGCCCTCGTACTGGGTGTTGTAAAAATAGAGAGTTTTATTTTTGGTGAGCACAGGGCGAATCACTTCGCGTGAGGCAGAGGTAATGCCACCATGAACCACAGCGACTTTGTCTTTCAACGCGGCCATTTGGGCGTACTCGGTGTACTTTTGCATGTTGGACTGTGAGTCATAGTTGACCAAGGCCACTTTTTTGCCCAGCAAACCGCCAGCAGCGTTTTGCTCTTCAATCGCCAAGGTCAAGGCGTCGACCATGGGTTTGCCGTAAATGTCCAAGCCACCCGACAAGTCGTGGATGCTGCCGACCAAGATGTCATCAGCTGCGAAAGCCGATGTACCCACCATGCCAGCTGTTCCTGCTGCGATGCCACCAGCGGTGGTCTGAATAAACTTTCTGCGGTCCATGTTGTGTTCCTCTTTTGTGTTGAAAAAACTAACGCTTACCAGTTGAAGCCCCCCTCCGAAAAGGGGAGCCCCTGACTGTACTTACATTTTTTTCCAGTCGCCCAGTTGCTCAAAGGCATAGGCACCACGGTAAATAGTGCCTTCGTCCCAATGTTTGCCAATCAGCATCATGCCTACGGGCAAACCGTCCACCATGCCGCATGGCACCGACATGGCTGGATGGCCAGTGACGTCAAACGGACAAGTGTTGGATAGCATTTCAAACGCACGTTGCACCACTTCACCCACTTCTGCGCCTGGTTTGGGCAGGGGTGTGGCAGTCAAGGGCAACGTGGGCATGAGCAGCAAATCGTATTGACCCAGCACGTCGTCATAGGCTTTGCGCAACTGACGTGACAAGTTTTGGGCCTTGGCGTAGTAGTGGCCACGGTAGTGCTGAATGAAGTACTCACCCAAGACCATGGTGAGCTTCAAGGTTTCAGACAATTCATCAGCTCGGGCTTTCCAACCTGCATGGAAGTCAACCATGCTGGTGACATACAAGCCTTTCCAATTGAAGCCGTGACCGTTGTCTTTCATCATTTGCTGGGTGGCACCTTCAGCGGCGATAGGCAACCAAATAGCGGGGCCGACCAAATGCATGGGGATAGAAACTTCTTCCACAGTTGCGCCAGCTTTGGCCAAAGCAGCCGCGGCCGCTTTGACTTTGGCATCTGACGCAGCCATGGAATTGGGCCAACCAAAACCTTCCTTGACCACACCAATGCGCAAGCCTTTGACGCCTTGCTTCATGATGTCAGAATAGTTTTTGGAATGTTGTTCAGCGTATTGGCGTGGATCCAAACCATCGGGGCCGGCAATGACTTCCAGCATCACGGCGTTGTCGGTGACGTTGCGCGTCATGGGGCCGGTGTGGTCGATGGTGAGCTCAATAGGCATGACGCCGGTGTAAGGCACCAAGCCATGCGTGGCTTTCATGCCGTACACGCCGCAGTAAGACGCGGGCATACGGATGGAGCCGCCTTGGTCACCACCGATGGCCAAATCAACTTCGCCTGCCGCCAACAATGCAGCGCTGCCAGACGAAGAGCCGCCCGCCGAGTAACCATGTTTATGGGGGTTGTGGACGGGACCTGTTGAACTGGTGTGCGAGCCGCCAGAAAAACAGAAATATTCACACACCGATTTACCCACCACAGTGGCACCGGCGTCGAGTAAACGGGTGACGACAGTGGCGTCGATGTTAGGCATGTAGCCCTCTAGGGTGGACGCACCATTCATCATGGGCACACCCGCTACACACACGTTATCTTTCAAGACGACCGTCTTGCCAGCCAGCTTGCCAGAAGCCGCACCTTTGATGGTCGACTTGACATACCAAGCGCCGTACTTGTTATCTTCGGGTGCGGGGAAGGTGCCAGGTGTGCGCGGGTACTTCACCTCAGGCACATAGTCAGGCATGGCGTCCACGATGTCATAGGCGTCAAAGTTGCCTTGTAACAAGGTGTTATAGGTATCAGCCTGCTCTTCTGAGAGGTGAATCCCCAAGCTGTAAGCGACTTCTTGCAGCTGGTCGAGGGTGGGACGTTTGACGGCCATGCATATCTCCTATGGGGTTGTTAATCTGATGTCACAGTGTTCCATTAAAAAAACCAAACGTCAATGGATTTATTTGCCTTGGAAAATAAAAAAAGGGTTTTTTTCATCTGCAATTTGAGAATATAGGCATGAAATTAAAACCTTGTGACGACTTGGAATTGATGGCCATTGGCACGGGCCATGTAAATGGGTGCATTTTTGAAATGGTTTCCCACATAGCTTGCGCCCCGCGCACTTTGGTAGGCCAGGTTGCGCTTGGCAATGTGAGCCCAATGCTCAGGCAAATGTAGGTTGTGGTCAAACATCGCGGCTAGGAAATGCATGCCTTCATAAGCCGACTGACCTAAAGCATTGAGTACGGGTGCGCGTAAACCATGACACGCACTGAAACGCTCTTGCAACGCCAAATTGGCGTCAGTTTGCAAATTGGCGAAATAACTGGCGGCCACGTACAGGCCTTCTGTTTTGTCTGAGCCTATGCCCATCAACACATTTTCTTCAATGGCACAGGACAAGCGCACGGCACGACGGCTTAAACCCGCATGACCAAACTGACGATTGAAAGTGATGGCATCTTGCCCGACCAAAGACACCAAAACCGCATCGGCTTGCAAGCTTTGCAAGCGGTCGAGCACAGCAGAAAAATCTTGGGTACCAATAGGCAAATACATGGAGTCCATGACTCTGCCGCCGCTTTGCTCAACATAAGCTTGCGCCAAACGGTGCGACACACGCGGCCACACATAGTCATTGCCTACAAACAACCAGCGCTTGGCGTTTTCATGGCGACTGAGCCAATCGACCGCAGGGCGCAACTGTTGGGCAGGCGTCTCGCCCAGCGTAAACACCCCAGGTGTGACTTCACCCCCCTCATAAAGCGGCGTGTAAACATAAGGCAGCATGCCACCCACGGCTTGCACAATGCGTTCACGTACTGCACTGGTGTGCATGCCTACCAAGGCTTCAATACCGTTGGACTCGATGGTACGAAGCAAGTCTTCTTCAAAGTTAGTTGATTCGTCACAGGCATTGAGAGTCACCAAGCGCACCTGCCGACCAGCAATGCCATTGCGCTGATTGAGCTCAGCGACAGCGAGTTCGGCACTGGCCAAAGCGGAAGGGGACCAGATGCCCGCAGCACCATCTTGCGCCATACACAAGCCAATAGAGATGGTTTGCGAATCGTTGGGCAAGGCAAGTGTTTTATGCGCCTGCCAGGTGCGCACTTTTTTGGGGTGATGCGCGCATGAAATGCGTGCATCAACTCCCCGAAATTGACCACTCCAATGCCTGCCCATGGTGCCTATATCAACCTTTTCACCTGCAACCTACAAAGAATGCTCCAAGTTGCAACAAATTGTTGTCCTTGGAAAGGAAGTTCATTAGACTATCAGAAATTCAACAAAATGTAAGCAGGATATATGCCTAGCCCGGACCTCAACAATTACCTCTCCTATTTGCTGGCTTCTGCCAACCGTACAGTGAGCATGGGATTGGGAAAGGCCATTGCCAAAGAAAAAATGACCGAACAACATTGGCGCATTTTGCAGGTGTTGTCAGATGAAAACGGTCGCGCCATGGGGGAATTGGCCGAACAGGTGCTGATGAATCACCCCGCACTCACCAAAAACATAGATAAATTAGTTAGCCGTGGCTTGGTCATGCGCAAAACCAGCCATGAAGACAGCCGCAAAGTGGTGGTGTTCATTTCAAACACCGGCCTGGCAACTGTGCGACGCCTCACTGCGCAAGTCGATGCGCACCACCAATCGATCCATAAAGTCTTGGGCGTGCGTAAAACCGCGCAACTGAAAAAGCTGTTGGATGATTTTGTGCGCGATAGCGCTATGCACAGCTGATAGTTATTCTTTGCGCATGGCCGCCAAGGTTTGTGCGGTGTTATTCCAAGCTGGTTTATCTGGCGCATAACGAGCCCGCATGCCATTGACCAACACCACCAACTGCTCATCACTTAATGCGTGGGCAAATGAGGGCATAAAACCTATGTCCTTAGAGGCAGGTGCTTGAATACCTTCCAACACAATGCGCAACAAGTTATCGGGTCGATCGCTGTGCACATTGGTGTTCAAGGCCAAGGGGCGATTCACACCCAGCAACACGGGGCCTTCACCGTCATGGTGGCAAGCACCGCAACTGCCTTGGAATAAGCGCTGCGCAGCATCCGGCAAGGGGGCTTTCTTGGCTGCATCCGTCACCACCTGTTGAGAAAGCTGTGCCAATTGCAACGCGTCCAAGGATGTAGGTGTTTGTAGCGAAGCCAGATACACCGCCATGGCGTGAATGTCTTCATCTGAAACCGCTTTTAAATTGCGCACCACCAAGCCCATAGGTCCTGCCGCAATACCATGGTGTTGCGTATGTCCTTGTCGCAAGTAACGGAAAAATTCTTCCTCGGTCCAAGGCACGGGTGAAGGGTTCAGCAGATTGAGGGCAGGCGCTTGCCAACCATCAACCATTGCGCCCTGCATATAAGCATCTGTATTGCGCTCGGCACCCAAGGTGTTACGCGGGGTGTGGCAAGCGCCGCAATGACCCAAGCTATCGACCAAATAGGCGCCTCGGTTCCACGCTGCACTTCGTTGCGCTTGCGCTTGAAACGGCACAGGCGAATGAAACAATCCGTTCCATAAGGCCATCAGCGGTCGCCAGCCAAAGCCCCATTGCATCTGCGCTTGAGGTATGTGCGAAGTCACCGCTGACTGCGACATCAACCATGCGTACAAAGCCATCATGTCAGCATCACTGGTTTTGGCAAACGAAGTAAAAGGAAACACCGGATACAAGGCATGACCATCACGTGAAATGCCTTGGCGCATGGCACGCTCAAAAGCTTGGTAAGACCAGGCGCCTATGCCCGTCTGCACATCAGGCGTCAAATTGGTGGAAAACACCGTGCCAAAAGGCGTGTGCATAGCTCTCCCGCCAGCATTGGGTACACCGTCTTCAGCGGTATGGCAACCTGCACAGTTGCCCAAGGCCGCCAACTGCTGACCGCGTTGCAGCATGTCTGCGCTGTAATTGGCAGGATTGAAGTTCACCGTAGGCAAGGCCACACGCCAACCCACGATGGCTGCGCTCAGCGCGAACACCCCCACAGCCACACCTGTGAGTTGCTGCCAGCGTTTGCGCCAACCTTGGTTCAGGCCGGGCTGTGTGCTTCTGGTTGGCGGGGTGACGGTGTCTGCCATAGGCGCAGGTGCAGGCACGGGTGCGCCCAAAGGATGCAATGCAGCACGCACCACCTCGGGGGTGAAAGGCGGATTTCGAAAGCGAATGCCGGTCGCATCAAAAATCGCATTGGCAATCGCCGCCGTACCTGGCACCGATGATGACTCACCGGCACCCAAGGACACATCATCACCGGGGCGCGGCATCTGCACCACTTCAATCACCGGCACTTGCCGGAAATTCAAAATCGGATAACTGCCCCACTCTTGGCTAACCACCCGACCGTCTATGGCATCGGTTTCTACTTTTTCTAGCAAAGCACGGCTGGTGGTTTGCAGCACATTGCCATGCACTTGTTGCTCAACACCTTGGGGGTTAACGACCAAGCCTGCATCGTGCCCAACCACCACGCGCTTGACATGGACTTCACCGGTGTTTCGGTGCACTTCAACATCAGCAACCCATGCCGACCATGCGGCACCAAAGCCAGGCCACTTGCTGTGCACATACCGTGCATAGGCCACCCCCTGACCTTGCAACCAATCACCCTGCGCAGGTTTTTGTTGTGGCGATGCATGTATTTGCCATCCAGCACGATCGGCTGTGGCTTGAAGCAATTCTTTGGCACGTGGGTCAGAGAGCAACTGCAAGCGGTATTGCAGGGGGTCGGCATTAGCCGCAGCGGCAAGTTCGTCAATGAAGCTTTCATGGGCAAAAGAATTGGGCAGCGCCGATACGCCACGCAACCATGAAGCACGCAGCATGGGTGCCATGTCATGCACCGTCACCCGCAAGTCAGCATAGTCATAAGGAGGACGTGCGGTGCGGTCGCCCATTTCATACGCACGTGCAGTGGATGCTATGGTGCCTGTCAGCAGCAAGGCCAAGGTGGGTGCGCCGTTGGAAGGGTATGAAGTTTGAAAGTCATAGCCCATGGCATGACCTTGGCTGCTGAGTCCACCACGCACTTGCATGAGTTGTGCTGCCCCCTTGGGCTCCCAAGCATGTTCTTGTTCCCGGCTGAGTTGCACCCGCACAGGTGCACCCACGGCTTTGGACAACACAGCGGCATCGGCAGCCACATCGTCTGCACCATTGCGGCCATAGCAACCTGCGGCTTCCATGCGCACCACATCCACCTCAGGATGACTCACGCCGCACAACATGGCCAAATCTGCGCGTAACACGTGGGGATTTTGTGTGCCAGCCCACACACGCAATTGCACCTGGGGCGACTGGCTATCGCACCCTTGTAGCCACCATGCCACGGCACATGAAGGACCGATGGAAGCATGCATTTGGTAGGGCCAGACGTACTCACGTTGCAACAGATGTGCAGCATCTGACAACGCAGCATCCACATCGCCCTCGTTCACCAACTCGCGGGTGGTGCGAGGGTTAAGGCGAATGGCTTCTGCAGTGTTGCGTACATCCGGCATGCCAGGCCAAGGCTTCCAATGCACTTGCAATGCGTTCATGGCCTGTTCGGCTTGCTCTTCGCGCTCAGCCACGATGCCCACAAAGTCACCCTGCACCACCACAGCACGAATACCCTCAATATGCGAAATCGAATCGCTCTCGACCTTGGCCAAGGTCTTACCAATGAAGTCGCCGTGGTCAGCACCTGCATAGGGCGGGCGCACCACACGACCGTGCAACATGCCGGGCATGCGCATATCGTGGACATAAATTAAGTCACCAAAGACCTTGGCTGCCATATCCACACGCGGTGTGCTTTGGCCCACGGTGTGATGTTGGTCAAGCGGCTTGAGCTTGGCTTGGGTGTCCAGTTGAAGCAGCTCGCGTTGACCAGTCAAGAGACTGCTGACAGAAAGTTGTCCTTTGGATGATTGAAGCACACCCTCGTGCAAGCTGACTTCCTCGGCTTGGCATTGCAACTGCGCAGCAGCTTGGGCGCATAACCACTGCCGCGCTTGGGCCGACGCACTGCGTAAGGGCGCCGCATGTATTTGCAAAGAGGTGCTGGCAATCGTCGCACCTTGGTTGGGCGAGAGCGAGGTGTGGCCCATCACAAGATGCACCTTGGCAACGGATAGGTTCAACTCTTCGGCCACCCATTGCGCTAAAGCAGTACGCAAGCCTGTGCCCAAATCCACATGGCCATGAAAAGCGGTGACACTGCCGTCGTCCCACACAGCCAACACACATTCATCGCCTTCGCTGGGAAGACTGGCTACAAAACTGGGCTGACCTGCAACGGGCGCGGGTTGAGGCACAGGGGGGCGCACTACCAGCAATACACCTCGGGCGTTAAAGAGGTCGCTTCGTTGTTTGACCCCAAGTGCTCGCATCACACAGACCCTTGCGCTGCGGTTTGTGCCAGCAAATCAGCCGCACGGTGAACCGCTGCCATGATTTCAAGGTGTGTGCCACATCGACACAGATTGTGAGAAAGCGCTGCCTTGATCTGCTCGTCCGTGGGGTGGGAATGGCGCTCTAGTAAGGCCACGGTCATCATCACCATGCCGTTCAAACAATAGCCACATTGCGCTGCTTGGGTATCGATGAAGGCTTGTTGCACCGCATGAGGTCGCTGCGCATTGCCAAGTCCTTCCAACGTGGTGATAGCGCGCTCTTGCATTTCGATGGCCGGAATCACACAAGCACGTGCAGCCACGCCGTCAACCAACACCGTACATGCGCCACACTCACCCAAGCCACAGCCGAACTTGGGACCATTCAGTCCCAAATCGTTACGAAGGTAATTGAGTACAGTGGTGTGGCGAGTTAAGGCAGCCGTATGGGCTTGACCATTGACGGTCATGCTGACCGTATGAAATTTGCGCGAGGCCACGGCTTTCATCGCGCTGTGGGTTTCAGGGCAAGTGCAAATCGCTGGACTGCAAACGCCCAATACCTTGGGCTTGCATTTGCGACCAAGCCGCTGCCAGCGAGCCGTTCATGTCGATAGCGCGGCATGCATCTTCGATCACATGGGTTTCAAAACCGGCAGAACGCGCGTCCAAGGCGGTCCACGCCACACAAAAGTCGGTGGCCAAACCGACCACATAGACACTGCGAATACCGCGTTGCTTCAAATAGGCTTCCAGACCGGTTTGGGTTGTGCGATCAGCTTCCATGAAGGCCGAGTAACTGTCTATACCCTCGTGAAATCCTTTGCGGATGATGAGTTGTGCGGTGGGCAAATGCAAATCGGCGTGTAGCGCAGCGTCGTGCGTGCCCTGCACGCAATGGTCGGGCCACAGCACTTGGGTGCCGTAAAACATCTCGGTGGTTTCAAACGCTGCTTTGCCACTGTGCGCACTGGCAAAAGACGCGTGTCCCGCCGGATGCCAATCTTGGGTGATCACAATGTTGGCAAATACAGGTGCCATGCGGTTGATGATGGGCACGACTTGGGCGCCACCCGCTACCGCCAAATTGCCGCCATCGCAAAACCCGTTTTGCACATCGACCACGATGAGTGCCGCATCAGATGAAGGAGAAATACGTGACATACACAATGCTCCGAAAAGTTAACGCAAACCGTCAGTGCCAGTGATTTCATGCACTTGCAAACCGCCCACGCGCGGATGCGGGCGACCGCTGTCGGTGACCACCACGGCCACGACAATTTCGTTGGCGCGTGGGGCATCGTTGACACGTGCTTCCATGGCATCAAAGTGGCTGCGCACAAAGGCTGCATCTTTGTGACCCAAGGGCACGTCAATCGCTGTTCCCAATGTGCCTTGCTTTTTGGCGGAAGGCACCAGCGCAGCCCCTTTGCTGACCGCTTTGCGCAAGGGTGCACCCAGCTTGGGATGAAGAATGGCAGCCGCATGTTCCAACTCACCGCCCTCACCCACGATGGCGGCTTTGCCATAACTGTGGGCCGCTTCGGGTTGGATACCTAAGGCTTTGACACAGCGCTCACCCAGCAATCCGCCTAACTCTTCACCGATGTCAATGAGTTGGTCTAAGTTTTCACTGAACTTGCCTGCATAAGGGTTGGCAATCACTGCCATGGCAAGCGCACGGCGCGTGGGTGGGTTGACCGCTTGGCCCCCCTCTTGCAACACCTCGTCAACTTGCACAATGATTTTGCGTATCTGTGATTTCATTTTCTGCTCCTGTGTGCTTAACGCAAACCATTCCATTGGCTGATGTCTTGTGCGGCTAAGCCACCCACACGGGCATGCACCCGTGCGCCTGTGCTCATGGCCAAGATCACGATCAATTCATCGCTGCGCGGCGTACCGGGCACACGTACCTCAATAGCGTCGAAATGGCTGCGCACATAGCTGGCATTGATATGCGTCATGGGCACGTCCAGTGCCGCGCCGGGGGGGCCCACTTTTTTGGTGGACGCCACAATGGCCAATGCGTTACCGGGCTGCCCGCTGCTGACACCGCCTTTACCTGCAAGGTAAGCGGCACGGTCGCCCTTCCATCCCAGCAATTCACGCATGGCGTAGCCGCCCGGCACATGCCATAAAGCGCCGTGCTCTAACTCACCCGCCGCACCCACGATGGCGCCTTTGCCATAACCTTGAATGGCTTCGGGCTCCACACCCATGGCTTTGCATAACTGCTGGGCCAGTTCAATACCCAAAGGATTCAAGGCTTCCATCATCGGCAAAATATCAGCGTGGTAACTGCCCGCATAGGGGTTACGCAATACCGCAGCGATGGCACCACGTACCAAAGGCGTTTGAGCCACAGGACCAAACTCGTGGTGTATGTCTTCCACATGGGTGAAGACACGTCGAACATCAATCAGTGCAGTCACACCAAACACTCCAAAGGTTGTGCCACAGCCATTTGGCCTTGGCAACACACAAACGCCGCAAACACGTGACCACGCGATTGCATGGCCAGTGCACAGTCTAGCCCGAGTTGCAAGGCCTGCTTGACCAAAGCAGGGGGCAGGCGGGGCACATCGACCGTGACCAAGCGGTCGCCTAAATCGGTGTCGTCACGCAAGCTGTTGGCAGCTTGGCGTTGAACAGAGGGGTGAGGGATGTTGACCGCATTGGCAATCAAGGTAGCAGCCACATCGGCTTGGGCAGCGGTCTCAGCCAAGACCGTCACGCTGTCGGCAATACCGAGTGAAAAACTTCGACCGCGCCAGCCACTGGTGGCCACACCGCGTACGGGCATGTCATGGTGAACAACAAAGCTGCCATCGCTGATCAACTCTGAGTTCACATCTGAACGCAAAGCTTGTTGCATATCGCTCACCACGCCTATGCGCCAGCTTTGGCCTTCTTGTAAGCGCAAGGCGATGTCGCCGCCATTGTTCACATAGGCTTTGTCCACGCCGTCTTGCTTCAGACATGGCAACAAAGCTTGTGCTACCGAACCCGCCACAGCGGCCATGGGGGTGACAAAACCATCTGCGGCTGCCCACGCCATGTCATGCGTGACTTGCCACATGCTGCGTGCCACCTCGCCTTGGAAACTGTGTTTGTGTAAGTGGGCGACGGGCTGTCGCAACAAGGGCAGTTCGCTCACCAACTCAGGCAACACGGTTTCAAAACGTTGCCATGTTCGCTGCAAAGCGTCGTGGCAAGCAGTTGCGTCGCCTGTGAGTTCCATCACGATGTCAATGGGTCCGTGCTGAAAATGCCAGCGACCATCAGACAAAGGGCGACGTGTGGCCTGCATCGCCACTCAGCCCAACATGGGAGGGTTGTCCAAAGGCCAAGGATTGACGCCCGTTGGCGGCGTTTCCCATTTCAGCTGTGTCGGTGCGCCGTCATTGTGCCAAGCGCCTTTAAGCAAGCTGTCATCCAAGGTCCGGACAAAACCCATATGCCCACCCAAGGCTTGATAGTCAGAGAGCTTCATGGTGAACTCAATAGGTGCCACGATGGCCGGTGTGGGCACGGTACCAAAGCTGTTGGCTGGCATACGCAACACATCGACCATCAAGGTGATGCCGCCGCCTGGCCATACATAGGCAGGTGCACCGCCACAGGTAACGTTCACCAAGGCTTTTTTCACAGCACGGGTGAGTTGAATAGGGTTGTCGGTGACGCCCGAGCGCAAGCTACCACCCGCACCGCCCAAGAACAGCACCGACACCATCGAGGGTTCGCAGTTCTCACCTATGCGGTCGACCACCTGCTGTACCTCAGAGGGCATGGGTGCCGCTTGGGGTTGCAGATGTTCATCCAACACAAACCAAGCAGCATGCTCGCCGGTGGTGGAGGTCATCAGCAAGCGTAAACCTGGCCAAGCTTCCTCGGGTTTCCATGCATCCAAAATAGACAGCGGGTCGCTGATGTTGGTGCCGCCCCAACCGGTACCCGCAGCGGCCACTTG
>CANGPV010000022.1 GCA_947455935.1 Comamonadaceae bacterium
ATCAATGACGAGCACCGCATGGTTTACCGGGTTGAAGCTGATCAGCTTCAAATCGCCCAACTTCGCTACCACTATTGAGACAGCCCTTAACATCTACCTCTATGAATTGGTTAGACGCTATCAAATGGGACGCCCAAGGCTTGGTGCCGGTCATCGCGCAAGAGCAGGGCAGCAAAGACGTGCTGATGTTTGCGTGGATGAACCGCGAGGCGCTGCAAAAAACCGCCGACCTCGGCCGCGCCGTGTATTTCAGCCGCTCAAGGGGCAAGCTATGGTTCAAGGGCGAAGAGTCGGGCCATGTGCAAACCGTGCACGACATCCGCCTCGATTGCGACAACGACGTGATTTTGCTCAGCGTCACCCAAGGCGGCCACGACCCGAGCATCGCTTGCCACACCGGCCGCCACAGCTGCTTTTACCAACGCTGGCAAACCAGCCCCGACGGCGGCCAGTGGCTGAGCGTCGAGCCGGTGTTGCAAGACCCCGCCACCATTTACAAGGCCAAACCATGAGCTCTGATGACACCTTGGCCCGCTTGGCCGCTGTGATTGAAAGCCGCAAAGCAGCCAACGGCGGCAACCCCGACACCAGCTATGTGGCGCGTTTGCTGCACAAAGGTCCCGACGCGTTTTTGAAGAAAATTGGCGAAGAGGCCACCGAGGTGGTGATGGCCGCCAAAGACTTGGACCGCGGCGGCGACCCGCACAAGTTGGTGGGCGAGTTGGCCGACCTGTGGTTCCACAGCTTGGTGGCGCTGTCCCATTACGGCCTGACCCCCGAGGATGTGCTGCAAGAGCTTTCGCGCCGCGAAGGCTTGAGCGGTTTGGAAGAAAAAGCCTTGCGCAAAGCACAGGCCCGTGAAGCCGGCGAAGATTAAACTTGTCAAATACCACTATGCATACCGACCCCAACTGCATTTTTTGCAAAATCGTTGCCGGCAAGATACCGAGCAAAAAAGTCTATGAAGACGAAGAGATTTTTGCCTTCCACGACATCAACCCCTGGGCGCCGGTGCATTTTTTGTTGATCCCCAAGCTGCACATCCCCTCCATGGCACAGGTCGGCCCTGAGCACCAAGACCTTTTGGGGCGTATGTTGTTGCTGGCACCCAAGCTTGCGCTGCAAGAGGGCGTGAACCCTTATCCCGAGGGCGGTTTTAGGCTGGTCACCAACACAGGCACCGAGGGCGGGCAAGAGGTTCACCATCTTCATTGGCATGTCATGGGCGGTCCTCGCCCGTGGTTACGCGGCTAAGACTAGAATTCCTCTCTTCATTCAGGAGCATCCCATGGGATCATTTTCAATTTGGCACTGGTTAATCGTGCTCTTAATCATCATTTTGGTGTTTGGCACTAAAAAACTCAAAAACATCGGCTCTGACCTTGGCGGTGCCGTCAAAGGTTTTAAAGACGGCATGAAAGACGGCTCGGCCCCCCCAGCTGACCCAGCCGCCGCGCCTGCACAGCAAGTTGCTGCCACGGGTACGCCCCACGCTGACAAAGCGCCTATCGACGTCGAAGCTAAGCACAAGCCTTAAGCCATGTTTGACTTGGAAGTCTCTAAGTTGGCCGTCATCGGTGCTGTGGCACTGGTGGTGATCGGCCCTGAGAAGATGCCCAGGGTCGCTCGAACCATTGGTACTTTGCTGGGCAAGGCTCAGCGCTACGTTGCCGATGTCAAGGCTGAAGTCAATCGGTCCATGGACATGGAAGACCTCAAGAAAATGAAGGAAACCATGGACAGCGCCATGACCGATGTGCAGCAAAGTGTTCTGAATGCGACCACCAAGCTCAACGAAGGTGTGGCCAGTTTGGACATGGCGGGGCAAGTTGAAGACGGTTACCAACCTTACCAATGGACACCCCCGCCGCCCAGTTACCAACACCCAGGCAAGAATTGGCGCATTAAGCGTTCGGCCACACCGCAGTGGTACAAATCTCGCCAAGGTGTGCGTACACGCGCTTTATCGGGTGCTGCCAGAGTGGCGCGTTTTCGCCCACCTTCAGGCATGGGCAATCACTGATCCCCTATGGCTGACTCCTCCACCAAAGACACCGACGAACTGAGCGGGACCGAACAGCCCTTTGTGCAACACCTCAAGGAGTTGCGCGATCGTTTGGTTAAAGCCGCGATTGCCGTGGCAGTGGCTTGCGCTGTTTTGAGTCTGTTCCCAGGCCCCGCCCAGCTTTACGATTTTTTGGCTGCCCCCTTGGTAGCGCAACTGCCTGAAGGTACCCATTTGATTGCCACCTCGGTGATTTCACCTTTCTTGGTGCCTTTGAAAATCATGTTGATGACAGCGTTTTTGATTGCGCTGCCGGTGGTGCTGTACCAAGCGTGGGCGTTTGTGGCACCTGGCTTGTACACCCACGAAAAGAAACTGGTCTTGCCTTTGGTGTTTTCCAGTACCGTGCTGTTTTTCATTGGCGTGGCTTTTTGCTATTTCTTTGTGTTTGGCCAGGTGTTTAAGTTCATCCAAAGCTTTGCCCCCAAAAGCATCACCGCAGCGCCTGATATTGAGGCATATTTGAGTTTTGTGTTGACCATGTTCGTGGCTTTTGGCTTGGCGTTTGAAGTACCCATCGTGGTCATTGTGCTGGCGCGAATGAATGTAGTGAGCATCGAAAAGCTAAAGGCTTTCAGGTCTTATTTCATCGTCTTGGCTTTCATCATCGCCGCTGTGGTGACACCTCCTGATGTGGTGTCTCAGCTAGCCTTGGCTTTGCCCATGTGCATTCTTTATGAAATCGGTATTTGGTCTGCGCAAATCTTTATCCGTCACACCCAAGCCCCTGATGACACCGCAGGGAGCGATTCAGCCTCATCATGAGACGCTTGTGGTTATTGTTCTCGCAAACCGTCACCGTGTTGGTGGCTGTTTGGTTTGTGCTGATTACCCTCAAGCCTGAATGGTTGCAGCGTCCTGCGTGGAATGCTGATTTGCAAGTTTTTGAGGTTGCCCCTGGCTCTGCGACCCCTGCTTCAACTGCGGGCAGCCTAAGTTTTGCGGCCAAAAAGGCCTCTCCTGCGGTGGTGAGCATCAACACATCGCAAAAATCAGCGCTTGAAAAAAACAAAGATCCTTGGTTTCGCTATTTCTTTGGCGACCAAGATGACTCACCGCATATGGGCTTGGGCAGTGGCGTCATCGTCAGTCCGCAAGGCTATATCTTGACCAACAACCATGTGGTTGAGGGCGCCGATGAAATTTTGGTCATGCTCAATGACGGCAGACGGTCGCAAGCCAAAGTCATAGGCACAGATCCCGAAACCGATTTGGCCGTGCTCAAAGTGAATTTGGACAAATTGCCGGTCATGGTCATGAGCAATTCCGAGCAAGCCCAAGTGGGTGACATTGTTTTGGCGATTGGTAATCCATTTGGCGTAGGCCAAACCGTGACCAGTGGCATTGTGTCGGCCTTGGGGCGCAACCAGCTGGGCATCAACACTTTTGAAAACTTCATTCAAACCGATGCGGCCATCAACCCTGGCAACTCCGGTGGTGCCTTGGTCGATGCACAAGGCAATTTATTGGGCATCAACACCGCCATTTATTCCAAGTCCGGTGGCAGCATGGGCATTGGTTTTGCCATTCCTGTGAGCATTGCCAAGCAAGTACTGGAAGGCATTGTCAAAGACGGTGTGGTGACCCGTGGTTGGATTGGTGTGGAACCTACCGAACTCACCCCTGAGTTGGCACAGACCTTCAACGTGAATCGCCAAGAGGGTGTCATCATCACAGGCGTGCTTCAAACAGGTCCTGCTTTCAAAGCGGGTGTGCGTCCTGGCGATATGTTGCTGGCGGTCAACGACCACCAAGTGCGCAATGTGGCGGAACTCTTGGCCCAAGTGTCCTTGCTCAAACCTGGCACGAATGCGCAATTGAAAATTTTGCGCAAAGAACAAGAGCAAGTGGTGTCTGTCACCCCACTGCAGCGTCCCAAAGTTCGAACCGAGCGACGCTGAAATGGTCGAGCGCACCACATTGCTGGCGCTGTGTGATGGCTTGCTCAGGCCCACTCAATTCAAAGACTATTGCCCCAATGGTTTGCAGGTGGAGGGTCAAACCCAAGTTCACACCATTGCTTCAGGGGTCACGGCCAGTTTCGCCTTCATTGAAGCCGCGATAGATGCAGGTGCAGATACCTTGTTGGTTCACCATGGTTTGTTTTGGCGCAACCAAACAGGCGCGGTGACGGGTTGGCTCAAACAGCGCTTGGCCTTGTTGTTGGCCAACGATATCAATGTGTTGGCCTATCACCTTCCCTTAGACGCACACCCCACACTTGGAAACAATGCGCAATTGGCAGCACATTTGAACTTTGACATCGACACCACTTTTGGTGAGCAGGGTTTAGGTTTTGTGGGCAAACCCAAAATTACTTTAGAAAATTCATCAGCTCTAGAGGCGTGGTTAGAGAGCCGCTTAGGCAAAACACCCGTGACGGTCGTGCCCGACCCTCAGCGACCCATTCGACGCATCGCATGGTGTACGGGTGGCGCCCAACATTTGTTTGAAGAAGCCATTGCGCAAGGTGTTGATGCCTTCATCACCGGCGAGATTTCCGAACCCCAAGCCCATCTGGCACGAGAGACAGGTGTAGGATTTTTCGCATGTGGTCACCATGCTACTGAGCGCTATGGCGCGCAAGCGCTGGGGGCGCATCTCGCCTCCACCTTGGGTGTGACCCATACCTTCATTGATATTGACAACCCTGCTTAACTGTCAATGAACGCCTTGCGCAACCGTTCACTGCCTGTGGCCATCTCCATGGGGGATCCTGCGGGTATCGGGCCTGAAATCATCATCAAAGCCTTTGCGCAGTCGCCAGATTTGACCCAAGGTTGTTGTGTCTTTGGCGATATGCCTGCCATGCAACATCATCTGACCCAGCTGACCCCAACCCTATCCAAGCCCTTGGTCTTGGTAGCTGTCAGCGATGTTGCGCAAGCACTTGATTGTTCACAACACCATATTCCTGTTCTGCAAACCGGTCTTTCGCAACCGTTTGCTGTGGGTCAGATCAGCGCTGCTGCGGGTGCCATGGCGGCTGCGGCCATCATGGCTGCTACGCAAGCTGCATTGCAAGGAAAAGTCTCAGCCTTGGTGACGGCTCCTGTGCATAAAAAGGCTTTGCAGCTCAGCGGCGTGGAGTTTCCAGGCCACACTGAAATGTTGCAGTCGCTGTCAGCCAACCATCTGGGTGTATCGGTCAATGATCTGCCGGTTCGCATGATGTTGTCGTGTCCCAGCTTGCGAGTGGTGCTGGTCAGCATACATATGGCTTTGCGTGAAGCCATTGAAAGGGTCACTACAGCACAGGTGCTGCAAACACTGCAAGTTACACATGCAAGTTGGCTCCATGTATTTGGGCAAGCGCCGCGTATGCGTGTGGCAGGACTGAACCCTCATGCAGGAGAAGAGGGTCTGTTTGGTGAGGAAGAAATTCGCTTCATTGCCCCAGCGATTCAACAAGCGCAAGCTTTGGGTATGAGCGTCAGCGGCCCCTATCCGCCTGACACTGTGTTCATGTACGCCCACAGCGAACAAGGTCAACAAGAGGTGGATGTTGTGGTTGCCATGTACCACGACCAAGGGCTGATACCCGTCAAATACCTGGGTCTGGACAACGGCATAAACCAAACATTGGGCCTGCCTTTTGTGCGAACCAGTCCTGATCACGGCACTGCTTTTGACATTGCTGGCAAAGGTATAGCAGACCCTCGCAGTTTCTTGGCAGCATTGAAAGTTGCCAAGGGCTAGGGTCTGTTTTGCAGATGGTCACGAATTTCTCTCAGCAGCAAGACTTCTTCTGGCGTTGAGGGGGTTTCTGGGACGCTGTGAGTTTCTGTCGCAGATAAAGCAGCCGTAGGTTTTTTCAGCCGCTGAATTTGCTTGACCATCATAAAAATAGCGAAGGCCAAAATAAGGAAGTTGATGGCCACGGTAATGAAATTGCCATACGACAACACAGGTACACCGGCTTTGCGCATCGCTTCTAATGTTCTGGGAACCGAATCTGGCGCAGCTCCTAGCACCCAAAAATAGCCCGAGAAGTCGAGATGGCCGATCATCACAGAGATAACCGGCATGATCACATCGGCGACCAAAGATTCAACTATTTTTCCGAAGGCGCCGCCAATGATGACGCCAATAGCCAAATCCATCACATTACCTTTCAATGCAAACTCTTTGAACTCTTTGAACATTCAATCTCCCCAATAGTTAACTATTAATAGTTCAATTTAACATTGTTTTTAAAATAAGAAACCTCAAAACCCATCAAATTGGGGTTATGGTTTACCAGTGCTGGCTCGGTTAGAATCAAAAGCTTTACGAAAAATGCATCCAGATTTAGAGGTCTTTCATGAGTGAAACCACTGTGGACACCAGCAAACGAACATGGCTTATTGCGTCAAGTTGTGCGGGTGCAGTTGGCGGCGTTGCAGTCGCTGTTCCGTTTGTCAGCACTTTCAGTCCGTCCGAGCGAGCCAAAGCGGCTGGCGCTGCTGTCGAGGTTGATATTGGTGCCATCAAGCCCGGCGAGAAATTGACCGTCGAGTGGCGCGGCAAGCCTGTTTGGATCATTCGTCGCACACCAGAGCAGCTTGAAGCTTTGAAAAAAGTTGAAACTCAGTTGGCTGACCCCGAATCCAAACGCAAGCCTTCTGAACTCACGCCTGAATACGCCCGCAACCAAGGTCGCTCCATCAAGCCAGAGTTTTTTGTGGGTGTTGGTATTTGCTCCCACCTGGGTTGTTCGCCTAGCGACAAGTTCCAAATGGGTCCTCAGCCTTCGTTGCCTGACGATTGGCAAGGTGGCTTTTTGTGTCCCTGCCATGGCTCAACTTTCGACATGGCGGGTCGTGTCTATAAAAACAAGCCTGCTCCCGATAACTTAGAAGTCCCTCCCCACATGTACCTGTCAGACACGCGTTTGCTGATTGGCGAAGATAAAAAGGCTTAAGAACACCATGGCTGATTTCAAAGAAATTTCTGCTGATGCACCCATGGCCGACAAGGCCTTGAACTGGATAGACAACCGCTTTCCTTTGTCCAAGATGTACAAAGAGCATTTAAGCGAATATTACGCGCCCAAGAACTTCAACTTCTTTTACTTTTTCGGCTCCTTGGCCTTGATGGTGCTGGTAATTCAAATCGTTACCGGTATCTTTTTGGTGATGCATTACAAGCCTGATGCTGCACAAGCCTTTGCCTCGGTTGAGTACATCATGCGAGATGTGCCATGGGGTTGGTTGGTCCGCTATATGCATTCCACAGGAGCGTCGGCGTTTTTCATCGTGGTTTACCTGCACATGTTCCGCGGCTTAATTTACGGTTCGTTCCGCAAACCACGCGAATTGGTCTGGTTGTTTGGCTGCGCTATTTTCTTGGCCTTGATGGGTGAAGCTTTCATGGGCTACTTGTTGCCTTGGGGACAAATGTCTTACTGGGGTGCCCAAGTGATTGTGAATTTGTTCTCGGCCATTCCCTTCATCGGCCCCGACCTGGCTTTGTTGATTCGTGGTGACTACGTGGTGGGTGACGCAACCCTGAACCGCTTTTTCAGCTTCCACGTCATTGCCGTGCCTTTGGTGTTGTTGGGCTTGGTGGTCGCACACATCATTGCTTTGCACGAAGTGGGTTCTAACAATCCCGATGGCGTAGAAATCAAAGCGCACAAAGACGAAAATGGTCGTCCCTTGGATGGCATTCCTTTTCACCCTTACTACACCGTTCACGACATCGTCGGTGTCACAGGCTTTTTGTTGGTGTTTTGTGCCATTATCTTTTTTGCCCCCGAATTTGGTGGCTACTTCTTGGAATACAACAACTTCATTCCAGCAGACCCGCTGAAAACACCTGCGCACATTGCACCTGTCTGGTATTTCACGCCTTATTACTCCATGCTGCGTGCCATCACCAGTGAGATGATGTACGCCTTGATCGCTTGTGTGTTGGTTGCTGCTTATTTGGGTGCTACCCGCGCCAAAATCAGCAGCACGCTCAAGGGCGTTGTCATTGGCGCTGCAGTGGTTGGCATTGCCCTGATGTTGGCGATTGATGCCAAGTTTTGGGGCGTGGTCGTCATGGGTGGCGCAGTGGTCATTTTGTTTTTCTTGCCGTGGTTGGATAAGTGCGCTGTCAAGTCCATACGCTTTCGCCCCGATTGGCATGTCTATTTGTATGCCATCTTTGTGGTTGACTTCTTCATTTTGGGCTACCTAGGTATGCAACCGCCTTCCTCTTTAGGCGAGCGAATTTCTCAAATAGGAACTTTGTTTTATTTCGGTTTCTTTTTGTTGATGCCTTGGTGGAGCACCTTGGGCGAAACCAAACCAGTTCCCGAGCGTGTGAACTTTGTGGCGCACTGAAAGAACCTGGAGCAATTTGTCATGAAAAAATTCTTAATCAGTCTATGCATGTTTCTGGGCGTGGTGCTTCCAGCTTTTGCCAACACCGATGCTGTCGCTTGGGACAAAGCACCTAACAAGCTCAATGATTTGAGTGCCTTGCAACATGGTGCCAAATTGTTTGTTAATTACTGCTTAAATTGCCACTCTGCTGCCTATATGCGGTTTAACCGCCTCAAGGACATCGGATTAACAGACAAGCAAATCAAAGATAACTTGCTGTTCACCACTGACAAAGTAGGTGACACCATGAAGATCAGCATGGATGCCAAGCAAGGCAAAGACTGGTTTGGCGGTAACCCGCCTGATTTGACTGTGATTGCACGTTCACGCTCAGGTCATGGGGGTACAGGCGCTGACTATTTGTATACCTACTTGCGTACTTATTACCGTGACGATACCAAGGCCACCGGATGGAACAACTTGGCCTTCCCCAATGTGGGTATGCCCCATGTGTTGTGGGAATTGCAAGGCCAGCGTCGTCCCATTTATGAAGAAGTTGAGCAGCATGGTCACACCACCCATGTTGTAAAAGGTTGGGAGCAAATCACCCCTGGAAAAATGACAGCCCAAGAGTACGATGAAGCTGTGGGCGATTTGGTCAATTACATGCAATGGATGTCAGAGCCAGACCAAAGCAACCGTGTGCGCATTGGTGTGTGGGTCATGCTGTTTTTGTTGATCTTCATGGTCATTGCATGGCGTTTGAATGCTTCCTACTGGAAAGACATTCACTGATCGCATCAGTGTTTTCAGCCCGCTCTGTGCGGGTTCTTACAATGGGTCTTGGCTAGCCCATTAAACCCTTAGCCTTTTAGGAGCCTATCTCATGATGGTTTTGTACTCTGGGACAGTCTGTCCCTTTTCTCACCGATGCCGTTTTGTGCTGTTTGAAAAAGGCATGGACTTTGAAATCCGTGATGTTGATCTTTATAACAAACCCGAAGACATCAACGTCATGAACCCCTATGGTCAAGTGCCCATCTTGGTTGAGCGTGACTTGATTTTGTACGAATCCAACATCATCAACGAATACATTGATGAACGCTTTCCCCATCCCCAATTGATGCCAGGCGACCCGGTGGATCGCGCCCGTGTGCGGTTGTTCCTGCTTAATTTCGAGAAAGAACTTTTTGCGCATGTGATCACCATTGAATCACGCAGCCAAAAAGCCAATGAAAAAGCTTTGGAAAAAGCACGTTCACATATACGTGATCGACTGACTCAATTGGCGCCTGTTTTCTTGAAAAATAAATTCATGTTAGGCGACAATTTTTCGATGCTCGATGTGGCAATCGCTCCTTTGCTATGGCGTTTAGATCACTACGGCATTGAGTTGTCAAAAAATGCAGCGCCGTTGTTGAAATATGCTGAACGTATTTTTTCCAGACCAGCTTACATCGAAGCTTTGACGCCTTCTGAGAAAGTGATGCGCAAATAAGCATGCGAACATGATCAACATTTCCCAGTCTTCTTCCACAAGGCCCTATTTGGTTCGTGCCCTGCATGAATGGTGTACAGATAACGGTCTCACACCTTATATTGCCGTGTTGGTAGATGACACTGTTCAAGTACCCAAAGAGTATGTGAACAACGGTGAAATTGTGTTGAACATCAGTTTTGACGCCACCAGTAATTTGCAACTGGGCAACGAGTTTGTGGTGTTCAAAGCAAGGTTTGGTGGCGTAGCCAGAGAAATCAATGTTCCAGTGGCCCGAGTAATCGCAATTTATGCGCGAGAAAATGGCCAAGGAATGGCTTTCCCTGCGCCCTCTGCGACCAGCGGTGAAGCCGAAGAAGCACAAGTCAAAGCGTTGGTGTCCAGTGTGAAACCGGTGGTGACCTTGAGTGCTGCGCCGACGCAGGCTAACCATGAAGGCGATGAAACAACAGAGCCACCTAAGCCGCCTCATCCCACTGGCGCAGGCACCAAGCCGCAGCTCAAGCGCATCAAATAAAATAGTTCATGGGTATGGTTAGAATATCCCAACGCCGATTTAGCTCAGTTGGTAGAGCAACCGCCTTGTAAGCGGTAGGTCATCAGTTCGAATCCGATAATCGGCACCATTTTTACTCTTGCTATTTTTTATTGATAGCACTACCTTTGGGCTTATCAACCAACTTATCACCTTCTTCACTTGCGGCTTTTTTCTGCTTATAAATTGTTTCGATAGAAGAAATGATGACAGGTGTATCGGCGGTGCCTAACCACACTGCTTGGTTACTCAAAATGATTTCGAGTTGATCCAGAGGGCAAGACTTGCCATATTTGCTCAACCATTCCTTGGCACGCTCTTCACGTAGCTGCGTTTCATTGATGGTGTAGGCCAAGGCTTTGAAGTCTGCAGCAGAACAAACCACAGAGGCAGAGGGTGCTGCAGGTGTGTTTTTATTTTGTGCAGAAGCACAATTGAAGGCGAAGCCACCAAAAAGAAACAGAAACACGCTCCAAAATTTGTACATTTCTAAGCGGTATTGAAAGTGGGTATGCATCTTTCCCATTCTATAGACTGATGGTCTAAGCGCCAAGAACTGCCAGCTAGGGTTATGGCGGCAATCAAAATGAATTACTCCAAGACAAATTGTGAGGCATTTTTGCCTTGAAAGGTTGCATAAAAAGCCTTGATCACAACCATATCAGCATCTATATCACCTGTGGGCATAAACGCTGGACCCAGCCCCGTGGTTTTCCTTCCGAAGTCCAAAAAGCCCAACACGATAGGAACTTGAGCCTCTAGGGCGATGTAATAAAAACCTGTCTTCCATGTGCGTGACTGCGAACGTGTTCCCTCGGGAGGAATAACCAAATGCAACTCACCCACGGCTTGGGTCAGTGCTTCGGCAGAGGCCGAAACCATGTTGGTGGACTTTGAGCGATCAACCGCAATGCCACCCAACCATCGCATCAGTCCTTGAAAAGGGAATCTAAAGATTTGAATTTTTCCCATCCAATGGATATTCAAGCCCAAGGCAAAAGCCGCCATTAATGTGTAGGGCAAATCCCAGTTACTCGTGTGAGGAGCTGCAATGATCACGCTTTGGGGAGTATGAGCAGGCATCTGACCCTGCAGTGTCCAGCCTAAGCGGCGAAGTGTCCATATGGAAAACCTTTTGAGCAAAGGGCTAAGGATGGGCGTGGTAAAAATCGTCAAACGCATACAACTGCTTGAAAAAATAATCCTCTAACCATACCACCAGACCCATGGGAAAAATCCTCACTCACCGCATCATGGCCCGCTTGGGCTTGGCCGTGGTTATTTGGTGTGTTGCCATCTCCTCTACGGCACAAAGCACTGTGATGCCGTCGCAAATTGACCGTGCCATGACGGAAAAACTTTGGTCTTTCATCAAACAAGAAACCCATGCACCCGAAGGACTGCCTATGCCCCCCATCATGTTTGATGAACAAGTACCTAAACAGGCCAGAATGGTGTTTCAATTCCCAAGTGTTGACGCCCCTGATAACGTCATGCAAATATCTATTGGTACCTACAGCACTCGCTTATGGAACCAAGAAATGCTGTTGTGGGCTTTAGGCCATGAATTAACCCACTATGCATTTTTGATGCAAGAAAACCAATGGGAGCAAAAAAACATTTACGACAACAATATTCGTCATCACTGCAATTTTGAGTTCATGCGCATTACACGTGACTTGGTCGAAATTATTTGGGAGCAGTACCAAAACACGGCAGCCCGTATGCGCATGTACAACGAGGTTCACAAAAGCTGTTCGCGTCAGCCCTTGCAATAGAGTTACTTAGCTTTGACGCAGAGGGCTTGCTTGCCAGGCACACAATTGCCTGCACATACGGCTTGCCCTATGTAATTCAGCGAAGTGCGGCCTCCTTCTTTGGCTGCACATACAACTGCACCATTGGTCATATTCATGCATTGGCCTACACCACAAAAAACCTCGCCATTGGGACGCTGACCAATGCCGCCATCAACTGGCGCACACCAAAGGGTGCCTTCGCTGTCTTTTTTGCAGTTGGGATCATCTTGCGCCAAAGACCAGAGCGAGTAAACACAAAGTGATGCACCTAATAAGGAACGCAACAACCAACGTAACCACACATAAGGCATACAAGACTTTCGTTTATCGCGACATCACTTTCACGCGAATATGTTCAATGGGCAAACTGTGCGAACGTAAATGCGCCGTTAATGCGGGGACAAGTTGGCGCAATTTAGCTCCCGCAGCATTGTGAGGGACCAGTAGACACCAACCTTGCGCATCCACGGGACCTGCTTTGACAAGCCCTGCCAAACCTGGGGGTAATAAGGGTTGAATAGCGTCAAGACAGGCTTGGGATTGGCGGCTGATCTGCATCAGTGAGGCCAAGGTGGTCGATTGAGCCATGGCCTCCATCACAGGCTTGGCTGCGCGTGAGGGTTGTGAAGTATTGGTGGCCATGGAGTCATTATGTCCCGATGGGCACAGAGGTTAAAATTAAACCTTATTCATAAGGAAGGTACGCATATGTACCGCTGGCATGGCATTTAATCTTTTGACCCAGATATTTGGCAGTCGCAATGACAGACTGCTCAAGCAATTTCGCAAAACCCTAGATCGCATCAATGGGCTTGAGGCTGGCTTTGAGTCGCTTAGCGATGAGGCCTTGCGCCACAAAACCGACGAATTTAAGCAGCGCTATGCCAAGGGTGAAACCTTGGACAGTCTTTTGCCTGAAGCCTTTGCAGTGGTCCGAGAGGGGTCTAAGCGTGTCATGAAGATGCGTCACTTCGATGTGCAAATGATGGGTGGCATTGCTTTACACCAAGGCAAGATTGCCGAGATGCGCACAGGTGAAGGTAAAACCCTTACAGCTACGCTGGCGGTGTATTTGAATGCGCTAAGTGGCCAAGGCGTGCATGTGGTGACCGTGAATGATTACTTGGCCAATCGCGATGCACAGTGGATGGGCCAGTTATACGGGTTTCTAGGCTTGAGCGTGGGCATTAACTTATCGCAATTGAGCCGAGAAGAAAAGCAAGCAGCTTACCGCTCTGACATCACTTACGGCACCAACAACGAATATGGCTTCGATTATCTGCGTGACAACATGGTGTACGAAGCACACGACAGGGTGCAGCGTGCCTTGAATTACGCCATCGTCGACGAGGTGGACTCGATTTTGATTGACGAGGCCAGAACACCTCTCATCATCAGCGGTCAAGCCGAAGACCACACTGCCACCTATGTGGCCATGAACAAAGTAGTGCCTTTCCTGACCCGCCAAGAGGGTGAACTCGACTTGCGCACCGGCGAAGGTGTGACCAAGCCAGGCGACTTCACCTTGGACGAAAAATCTCATCAGGTATATCTGACTGAGTTGGGTCACGAAAAGGCTGAGAAGTTGTTGTCTGAGATGGGCTTGTTGCCTGCAGGCGCATCGCTGTATGACCCACTGCATATTGGTTTGGTGCATCACTTGTACGCAGCTTTACGCGCCCAACACCTTTATCACCGTGATCAGCACTATGTCAACCAAAACGGCGAAATTGTCATCGTTGACGAGTTCACGGGCCGCTTGATGTCTGGTCGCCGCTGGAGTGATGGTCTGCACCAAGCGGTGGAAGCCAAGGAAGGTGTGTCTATACAGGCTGAAAACCAAACCATGGCCTCCATCACGTTTCAAAACTACTTTCGCTTGTACGGTAAGTTGTCTGGCATGACGGGTACAGCTGATACCGAGGCTTATGAGTTCCAAGAAATTTATGGTTTAGAAACCGTCATCATTCCACCCAACAAACCCAGCAAACGAGACGACCAACTAGACCGGGTTTACAAAACCACCGAAGAAAAATACAAAGCTGCCATTGAAGATATTCGTGAATGCCATGGCCGAGGTCAACCGGTATTGGTGGGTACCACTTCAATCGAACTGTCGGAATTACTGGCAGGCATGTTGATGTCAGCAGGTTTGACGCACCAAGTGCTCAATGCCAAGCAACACGCCAAAGAAGCTGACATCGTGGCGCAAGCAGGTGCATTAGGCGCCATCACCATTGCCACCAACATGGCAGGTCGTGGTACAGACATTGTGTTGGGCGGCAATATTGAAAAAATCGTCGCCAGCATTGAAGCCGATGACACATTGACTGCAGAAGTCAAAGCCAAACGTATTCAGGAACAGCGCACCCAATGGCAAGCAGACCACGAGAAAGTCAAAGCCTTGGGTGGTTTGCGCATCATCGCCACCGAGAGACACGAGTCCAGGCGCATCGATAACCAGTTGCGCGGTCGATCAGGCCGACAAGGTGACCCAGGTTCATCGCGTTTTTATCTCAGCTTAGATGATTCTTTGATGAGAATCTTTGCAGGTGAACGCGTCAAAGCCATCATGGATCGCTTGCAAATGCCTGAAGGTGAAGCCATTGAAGCGAGCATGGTGACGCGTAGCATTGAAAGTGCCCAGCGCAAGGTCGAGGCGCGAAACTTTGATATTCGCAAGCAACTGCTGGAATACGACGATGTGTCTAACGATCAGCGCAAGGTGATCTACCAGCAACGTAACGACATTTTGGATGCACAAGATTTGCAGTACCAAATTCAGAATCTGCGCGAAGGTTGTTTCACCGACTTGGTTCATCAGTTTGTGCCCCCCGAATCGGTGGAAGAACAATGGGATTTGCCAGGGCTTGAAAGCGTTTTATTGAATGAATGGCATCTGACAGTGCCACTGGCTCAGCAGGTTCAAGACGCTCAAGCCATCACCGATGAAGATATTGTGAAATTCGTGGTTGATGCGGCTAACCGCAGCTTTGAAGAGAAGATCAATAAAGTGGGCGCAGAGCAATTCACGCCCTTCATGCGTGCCGTGCTGTTACAAAACATTGACAGCCACTGGCGTGAACATTTGTCTTCGCTAGACTATTTGCGCCAAGGCATCCATTTGCGTGGCTACGCCCAAAAGCAGCCCAAGCAAGAATACAAGCGCGAAGCCTTTGAGTTGTTTGGTCAACTCTTAGACATGGTGAAAAACGAGGTCACCCGTGTGCTGATGACCGTGCAAATCGAATCCACCGAACAAGTTCAACTTGCAGCTGATCAGTTGGAAGAAAAGGCAGAGGCGATCTCCAATGTGACTTACTCGGCGCCTGATGAAACGGGTACTGCGCAGGTATATGCAGACCCCGCTGCTGACAGCACGTCTGTGCCGGTCGTGGGGCGCAATGAACCCTGCCCTTGTGGCAGCGGTAAAAAATACAAGCAATGTCATGGAAAGCTTGCCTGAACCATGCCTGTCAATCTTCAAGCACCTCTTGCTGCTGATCTTTTGCCGGTTGCAGGTATTGACATTGGCACCACCAGTGCGGGTGTGCGTAAAGCCAATCGCAAAGACCTGACCATATTCAAACTCGCTCCCGGCACCCACGTGGGGGCGGTATTTACACAAAACCGTTTTTGTGCCGCGCCTGTGCAAGTCTGCCAAGCACATATGCAAGCCAAGAAGGGCATACGCGCCTTGGTGATCAACACCGGGGTGGCCAACGCCGGAACCGGTGAATCGGGTTTGCATCATGCGAACCAAGTGTGTGAGGCTGTGGCATCACTTCTGGGTCTTCAAGCCCAACAAGTGTTACCGTTTTCTACTGGCGTGATCATGGAGCCTTTGCCTGTGCAGCGCATCGTCGATGGCTTACCTAAGGCCCTCGCTGATGTTGCGCAAGACCATTGGTCGCAAGCGGCAACGGCCATCATGACCACCGACACCTTGCCCAAGGCGGTCAGCCGTCAAGTGCAAATCGATGGCGTTACCGTCACTATCACCGGCATTTCCAAAGGCGCTGGCATGATTCGCCCGAACATGGCAACCATGCTGGGCTTTATGGCTACCGATGCTTGTATTGCTGCTGAGTTGATGGACGGTTTGGCTTTGGATTTAGCGCAGGCGTCTTTTAATCGCATTTCTATTGATGGTGATACTTCCACCAATGACTCTTTCGTGGTGATGGCGTCTGGCCAAGCTGCACATCAACCCATCACCGACTGGTCCAGTGCCTCGGGCCAAGCGCTAAAGCTTGCCTTAACCGATGTTGCTCGTTGGTTGGCACAAGCCATTGTGCGTGATGGTGAAGGCGCCACCAAGTTCATCACCGTCACCGTAGAGGGCGGCAAAAACAGCGCGGAGTGTTTGCAAGCCGCTTATGCGATTGCCCATTCGCCTTTGGTGAAAACTGCTTTCTTTGCCAGCGACCCCAACTTGGGACGCATATTGGCGGCCGTGGGCTATGCAGGTATTGCTGATTTAGCTCAAGACACAATCGAACTGTATTTAGATGATGTCCATGTGGTGACCCGTGGTGGCCGACACGCAGCCTATAAAGAAGAAGATGGACAGCGGGTGATGAAGCAATCTGAAATTACTGTGCGCGTGTTATTGGGCAGAGGGGAAGCCCGTGAAACAGTGTGGACCTGCGATTTAAGCCACGACTACGTCACCATCAACGCTGATTACAGAAGCTGATATGTCCTTGAATGACCATTTAGAGCGCATGTTGCTCAGAGCCGAGACATTGATGGCTCGCATCGAATCGGTGTTGCCGCAAGCACTTCATGCCCCCGACTGGGCTGCCAGCATTGCGTTTCGTTACCGCAAGCGCAGTAATGGTCATGGCGTCTTAGAACCTGTGAAGCATGTAGCCGCTTTGTCGCTGGATGACTTAAAAGAAATTGAACCACAAAAGGAAAAAATTCAGCGCAATACCTTGCAATTTGTACAAGGCTTACCTGCCAACAATGTGTTGCTCACAGGGGCAAGAGGCACAGGCAAATCTTCTTTGATCAAAGCCTGCCTCAACACCTACGCGCCACAAGGCTTGCGTTTGATTGAGGTGGACAAGCAAGACATGGTCGATCTTCCTGACATCATTGATGTGGTGGCTAGCCGATCTGAAAAATTCATCATCTTCTGTGATGACCTGAGCTTTGAAGAAGGCGAGCCTGGCTACAAAGCACTCAAATCTATTCTGGATGGCACGGTGGCCGCCGCCACACCGAATGTGTTGATTTACGCTACCAGCAACCGTCGTCATTTGCTGCCCGAGTACATGAAGGACAACCTCAGTTACAGCCATACCGACGATGGCGAGGTCCACCCAGGCGAAGTGATTGAAGAAAAAATTTCGCTATCAGAGCGGTTTGGTCTGTGGGTCAGTTTTTATCCATTCAGCCAAGATGCGTATTTATTGATCGTGGACCAATGGTTGAGTTCCTTGGGTGTGCCTGTACATGTGTGTGCTGCTTCGCATCCCGAAGCCTTGGTTTGGGCCTTAGAGCGAGGTTCGCGCAGCGGTCGAGTGGCTTATCAGTTCGCCAGAGATTTCGCAGGACGTCGCGGTGGCCATTGAGCCTTCAGGCTTGTCACATGCAAGTGCAGGGCAGGTGCGGGTGGCCGATGCCCAGTTGCCCCGTGCTGAAAATGCCGATCAGCGACCCCTCACGCAAGTTGCTGTTGGCGTGTTGTTGCGAGAGGATGGACAGTTTTTATTGACCACCCGACCCGAAGGCAAAGCCTATGCGGGTTACTGGGAATTTCCGGGTGGCAAACTCGAAAGCGGTGAAACCGTTGCGCAAGCGCTGTCGCGTGAGTTGCGCGAAGAGTTGGGCATAGAAGTGACACACTGCGAACCTTGGCAAACCGAATGCATCGACTATCCCCATGCACTGGTGCAGTTGCATTTTTACAAGGTGTTGGCCTGGCAAGGTGAATTACAAATGCGCGAGGGTCAACAGTGTGCGTGGCAGTCTTTGCCCGTGCAGGTGTCGCCTGTATTGCCAGGCACTTGGCCCGTATTAGAGTGGATGGCTCAAGCGCAGAGTTCTATTTCGAACTCTGCATTCTCTGTAGATGCTTGAGGCTTACCTTCCCAATTTTGTTGGATCAGTCTGACCCAAACCATCATTCGGTTGCCACTGATTTCAGGTACCAAACCTAAGTCGGGATTGATAAACACCCGCATCATTTGAAACCGACCTTGAGGCAGGGCTTGTTGGAATTGCCCATTGTTGGCGATGACGCGTTGAGGGGCTCCACTTTCACGCAGCAAGCGCATGAGCAGTACCACGCTGTCGTTGAGCGCCTTGAGTGGTTCTGACCATTTCAAAATATGCTGTCGCCGCTCATCGGCATCGAGTTGTTTCCATGCGTGATAAGCAGGCAGGTCAAACGCACAAGTACCACCGGGGATGCCCACACGGTTACGCAAGCTGCTGAGAAAATCGTTGTCATTCACGCAGTTGCCTATGCGGCTGCCAACGGTGTTAAAGCCTGTGAGGCATTTATCGATTTTGTTCAATAACTCATCTAGCACTTCTTCAGATACGGATGGGTTGCCACGGTAACTGTTGAACTGCTGTTTGTGTCGGTCAAGTTCTTTCAAAATGTCAGACTTCAAATCTGAACGACCGCCTACGTCGACAATTTCAAACAACGTGGTGAGTGCAAAGTGGTGATCAATTTCAGATGAACGCAATAAGAGTTGCTCAAACCGTCCTAGCAAGTATTCCAATCGCAAATAAGTGCGAATTCGCTCGTTAAATGGGTGTTCGTAAAGAATCACAATACTTCGCAGGTTGGTAAATGGCAACTCTTTAAATGATAACCGCTGAAATGCTATTTTCCTGCCCTAACTTTGGCAGATTAGCGGGGATTCCAAGCTTGGACTTGCTGGATCAGCGTGGCCATGTCGTCAGTGTCGTTGTCTATCACCCAGGTGGCGGCAGCCAGTCGCTCTTGTCTGCTGGCCTGTGAAGCCATCACAGCTTGTGCTTCTTGTGCATTCCAACCGTTCCTGGCCATGACCCTGGCGACTTGCCTTTCCTCGCTGCAATCGACCACGATGACACCATCCCATTGTTCGCGTCCTGACAAAGATTCAACCAACAATGGCACATCCCAAATAACCAAGGGTTTACCCTCAGCCTTGATATGAGCCTCTGTATCCGCCATGGCTTTGCGAATCAAGGGGTGCAAAAGGGATTGCAATTGCGCTTTGGCTGATGGTTGTCCAAAGACCAAAGTTCGCATTTTGTCTCTGTCCATGCCACCGTCAGCGGCAATGAAGGCATCGCCAAATGTCTTGCGAATATCTGGCAAGGCAGCGCCACCCGGGGCCGTTATCTTGCGGGACACGGCATCTGCGTCAATCAACGCAAAACCTCTGTCCGACAGCAAACGACTTACCGTTGACTTGCCACTGGCTATACCTCCAGTGAGACCTATGCGTTTGAAAGCAGCTTGTTGCATGACCGCAGTCTATAAGAACAGCTACAGCACTTGCCCCAATTGAAAGACCGGTAAATACAAGGCCACGACCAAGCCTCCCATGATCAGCCCCAACACCACCATCATGGTAGGTTCCAGCATCTGTGTAAATTGGCGCAGAAGTGCTTCAAGTTGTTGCTGGGATTGCTCGGCCAATTTGGCCAGCAACGAATCTAAAGCCCCGCTTTGCTCACCCACGCCCACCAGCTGTATCAGCATGGGCGGAAACACGTTGACATAGGCATGATGAACAGATAGCTGATTCATGGCGTCTGCTAAAGATTGGCCTTGGCTCACTTGGGTTCGCAGTGTCAAGGTGGCCAGCCCTAGGCAGCGGTTGGTACTGCTGGCCGCCACCACTTCTAAAGCGTCTAGCATGGGTACACCCGCACGGAGCAAGTCAGACAAGGTTTGTGTCCAAATGGAAAGCTGCGACTGATGGACCAAGCTACCCAGCACAGGCAAGCGCAATACCTCAGCGTCCCACCACAGATGAAACCAAGCTTGTTGTTTTACCCAAATAAGGAGCATCCACATCATGGTCAGTCCTAGGAAAAGGACTGTGAGGCCGGATCCGCTGAGCCAACGGCTGGCGAGCACAACGGTTTGCGTTAAAGCCGGAAGTTCTGCACCCAGAGAAGCAAAAATGTTCTCAAACACAGGAACTACCCACACCATGATGACAGCCACCACGCACATAGTGATGCACAGTACAGCGCAAGGGTAAGTCAATGCAGTGCGAATTTGTGAGCCCAAACGATGCCGCTGTTCGAGCAATAAGGCTAAACGCAGCAACACCACATCAAGATTGCCAGCCATTTCAGCCGCTGCGACCAATTCAGCATACAAGGCATCAAAATGTTGCGTTTGGTGAAGTGCATGTTGAAACGACATGCCTTGTTCCAGTAAAACGCACAGCTGGGCAATCATTGATTGCATCTGCGGATTGAGTTCAGACTTGGCCATGGTTTCCAAGGCTTGCAGCAAGGGCAGACCTGCTGACACCAGGGTTGCCAGTTGCCGAGTGAACTGCAGGCGTTGTTGCAGAGATATGCTCATGTGGCTGTGGCGGCCCACACTTCTTCATGCGTGGTGATGCCAACCTGTGCTTTGTATAAACCCGCTTGTCGAAGTGTCAGCACGCCAGTGTGTTGGGCGTGTTCTGCAATGCGCAGTACATCAACGCCACTCATTAAGAGGGTTTGCAAGGCTGGCGTCATGGCCAGGACTTGATGAATGCCAATGCGGCCTTTGTAGCCGTTGTTACAACGAGCGCAACCGACTGCTTTGAAGCGTTGTTCCTGCGGAAGTTGTGCTTTGCAATGTGGGCAGAGTTTTCTTACCAAGCGTTGGGCGCAAATCAGAACCACACTGCTAGCGATATTGAAATCGGCCAATCCCAGTTGCTGCAAACGGGTGAGGGCCGAGGGTGCATCATTGGTGTGAAGCGTGGACAACACCAAATGTCCGGTTTGCGCAGCCTTGGCTGCGACATCAGCGGTTTCACCATCACGAATTTCACCCACCATCAGCACGTCGGGGTCTTGGCGTAACAAAGCGCGAAGCGACTGAGAAAACCCTAAACCCGATTTTTCGTTGACGTTGATTTGGTTGATCCCTGGCAAAACAATTTCGCAGGGATCTTCAACGGTGGATATATTGATGAGCGGGGAATTCAAGTGGTGCAAACAACTGTACAGCGTCATGGTTTTGCCCGATCCGGTAGGGCCGGTAATGAGTATCAAACCATTGGGCTGTGCCAGTGCTGCAAGCACCAATTCCATTTGTGAAGTTTCATAACCCAGGTCATACAAGCTCAGTTGGTGCGAAAGAAGTTGTTGAATTCTCAGCACCAGTTTTTCGCCGTGAAGCGTGGGCAGGCAACTTGCTCGCATATCGACGTTGCTGGCATTGACCACCGTGCGTAAGCGCCCATCCTGCGGCAAGCGTTTTTCGGCAATGTCCATGCCTGAGAGCACTTTGATGCGCGAAATGATGCGGTCTTTCAAATGAGCAGCAGGGGGAGACTTTTCATGCAAGTGACCATCGATGCGAAAGCGAACCCTCAGCACAGCTTCAAATGGCTCTAAGTGGATATCTGAGGCCGCCGCCGCCAGAGCGCTTGTGAACAATGCCTCAAGCCAGACAACGGCTTGTTGGTCTGGTTCGGTGGCTACAGTGGGGCGGGGCAGTGGCGACATGCAAGCCACTGTAAAGAGAGGGCAGTGAGCAAGGTGTAAGTGACACTGCGGAAAAAATGTAGCGCTGGTCGGGGTGAGAGGATTCGAACCTCCGGCCTCCACGTCCCGAACGTGGCGCTCTACCAGACTAAGCTACACCCCGAGGAGCAGAATTTTATCTGCGCTTGCTATGCAGCAGACTCACATTCATTTCGGCAGACAGCGTCGAGGCATAAAACTTTTCGATCATTTCAACTGAAGTTCTGGCATTGCGTGCCAAGGTGAGCAAATCGATGTTGCCGCCGTAAATCAATCTGAACGTAATTGCACTGTGGCGCAAGCTGTAAAACGTGCGGTCGTTGCCGTGGGGGCCTTGCTTGAGGTTGAGCTCTTTTAATATCCAGTTGAAACACCATCCGACAATATCCAACACCAAACGCCTGTTTTTGACTTCAGGAAAAAACACATAGTCATCAGGTGCGCCATAGCCCTGTGCTTTTTGGTGCTCCAAGATATGTTTGAACAAAGGCACAGCGGGCGCCAAACTGACGGTCGCTGATTTGTGGCGTTTCACTTCCGGCATGGTCAAGCGCAGGTAGTGGTAGTTGCCGTTGATGATTTCGATGTGCTGATTTTTCAACTGCCGCACATCGCCTGGGCGCATGAAGGTGTAGACCATGAAGCGTATGAGCCAATTGATTTCCACCGGCATCTGGTGGTAGGCGCTGCGCATCCATGCCCGTTTACCTTCGCCCCAGTCGGTGAAGGTTTGGTGTTGTAACTCCTTCGATTTGCGCAATATGGCTTTGTATTCGGTCACGGTAAAGCCACCGCGTGAATTGGGTTGCGCTTTCAAAGAGGGGAAACTGGGTACAGAGCTGAGAATTTTTTTGCGCTCCAGCAGACGCAGCACTTTGCGCATTTGTGCGATATAGCCTTGCATGGTGGAGGCCGAGAGTTTTTTCTCGGTCATGTGCCGAATAAAGTCCTCCAGCACCTGAATATCAATTTTGTGCAGTGGTTTGTCTCTCAGGAATTCAAAAATCAATCCTTCCAAGCGTATTTTGGTCATCACATACGAGTTGTGGCGGATTTCGTCACGTTGCACTTTCTCGAGTTCAGCTTGCAGAATGTCTTCAATCAGGTTGTGCAGCAACTGCTGATTTTTCATGCCTGTGGGGTAGTTGTCCTCGTTTCGCTCTTGGGTGCCCAAGCCTTCGGCGGCTAAACTTTCGTAAATAAATCGCGCGCACAGCATGGCTTCAGGCAGGTCCACGGTTTTCAGGCTTTTGGTGATGTACTTTCCCTGCACGAAATAGCGCATTTGCCAAAACTTGCTTCCCGCAATGCGAAATATTTTCAATTTTTTGGGCAAGCCCTCTACACAGGTCATGCTGGATTTGATGACCGCATTTCTGCTGCGCGTGGTGTGAAACTCCCCGTCATTCGAGGCGCCCACATTTTGTTTCAAAACGACATTCATTTGCTGATTGATATAATTATTCATTATTAATAAATTCATTTATATCGTATTAAAATACAAGTAAATAACAAAATCAACAAATTTAGTAGCTATTTGGTAATATGTTCATAGTACATAACTCCATAAAAATAAGATATTTCAAATTGAAACATAAATTTCTTTATAAAACAAGTAGATAAACTGCTAATCAAAACTATCTGTTAAACAACCCTCGTTGCACTCGCAGCAATTTCTGCAGTTACCGGCGCTATGGCCGATGCCACTATTTATGGCACGATTGATCAGGCTTACCAGTCCACAAAATCCACCGATTCAGGCGGCGTGACCACCAAACAAACCCAAATCATTGGCACTAACAACGGCGGTTCAGCCATTGGTTTCAAAGGTTCTGA
>CANGPV010000023.1 GCA_947455935.1 Comamonadaceae bacterium
AAGCCATACCAGCCCAAGTGCGCCCAGCACCCTGCCATCGCCACTGCTGCTGGTCGCCGGAAAAATGAAAGTCGCTGCCTGATTGCCACAGCAAGGCGCCCACTGAGGCGGCATATTGCCCCACGCTGGCAGGGGGGTGCGGGTCGCTGACGATGACGGGCTTACCACTTCGCATGATGCCGGCTTTTTCCCAGCCAATGCTCTCGCGGTCAGGTCCCAGCCACTCGGTGTGATCGAGATCGATGCTGGTAATGATGGCGCAATCAGTGTCGATCACATTCACCGCATCCAAACGGCCACCTAAACCCACTTCCAAAATCACCACGTCCAGCTCTGCGCTGGCCAAACAACTGAAGATGGCCAAGCTGGTGAATTCAAAATAACTCAAACTGATGTCACCCCTGGCGGTTTCCACTTTGGCGAAATGTTCAACCAAAACCGACGAAGTAACAGCTTGGCCCGCTAGCTTGCAGCGCTCTTCAAAATAGACCAAGTGTGGCGAAGTGAACATGCCCGTGCGGTAACCGGCTTCGCGCAAAATGGCTTCGAGCATGGCACAGGTAGATCCTTTGCCATTGGTACCGGCCACAGTGATAACAGGGCAGGCAAATTGCAAGCCCATGTTCTTGGTGACAGCAGCCACTCTTTCCAAGCCCATATCGATGTTTTTCGGGTGTAACCGCTCACAATGGGACAACCATTCCGGAAGATTCATGATGGCATTGTCTCTGAAGCCAGCGAAGCTAAACTTCGCCATGGGTCAACCGTTGGCTGGTTGGCTACGTTAAAGGATGAGTTCATTTTTATTTTGGAGACCTTATGAAACGCTATCTACCCCTTTTAGCTGTTGTTGCCACTACCGTTGGCACTTATGTTGACGCTCAGGAAGTCGGTCGCGTGATTTCCTCCATGCCCATCATCCAACAAGTGGCGGTGCCGCGTCAGGTGTGTACCCAACAACAAGTCGCCACCCAGCAGCGTAAATCGGGCGCAGGTTCAGCCATGGGCGCTATTGCCGGTGGCGTGGTGGGTAATGCCATAGGTAAAGGCGATGGCAACGCCTTAGCTACCGCTATCGGCGTGATTGGCGGTGCCATCCTAGGCGACAAAATTGAAGGCGCGCCGCCAGCTGAAGTCCACAATGTGCAAACCTGCAGCACCCAAAATTTTTACGAAAACCGTACCGTGGCCTACAACGTGGTTTACGAGTTCAACGGCAAGCAATACAACGTGCAAATGCCCCAAGACCCTGGCCCTACTGTGCGCTTGCAAGTCACCCCCATGATTTCTTCTACACAGTCTGCACCACCTAGCGTTCCCTATCCTGCCCAAAACGCCATCCCTCCCGTGGGTTCCGCGCCGCAAAGCTTCTGATAGCGCAGCGCCTCACTCAACCGCCTTAGCAGGCGGTTTTTTTTGCCAAGGTGCAACCGTGGTGCGCTAAAGCGGTGTCCTAGAATCGCGGTTTTGCTTCAACACAATCGACACCATGCCCACCAAACGGCCCGCCTCCCCCCAAAGCTCTGCACCCCAACGCGTTGTTCTCGCCTATTCGGGTGGTTTGGACACCTCCATCATCCTCAAATGGTTGCAAGATGAATACCACTGCGAGGTGGTCACCTTCACCGCCGACATCGGCCAAGGCGAGGAAATTGAACCCGCCCGCGCCAAAGCCATCAAGATGGGCATCAAGCCCAGCAACATCTTCATTGAAGACCTGCGCGAAGAGTTTGTGCGCGACTTTGTGTTCCCCATGTTCCGCGCCAATGCGCTGTACGAAGGCGAATACCTGCTGGGCACCTCGATTGCCCGTCCGCTGATCGCCAAGCGCTTGGTGGAGATCGCCCGCAAAACCAAGGCCGACGCCATCAGCCATGGCGCAACCGGCAAGGGCAACGACCAAGTGCGTTTCGAGTTGGGCGCTTATGCCCTGATGCCCAATGTGAAGATCATTGCGCCTTGGCGTGAATGGGATTTGCTCTCGCGTGAAAAGCTCATGCGCTACGCCGACCAACACGGCATTCCCGTGGATGGTGCCAAACGCAAAGGCCCAGCGCCCTACTCCATGGACGCCAACCTGCTACACATCAGCTATGAAGGCGGCATTTTGGAAGACCCCAATTACGCGCCCGACGACAGCATGTGGCGCTTGACGGTCAGCCCCGAAAAAGCACCGAATAAACCGCAAGTCATTGAACTGACCTACAAACACGGCGACGTGGTGGCGATTGACGGCGTGCGCATGAGCCCCGCCAAGGTACTGACCCACTTGAACACCTTGGGCGGCAAGCACGGCATTGGCCGCTTGGACAAAGTGGAAAACCGTTATGTGGGTATGAAGAGCCGTGGCTGCTACGAAACCCCGGGCGGCACCATCCTGCTGTCGGGTCACCGCGCCATCGAGTCCATCACCTTGGACCGCGAAGTGCTGTCGCTCAAAGATGACCTGATGCCGCGTTACGCCAGGCTGGTTTACAACGGCTATTGGTTCAGCCCCGAGCGTGAGTTGCTGCAAGGCCTGATCGATGCCTCGCAAGCCACCGCCAACGGCAAGGTTCGCTTGAAGCTCTACAAAGGCACCATCATGTGCGTGGGCCGCGAGAGCAAAACCGACAGCTTGTTTGACACCCGCATCGCCACTTTCGATGACGATGGCGGCGCTTACAACCAAGCCGATGCCGGAGGCTTCATCAAGCTCAACGCTTTGCGTTTGCGCATCGCCGCCAACCTGAAAAACGAGCGTGCTGCCAAAGCCACGCCTGCACGCAAACCCACTTCGAAAAAGAAAGCCTGACCATGGTGACCGAACAACTCCAAGGCGCCAGCGTCGCCACCCGAGCCAATGTGTTTTTCGACGGCAAGTGCGTCAGCCACACGGTGACCTTGGCCAATGGCGAAAAAAAATCGGTGGGCGTGGTGCTGGCCGCCACCCTCACCTTCAACACCGCTGCGGCGGAAATCATGGAATGCGTGGCTGGGTCTTGCCAGTACAAAGTGGCTGGCAGCAACGAGTGGAAAACCTCGGGACCAGGCACGCAGTTTTCAGTGCCGGCCAATTCGTCGTTTGACATCCAAGTGGCCGAGGCTTACCACTACATCTGCCACTTCGGCTGAAAGCTAGGCCAGCAAACGCGCCTTGGCTGTTGCGTATTCAGCCTTGAGTTGGTCAATAAAGGCTGCGGTGGTTTGAATCTTGTTGACTGCACCAATGCCTTGGCCGCAACCCCAAATGTCTTTCCATGCTTTGGACTTGTCGCCGCCAAAGTCCATTTTGCTGGGGTCGCTTTCGGGCAGATGCTCGGGGTCCATGCCAGCGTTGCGGATGGAGGGCGCCAAGTAATTGCCATGCACCCCGGTGAACAAATTGCTGTAGACGATGTCGTCTGAATTGCTGTCCACGATACTTTGCTTGTACTCTTGGGCGGCGCGTGCTTCTTCGGTGGCAATGAAGGCCGAACCGATGTAGGCAAAGTCGGCACCCATGGCCAAAGCGCCCAAAATGGCACTGCCACTGGCGATAGAGCCACTCAGCGCCAAGGGGCCGTCAAACCATTGACGAATTTCTTGCACCAAGGCAAACGGGCTTTTCACACCCGCATGGCCACCCGCACCGGCGGCCACCGCCACCAAGCCATCCGCACCCTTTTCAATCGCCTTGTGGGCAAATTTGTTGTTGATGATGTCGTGCAACACCACACCGCCGTAGCTGTGCGCGGCTTGGTTGATTTCTTCGCGCGCACCCAGCGAGGTGATGATGACGGGCACTTTGTACTTCACGCACATGGCCATGTCTTCTTCCAAACGGGTATTGCTTTTGTGCACGATTTGGTTGATGGCATAAGGCGCAGCAGGGTTGTCAGGATGCGCCTTGTTGTGGGCAGCCAGCGCCTCGGTGATTTCGGCTAACCACTCGTCCAACTGAGAAGCAGGACGGGCATTCAAAGCAGGCATGGAACCCACCACGCCGTTGATGCACTGGGCAATCACCAACTTCGGTGTGCTGATGATGAACAGCGGCGACCCAATGACGGGAAACTTCAGCGAGGCCAGTGCGGCGGGGAGTTTGGACATGACGGATTCCTAGAAAATAATGAAATTAAAAGGCTTCCAAAGCCATGTCGGTGACGCTGGCCGCCCCCTCCACAATGCCGTCACGCACTCCCGGCACTTTGCTGAGGATGTGGTCGGCGTAAAACCTTGCGGTACTCATCTTGGCTTGCAAAAACGCAGCATCTTCAGCACCTTGGCTCAAAGCCTCTTGGGCGATCAAGAAGGACTTGGCCAATTGCCAACCCGCCACCACATTGCCTGCCAGCATCAGGTAAGGCACGCTGCCCGCATAGGCGGCGTTGGGGTCGTGGGCAGCGGCGTGAACAATGAAATCGATCACATCATCAAAGGCTTGACGGGCAGCTTCAAGGCGTTTGGCTATCGCCACCGCCGCCGCACTGCCTTGGTCTTGCAAGGCCACCACGGTTTGCTGCACTTGGGCGGTGATGGCTTTGGCGGTTTGGCCGCCATCACGGGAGGTTTTGCGGCCCACCAAGTCGTTGGCTTGGATGGCCGTGGTGCCTTCGTAAATGGTGAGGATTTTCGCGTCGCGGTAGTACTGCGCCGCACCGGTTTCTTCAATGAAACCCATGCCGCCGTGCACTTGCACCCCCAGCGAAGTGACTTCCAAGCTCATCTCGGTGCTGAAGCCTTTGACCAGCGGCACCAAAAATTCGTAGAAGGCTTTGTTTTGTTGACGCGTTTCAGCGTCAGGATGGTGGTGCGAGGCATCGTACGCCGCAGCAGCGACCGAGGCCATGGCACGGCAACCTTCGGTGTAGGCACGCATGGTCATGAGCATGCGACGTACATCGGGATGGTGAATGATGGGCGCTGCGGCCTTGATGGAGCCGTCCACTGGGCGGGACTGCACGCGGTCACGGGCGTATTGCGTGGCTTTTTGGTAGGCACGGTCAGCCACAGAAATACCTTGAACCCCTACGGCGTAACGCGCAGCGTTCATCATGATGAACATGTATTCCAAGCCACGGTTTTCTTGACCCACCAAGTAACCGACTGCGCCACCGTGGTCGCCGTATTGCAGCACCGCTGTGGGGCTAGCTTTGATGCCCATTTTGTGTTCGATGCTCACGCAATGCACATCGTTGCGTGCACCCAAAGAACCATCTTTGTTCACCATCACTTTGGGCACCACAAACAAGCTGATGCCTTTGACGCCTTCGGGCGCACCCGTGACCCGTGCCAACACCAAATGGATGATGTTGTCGGCCATGTCGTGCTCGCCGTAGGTGATGTAAATCTTGGTACCGAACACCTTGTACGTGCCGTCGGCTTGCGGCTCGGCACGAGAGCGAACCATGGACAAATCCGAGCCAGCTTGAGGCTCGGTCAGGTTCATGGTGCCGGTCCACTCGCCGCTGACCAGTTTGTCAAGGTAAGTGGCTTTGAGTTCATCGCTGCCCGCTGTCAGCAAGGCTTCGATGGCGCCATCGGTCAACAAGGGGCACAGCGCAAAACTCATGTTGGCGGCATTGAGCATTTCAATGCAAGCCGCGCCTATGGTTTTAGGCAAACCTTGGCCGCCAAATTCAGCGGGGTGTTGCAAACCTTGCCAGCCGCCTTCGGTGTATTGCTGGTAAGCCTGCTTGAAACCTGCGGTGGTGGTGACCACGCCGTCTTTCCAAGCTGAGGGGTGTTTGTCGCCTTCCCAATTGAGGGGGGCCACCACGTCTTGGGTGAAACGGGCGCATTCTTCCAACACCGCTTGCGCGGTTTCCATCCCAGCTTCTTCAAAGCCGGGAATCTGGGCGATCTCATCCAACGCAGCCAAGTGCTGCATATTGAAGAGCATGTCTTTCACGGGTGCGATGTAACTCATAGCTTGGATACCAATTCAGGCACTGCGGCAAACAAATCGGCTTCTAAGCCGTAATCGGCCACACTGAAGATGGGCGCTTCGGGGTCTTTGTTGATGGCCACGATGACCTTGCTGTCTTTCATGCCTGCCAAATGCTGGATGGCACCGCTGATGCCGCAAGCGATATAAAGCTGGGGCGCCACGATCTTGCCGGTTTGACCCACCTGCCAATCGTTGGGCGCATAGCCTGCATCTACCGCCGCGCGGCTGGCACCCATGGCCGCACCAAGTTTGTCGGCCAAGGGGGTGATGACCTCGGCAAATTTTTCGGAGCTGCCCAAAGCACGTCCACCCGAGACGATGATCTTGGCCGCAGTGAGTTCGGGGCGATCGTTCTTGGCGATTTCGCTGCCCATGAACTGGCTGTTGGCATTGGCGATGGCAGCGCTCACGCTTTCAAGGACAGCGCTGCCGCCTGTGGCAGCGGCGGGGTCAAAACCTGTGGTGCGCACCGTGATGACCTTGGTGGCGTCTGTGGCTTGCACCGTGGCGATGGCGTTACCCGCGTAAATGGGGCGCTCAAAGGTATCGGGCGAATCCACCTTGGTGATGTCGCTGATTTGGCCCACGTCGAGCTTGGCGGCCACACGCGGCGCGATGTTTTTGCCGCTGGCGGTGGCAGCAAACAAGATGTGCGAATAACCAGAGGCCAGCGCCAGCACTTGGGCGGCGACATGCTCGGCCAAACCATGGGCAAAACCCTCAGCATCAGCGTGCAGCACTTTGCTGACACCAGCAATGTGCGAAGCAGCCTGAGCGGCAGCGGCGGCGTCTTTGCCAGCCACTAACACATGCACCTCACCGCCACAGGCCAAGGCTGCAGTGATGGTGTTCAAGGTGGCGGGTTTGATGTGGTGGTTATCGTGTTCTGCAATCACTAAAGCGGACATGTCAAATCACCTTTGCTTCGTTTTTCAATTTATCCACCAAGGCGGCCACATCGGCCACTTTGATACCTGCGCTGCGCTTGGGCGGCTCACTGACCTTCAAGGTCTTGATGCGAGGCTTCACATCTACACCGAGGTCTTCGGGTTTGAAGATATCGAGTTGTTTTTTCTTGGCCTTCATGATGTTGGGCAGCGTCACATAACGCGGCTCGTTCAAGCGCAAGTCGGTGGTAATGACGGCAGGCAAGGTGAGCTTCAAGGTTTCCAAGCCGCCATCCACCTCACGTGTGACCAAAGCGTGGCCATCGGCCATCTCGACCTTGGAGGCAAAGGTGGCTTGCGGCCAATCGGCCAGCGCGGCCAACATTTGGCCGGTTTGGTTGCAGTCGTCGTCGATGGCTTGTTTGCCCACAATGACCAAGCCGGGTTGTTCTTTGTCGGCCAAGGCTTTGAGGAGTTTGGCCACAGCCAAGGGCTGCAATTCTTCGCTGGTTTCCACCAAGATGCCACGGTCGGCACCGATGGCCATGGCGGTGCGCAATGTTTCTTGGCATTGGGTCACGCCACACGACACAACGATCACCTCGGTGAGAACGCCTTTTTCTTTCAGGCGAACCGCTTCTTCGACAGCGATTTCGTCAAAGGGGTTCATGCTCATTTTGACGTTGGCGATATCCACGCCCGTTTGATCAGATTTGACGCGGACTTTGACGTTGTAGTCCACCACGCGTTTGACCGCGACCAATGCCTTCATGCCAGTGCTCCAAGTAGGGAAGCCGACATTCTAGGTCAAGGCAAAGGTATTTGTGAACGACCGTGCTTTTTTCTGTAAAAACGAAAAAACCTTTTAAATTCAAGGGGGTGCAGGATGCCAAAAGACCTCTTGCTGGGCTCTAGGTAACTCAATACCAGCGCTACGCAAAGCTTGCAACACCGCGGTGTTGACTTGTGATCGGGTCTTCAAATAACCCGACTCGGGATCGGCCACCCAGCAAACCAAAGTGAATTCCAGCCCCCCGGCGTCTACCTTGCTCAAAAACGCCTGCGGCTCAGGGTCTTGCAGCACACGATCGCTTTGCAAGGCGGCTTGGCCGAGCAGGGTTTGCACTTGTTCAATGTCCACATCGGTGCTGACGGTGTAGTGGCAATGCACAGCGATTTGGGGGTCACTCAGCGACAGGTTGTCCACCCGTTGGGTCAGCAGCATATCGTTGGGAATGATGGATTCACGACCACTCGGATCGCGCAGCAAGGTGTAGCGGGTTTTGATGTCGGTGACCCGTCCTTCTAAGCCATCTACTTTGATGTAGTCACCTATGCGCACCGAACGCTCAACCAGCACCACAAAACCGCTGACGTAATTGGCTGCCAACTTTTGCAAACCCAAACCCAGACCCACACCAAATGCACCGCCTAAGACCGATAAAGCTGTCAGGTCTACGCCCACCGCCGATAAAGCCACCAGCAAGCCCACCAACAACAAACTGGCACGCAACACATTGGTGGCAACCTTGCGCATGGACAAATCGGTGACGGTATGAACCAACACACGTTGCTCTATCGTGGCAGACAACCACAGGCTCAGCACCAGCACCAGCCCACAAGAAAGGACACCTTCAAACACGGTGCGCAAATCCAAATGCACCTTGCCCATGTGAAGTTGAATTTGCTCCATCTCGTTGGCCACCAGCGGCAACACATCGGTAATCCACAGCACGGCCACGCCCCAGGCCAACCAAGAAATTAAACGCTCGGTCAGCTGTGCCAAGGGTGAAACAGGAAATACTGCCATCAAGACCCTGGCGCACAAACGAATGAGTGCCAGCGACCACAGAACGGGAATTGCCAACTTGAACAGCATGGGGGTTTGGTGCTTGAGAAACACCACTTGCACCACATAGGCCAAGGCCAATGCGGCCGCAGGAAACAGCACGCCATCGAGCACACTTCGTCCAAACAGCACCGATGCTTGGCTGGCAAAGCGGCTGAGTTGGAAAGTGATGAACCACGCCAACAAGAGCAAAGCAGCCAGCAAAGCCAGCTCTTTCAGTAGCAAAGGTTGCAACTCCGTTTGCAACCAAGGAGAAAACAAAGTGGTCAAGGTTTCCATGTGAAATCAGCTTACCACGGGGGCATGACCACGGGCTTGGCTACACTCGAAACCCATGACAGTTTTCAGCCCTCTTTCAAAGCGTTTCTCTGGCGGTGTGCTTAGCCTGTTTTTTCTTTTGGCTTGCCTTGCACCATCGGTTGCCACAGCCGCCAAGCCCGTCGCCCTAAAAACAACCAAGCCCACCAAAGCAACAAAAAACAAAGTGGTGCTGGGTAAGGCCTTGGGTCATTCGGCGGCGGTCATCGCTTTGGCGCAACGCATCAGCAGCGAGCATCAGTTGCCCAAGACTTGGGTACAACAGCACATTGCCGCTGCACGGTTATTGCCACAGGTCCTGCAAATGGTGTTACCGCCCACCGTGCCCAGCGCCAAAAATTGGCAAGCCTACCGCTCACGTTTTTTGCAAGCTGATCGCATCCAAGCAGGCGTTGCATTTGCCAAGCGCTACGCGGACGACTTGCAGCGTGCTGAACAAAGCTATGGCGTTCCCAGTGCGTATGTATTGGGCGTGTTGGGCGTAGAGACTTTCTTTGGGCAGCACCAAGGGCAGTTTCGGGTGCTGGACGCTTTGGCAACGCTCAGTGTGGCCTTCCCCAAAGACCATCCTTATGCCAGCGAGCGGAAAGCATTTTTTGAAAACGAACTCGGCCAACATCTGCAACAGTTACGCCAGCAGCCAGCGCTGAAAAACCAATTAGGCAGTTTTGCGGGTGCCAGCGGATGGCCACAGTTCATGCCCTCGAGCATCGCCAAGTTTGCGGTCGATTTCGATGGCGATGGACGCATAGATTTAACAAAAAGCCCTATGGATGCGATTGGTTCGGTGGCGCATTACTTCCAAGCCTACGGCTGGAACAACGGCATGCCCACCCACTTTGCGGTAAAGGTCAATGCCAACGAAGGCGATTTGGCGGCCCTCTTGGCACCCGATATCGTGCCCTCTTGGTCGCTCGCTCATCTGCAAAGCAAAGGTATTGAGGTGACAGGTGCAGCGAGCTATGCCAAACCGCTTGCTTTGGTGCAGTTGTTCAATGCGGATGATCCTCCGTCTTACGTGGCGGGAACAGATAATTTCTTCGTCATCACCCGCTACAACCGCAGCAGCTACTACGCCTTGGCGGTGATTGAATTGGGGCAGGCGGTGGAGAAGGCCTTAGCCGAATAATTAATTGGGGTCAGATCCCAATTAATGGGTACTTCGCAATGACAGGGCTTGATCACGAAGCACGTTCTTTTGCACCTTGCCCATGGCGTTGCGGGGTAGCTCCTGAAGCACCACACATTGCTTGGGCACTTTGAAGTTAGCCAGTTGCGATTTCAAGGCTTGCAACAAAGCCTCGGGGCTTAAAGTGACTCCGGACTTGGCCAACACAAAAGCGCAACCCACCTCACCAAAGTCGGGGTGCGGCACACCCACCACCGCGCTCTCAAGAACACCGGGCTGGTTGTTCAGCGCATCTTCAATTTCTGCAGGATAGACGTTCAAGCCGCCGCTGATGATGAGGTCTTTGCTACGCCCCACGATACGCACATAGCCCTGCGCATCGCGGCTGCCCATATCGCCGGTGATGAAGTAGCCATCCGAGGTGAACTCTTGCGCGGTTTTCTCGGGCATGCGCCAATAGCCTGCAAACACATTGGCCCCCCTCACCTGAATACTGCCCACCTCGCCCTCAGGTACTTCCCTGTTTTGCGTATCTGCAATGCGCAAACTCACCCTTGGCAAGGGGAAACCCACGCTCCCACCCACACGCAAGGACTGGCCGCCATGGCGCTCATCGGCTGCATAAGGGTTAGAGGTCAGCATCAGCGTTTCGCTCATGCCGTAGCGCTCCAAGACGGTGTGGCCGGTACGTTGCTGCCATTGGGTGAAGGTGTCCACCAACATCGGGGCCGAGCCCGAAATGAACAAGCGCATACCTGCACAGGCTTGTGCGTTCAAGCTGGGCAGCGCCAGCAAGCGTGTGTAAAAAGTAGGCACACCCATGAAAACCGTGGCACGGGATACATCAGCCAGTACACGTTGCGGCTCAAACTTGCCATGCCACAACATGCTGCAACCACTGATCAGCGCCGCGTGGATAGCCACAAACAGCCCATGCACATGGAAGATGGGCAGGGCGTGCAGCAGCACATCGCTTGAGGCAAAGCCCCAGTAGTGGTGCAAACACTGGGCACTGCTGTGCAAATTGGCGTGGCTCAGCATGGCCCCCTTGCTGCGCCCCGTGGTGCCACTGGTGTACAAAATCGCCGCCAAATCGTCGGGGCGTCGCATGGCTGGTGTGTGCTGGTCGCTGTGGTGGGCAGCGCGTTGCAACAGGCTCCCCCCGCGTTGATCGTCCAAGGTCATCACATAGCGGCTGCCCTTTTGAAAGGCCAGCTTGCTGACCCAACCGAAGTTGGCGGGGGTACACACCACCACCGCGGGTTCAGCGTCGCCAATGAAGTATTGCAGCTCGGCGCTTTGGTAAGCAGGGTTGAGTGGCAAAAACACATGACCTGCTCGCAAGGTGGCGAGGTACAGCATCAGCGCCTCTACCGACTTGTCCACCTGCACAGCGATGCGTGAACCCTCGGGCAAATCCAAGCTGCCTAACCAGTTCGCCAGCATGGCACTGGCGCGGTCCAAGTCGCGCCAGCTGTAGCGCAGTCCTTGGTCGGTTTCAATGGCGAGGGAATCAAGGTCTTGAGGGAAGCCTTGGCGCAAGGCAAGGAAGAGATTGGCGTTCATGGCCGCATTTTGTCACCTAGAAAAAGGGGTTTATGTCTGTCAGCGAATGACAATTAGAATGAACCATCACATTAAATGACTTACCGACCATGAATACGAGCACCGCGATTGAGCGCCAACCTACCCTCACCTGGTCAGACGACTTGGTGATGAACATGGACAAAATGGACGAAACGCACCGTGAATTCGTCGACATGCTGGCCGTCACCGAACTGGCTGATGATGCCAACTTGTTGCAAAGTTTCACCGACCTCATTGCGCATACCGAAAGCCATTTCGGGGGTGAAGACCAGTGGATGAAAGACAGCGCATTTGGGCCAGGCGGCTGCCACTCCGACGAACACGACATGATTTTGAAAGTCATGCGTGAAGCACTGCGCCGTGGTCAGGTCGACAACAATCTCTCCATGGTGCGTCAACTGACCCGTGAACTGGCGATCTGGTTTGACAACCACGCCAAGAGCATGGACGCGGTGCTGGCCATGTACCTCAAAGAAGTGCAGTACGACCCGCTGACAGGCATCGTGCATAAACCGCAGCAGCTACCCGAGGGCGTGACTGCTGGTGAGTGTGGTGTGCCAGAGGTTCAGTAACCGGTTACAGCCTCTGCCTCGCCAACTCCGCCCCTTTAGCCAAAGCCTGTAGTTTTCGCCATGCCACTTCGCGGCTCATGGGCGCCAAGCCGCAATTGGTGCAAGGAAACAAACGGTCTTTGCTGACAAATTGCAAGGCTTTGCCAATGGTGTCGGCCACTTCTTCAGGGGTTTCGATCACATCGGACGCCACATCGATCACGCCCACCATCACGTCTTTGCCCTTGAGCAAAGCGATCAAGTCCATGGGCACATGCGAGTGAAAGCACTCTAGGCTGACTTGCTGGATGCTGCTTTTGGCCAGCGCCGGAAACACTTTTTCATATTGCCGCCACTCGTGGCCCAAGGTGTTTTTCCAATCCACATTGGCTTGAATGCCATAGCCATAGCAAATGTGCACGGCGGTGGTACAGGTCAAGCCCAAGGCGGCACGCTCTAGCGCTTTGACGCCCCAGTCGGCGGCGTCTTCCATGTAGACATTGAAGGCGGGCTCGTCAAATTGGATGATGTCGATGCCATCGGCTTGCAGCGCCAGCGCCTCTTGGTTGAGCAACTCGGCAAAGGCCATGGCCATTTGGATGCGACCTTCTTTGCCCTCGCCATAAAACCGGTCGGCCACGGTGTCCACAATGGTCATGGGACCAGGCAAAGTGAATTTGGTTTTTTTCTTCGTGTGGGCACGCAGCAGTTGGGCTTCCATGGCGTGGACTCGGCCTTTCAAGCGCAGCTTGGCCACCACCTGCGGCACCATGGCGTCATAGCGGTTGTTGCGAATGCCCATCTTGACCTTGTTCTCAAAGTCAATGCCCTCGACCTGCTCTAAAAAACCGTGCACAAAATGCTGCCGTGCTTGCTCGCCGTCACCAATGATGTCCAGGCCTGCGTCTTCTTGCGCCTTGATCCACAACAGCGTGGCGTCAGCCTTGGCTTGGCGCAAAGAGTCGCCAGCTTGCTTCCACTGCGGCCACAGCTTCTCGGGCTCAGCCAGCCAATCGGGTTTGGGCAAGCTGCCAGCAATGGTGGTTTCAAACATCGGTTACTCCAAAAAATCAGGCAATCACTGCCTCAGGGTCAGGTAAAGAGGCCACATCTGCAAGCCCCATGGACTTCGCCAATAACTCAAACGATCTCAACTGAACCACAGGGTCGTGTGTCCAAGAACACACCACCAGTTCATCGAGTTCAAGCTGCTTGGCAAGGTTGTGCAGTTTATCTGCCGCTTGCGTGGGGTTGCCCACCAGCGCGGTGTCGCGCATGGCCATCATCTCGGCCATCTCTTGGGGGCTGACATCTTTCACCGCGTCTTCGGGCGACAGCAAAGGACCAACACGCCCACGGTTGCGGTCCATGCGCCAGCGAGCGCGGCTTTGGAACTGAAACCACGCTTCGTCTTCTGTATCTGCAGCCAAGGCAGATACACAAATGGTGACCTCCGGTTTGTCCAAATAGGGGCTTGGCCGAAACTGGCTGCGGTACATCTCCAAAGCTTGTTCCACGCCCACGCCATCGCTGAAAAAGTAGGCAAATGCATAAGGCAAGCCCAAATGCGCGGCGAGTTGGGCACCGTAGTTGGAGCTGCCCAAAATCCACAAACTGGGCGACGTAGAGCTGATCGGCATGGCCCACACCCCGTGCGCGGGGTGTCCGACGGGCATGGTCTGCCCCGTCACCCATGCTTGCAACTCCACCACTTGCTGGGGAAACCGCTCGGAGGCATAGCGATCGGGGTTGAGCAGTTGCGAGGTGCGTCCATCGCTGCCCGGCGCTCTGCCCAGTCCCAAATCGATGCGCCCGGGTGCCAACGCGTCAAGCACCCGAAATTGCTCGGCCACTTTGAATGCAGAGTAATGCGGCAACATGATGCCCGCACTGCCCAAACGTATTCGGTTGGTACGCATGGCAATCGCCGCCAACAACACCTCGGGGGCTGTGCCAGCAATGCTGGGCAGACTGTGGTGTTCACTGACCCAAAAGCGTTCGTAGCCCCAAGCCTCGCAATGGGCAGCCAGTTCAACCGTATGGCGAATCGCAGCGTCTTGGGGGCGTCCTGCAGACACCACCGTCTGGTCGAGCACAGAGAGTTTCACGATGCGCTCATCTCTGCTTCTTGCAAGGCCCGCCACATCACTTTGCCGCTGCCGCTTTTGGGCAAGGCGTCGACAAAGGACACCAAACGCGGCGCTTTGTACACCGCCATGTTGTCGCGGCACCAAGCCAAGATGTCTTCCTCGCTGACCTGCGTGCGATGGCTCTCGCGCAATACCACCACCGCTTTAACGGTCTCGCCCCGGTAGGCGTCCTTTGACGCAATGATGCAAGCTTCTTGAATGGCAGGATGGCGAAACATCAGCGCTTCCACCTCGGCTGGCCAGACCTTGAAGCCCGAGGCATTGATCATGCGTTTCAAGCGATCGGTAATGAAAAAATAACCTTGCTCGTCCACATGGCCCAAGTCTCCCGAACGGAAATACCGCTCACCGTCCAGCTGCATAAAGGCCTGTTCAGTCGCTTCGGGGCGCCGCCAGTAGCCGTTAAATATTTGCGGCCCGCGCATGATGATTTCGCCTTGCTCACCAGTGGCCACCTCTTGCAAAGTCTCAGGATTGATCACCCGCGCATCCACCCCGATGATGGGGATGCCCAAGCACTGCTGTTTGGGGGCATCTGGCGGGTTGGTGTGTGAAGGCGCAGCGGTTTCGGTCAAGCCATAACCTTCGATGTAACGCAAACCGTACAACTCCCACAGGCGCTGCGCTACCGCTTGGGGCATGGCTGCACCACCGCCGCCAATGGCCACCAAGCTGGAGAGGTCGTATTGGTCAAACTTGGGGCTGCCCAATAAATCGATGACCATGGTGGGGATGTTGGTCCAGTGGGTCACGCGGTAACGCGAAATCAAACTGCCTGCATAGTCACGGTCCCAGCGCGGCATGAGCACCACGGTGGCTCCCAAGTACATGCCGCTGTGCATCACCGTAACCAAACCGGTGATGTGGAACATGGGCACCACGCACAGGCCGATGTTTTCATGCGAACCATTGTTCCAAATGGCACCACACACGGCGTTGTGCATGACGCTGCTGTGCGGGTGCATACACCCTTTAGGCAAACCGGTGGTACCACTGGTGTAGGGCAGTATGGCCAAGTCAGAGGGCGTGACAGTCAATGGCGGCAGTGCCAAGGTATTCGCTAGCACCTGCATCCAATCATGCGACTGACCGCCTTTGAAAACAGGCAGTTCGATGCGTTGCGTCAGCCACGCTTGCCAAGACAGCGGCCAAGCATCTTGGGCCTGAAGCGCAGGGTCAAACGCATCGCTGTAATGTGTCACCAGCAAATGCTGCAAACCCTCGCCTTCGGGCAAAGTGTCGCTGGCAGCGGCCATCTCGGCGGCGACGTCAGCGGTGGTGATGGCCATACGCGCTTGCGCATCGGTGATGTAGTGCTCTAACTCTTTGGCGCGGTTCATGGGGTTGACCGGCACCACCACCGCGTTGGCACGCAAGATGCCGAAATGCGCAGCCACCAGTTGCGGGCAGTTTTGCATGTCCAGCAAAACACGGTCGCCTTTTTGAATGCCTTTGTCGTGCAACCATGCAGCGATGCTCTCGGCTTGCTGGGTGAGTTGTTGGTAACTTAAGGCACTGCCTAAAAACTGCAAGGCAGTTTTGTGAGGGAAACGCTTTGCACTGAAGGCTAAGTTATCCCAGAGGGTGGTGGCAGGCGGGGTGATGTGGTGGGGAACACGGGCGGGCCAGTGCGGATAGTGGGCTCTCATGGGCGACGAGCCTAACCGCGCCACCCCAGCCGCGCAAGAGTGTTGCCCCTTGGTTCAAGCGCTTTCTTAGGGCATGACAGGCGATTGCGCCGTAGGAAAACGTCGCTTGGGGCCTTGGCGCAAGCTGAACATGGCTTGGAAATAGCCACGTAGCCAGCCCATATCAATAGGTTTGCGCAGCACATGGGTGCCTTGGGGGAGTTCGCCATAAGCAGCGATTTCTTCGTCTGACAAACCCGTGATGACAATGACCGACATTTGGGCAAACAAAGGGTGTGTGTTGAGTTGACGCAGCATCTCAACGCCGTCGATGCCGGGCATGCGCAAATCGGTGAGCAAGACCTGCGGCTTAAGAACAGATATATCGAGCAAAGCCTCGACCGCCGAGGCAGTGATGGTGGTGTCAATGGACAAGTCCCATTGATCGAAATGCATTTGGAACATGGTGCGGGTCAGATCGTCATCCTCGACCACCATGACTTTGAGGCGTTTGCCATCTTGGTACATGGCGTTGGGAGCCAAGCTTGCGCGGTTTTGGTAGTCCCGAATCGATTGAATAGAAATACGACGATGCCCACCTTGGGTTTTCCAAGCCTCGAGTTCGTTTTTTTCCACCAAGGTTTGTACGGTGCCCACTGACAGGTTGAGCAGTTTGGCGGCGTAACTGGTGCCGCAGTATTCGTCGCTTGAATCAGGTATGGCTTTATGGCTCATGAAAACTCCACAGTAAAAGAAATAAGGTACCGAGTACCACTTTTTTATCATTTTACCGTAGATTTTGCCGTATCCTTAACTATTTAATACTTTTATGTGGTTTTTTGGGAATTATTTGAGCGCTTTATAGCGCACACGCTTAGGTTTGGCACCTTCTTCGCCCAAACGTTTCTTCTTGTCAACTTCATACTCTTGGTAATTACCATCAAAGAACGTCCAATGTGAATCTCCTTCACATGCCAAGATGTGGGTAGCGATGCGGTCCAAGAACCAGCGGTCATGGCTGATGACCATGATGCTGCCGGCAAACTCCAGCAAAGCATCTTCTAGCGCACGCAGGGTTTCCACGTCCAAGTCGTTGGAAGGTTCGTCCAGCATCAAGACATTGCCGCCCGCAATCAGGGTTTTGGCCAAATGCAAACGACCGCGCTCACCACCAGATAGCGTGCCCACCCGTTTTTGCTGGTCGCCGCCATTGAAGTTAAAGCGTCCGCAATAAGCACGGCTGGCCATCTCAAACTTGCCCACGGTCAAGATGTCCAAGCCACCCGACACATCTTCCCAAACGGTTTTTTCGTTGGCGAGGTCGTCGCGGTTTTGGTCGACAAAAGCCATCTTCACAGTTTGACCCAGCTTGATTTCACCGCTGTCGGGCTTCTCTTTGCCGGCAATCATGCGAAACAGTGTGGATTTACCCGCGCCGTTGGGGCCGATGATGCCGACGATGGCACCCGCAGGCACTTTGAAACTCAGGTTGTCAATCAGCATGCGGTCGCCAAAAGACTTGCTGACGTTGGTGAACTCAATCACCTCATGGCCCAAGCGCTCGGCCACAGGGATGAAAATTTCTTGGGTTTCGTTGCGCTTTTGGTATTCAAAGTCAGACAACTCTTCAAAGCGAGCAATACGCGCCTTGCTTTTGGCTTGTCGGCCCTTGGGGTTTTGGCGCACCCAATCGAGTTCCTTTTTCAAGGCCTTGGCACGGGCTTCCTCGCCTTTTTGTTCTTTCTCTAAGCGGTCTTGCTTTTGCTCCAACCAGGTGGTGTAGTTGCCTTTGTAGGGAATGCCGTGGCCTCGGTCGAGTTCCAAAATCCATTCGGCGGCGTTGTCTAAAAAGTATCTATCGTGGGTAATGGCCACCACGGTGCCAGAAAAGCGCGCCAAAAATTGCTCCAGCCAATCGACCGATTCGGCGTCCAAGTGGTTGGTGGGTTCGTCCAGCAACAACATATCGGGGCGAGAAAGCAATAACTGGCACAAGGCCACGCGGCGCTTTTCACCACCTGACAAATGTTCAATCACCGCATCCCATGGCGGCAAGCGCAGTGCATCGGCGGCAATTTCGAGTTGGTGCTCGCTGTTGTCGCTGCCGGCGGCGGCGATGATGGCTTCCAACTGGCCTTGCTCGGCAGCCAAGGCGTCAAAGTCGGCGTTTTCTTCGGCGTAAGCGGCGTACACCTCTTCAAGACGGTTCTTGGCTTGCAGCACCTCTTCCATGCCACCCTCCACCGCTTCACGCACGGTTTGCTCGGGGCGCAATTTGGGCTCTTGGGGCAAATAGCCAATCTTCAAACCGGCCATGGGAAACGCTTCACCCTCGATTTCCTTGTCGATGCCCGCCATGATTTTCAGCAGTGTGGATTTGCCCGAACCGTTCAAGCCCAGCACGCCGATCTTGGCGCCAGGGAAAAAACTCAGGGAAATGTCTTTCAGGATATGGCGTTTGGGCGGCACGATTTTGCCGACGCGGTTCATGGTGAAAACGTATTGGGACATGGAATGGACTCTCTGGGCTCTGCGCCACACGGTGTGGCGGCGGGAAAGAGGGGATTATCTCTGCTTCACAAAGAACGGCTTGACCGCCTAAATGCCCTTAAGCGCTTTCATGCGACAATGATCGCCAGTTGACGCCACCAGTTGCTTCAACATCAGCGCTTCTGCTGGGGCTGGAACCAAACACTTCGTTTGACCTCTACCTGCCCAAATGTGTTTCCTCGGTCTTTAGCTGGCTGCCCTTTTTTGGCAGAACAGATCGAAACCCAAGCGTTGCCCAACCGCGCGCTCCTTTATGAATTTTGATGAATTGAACTTGGCTCCGGCCATTCTGAAAGCTGTGCGCGAGCAGGGCTACGACACCCCCACCCCTATCCAAGCGCAAGCCATTCCCGCCGTACTGGCTGGACTTGACTTGCTGGCCGGCGCTCAAACCGGCACCGGCAAAACAGCGGCCTTCACCCTGCCCATGCTGCACAAACTCAGCATGAGCCGCAGTGCCACCAACCGCTTTGGCGTGTTTGGTGTCCGCGCTTTGGTGCTCACACCCACCCGAGAACTCGCCGCGCAAGTGGAAGAGTCGGTGCGCAATTACGGCAAATACCTGCAACTCCAATCCGCCGTCATCTTTGGCGGTGTCGGCATGGCCGCGCAAATCAAGGCCTTGAAAAAAGGCGTGGACATTTTGGTGGCCACCCCCGGTCGCTTGCTGGATTTACAGCAACAAGGTTTTCTGGACCTCTCCACCGTGCAGATGCTGGTGCTCGATGAGGCCGACCGCATGCTCGACATGGGCTTTATCCATGATGTGAAAAAAGTGCTGGCCTTGGTGCCCAAAGAAAAACAAAGCCTGTTGTTCTCGGCCACCTTCAGCCAAGAGATCCGCGATTTGGCGGCGCAGTTGCTGCACAAACCGCAAAGCATTCAGGTCACGCCTGAAAACACCACGGTGCAACTCATCAAACAGGTGGTGCATCCCGTGGGCAGGCAGCAAAAGAAAGCCTTGCTGGCCCACATCATCGAGACCAAGCAGTGGAGCCAGGTGCTGGTGTTTTGCCGCACCAAATTTGGTGCCAACCATGTGGCCGACTTCCTGAACAAACAAGGCATCACTGCCATGGCACTGCACGGCAACAAGAGCCAAACAGCACGCACCCAAGCCCTCTCGGGGTTTAAGAGCGGCGAGATCCGCGTGCTGGTGGCGACCGACATCGCAGCGCGTGGCATCGATATCGACGATTTGCCGCACGTGGTGAATTACGAAATCCCCAATATCAGCGAAGACTATGTGCACCGCATTGGCCGAACCGGCCGCGCCGGTGCCAGCGGAGAAGCGGTCAGTTTGGTGTCCTTGGACGAGGAAGGCTTTATGCAAGAAATTGAAAAATTCACACGCCAGAACATTGAGGTTGAAAAGGTCGAGGGCTTTGGCCCCGCACCCGACGAGCGGGCCGAGCCCATCGCCATGGGTCGCCAAACCTTGTGGGGTGGCTTGGGCAAACCACCCAGCCGCGACGTGATGGCCGCGGCCGCACGTGCTGCGCGCCAAGAAATGATGGAACGCATCCGCGAGAAAAAACCGGCGGGTGGTGGACGCGGTGGCGAAGGTCGCGCACAGGCACACGGTCAAGGTCAAGGTCAAGGACAACGCGCTGAGCGCCCTCCCCGCAGCCCCAACCCCGGACAGCCCTCGCATGGTGCAGGCCTAGCGCACAACGGCGCACCCCGCTCGCAGGGCCCACGACGTGACCGCCCTGAGCGCGGCCCACGCAACCCTGCTCCTGCAGGTTTGCCGCGTGATGATTTCGAGCATCAACCCCCTTCGCACCACCAAGAAGACGATTTCCAACCCCGCGCCAATGCGCATTTGGGCACCCAAAGTGGTGTAAATGCGTTTGGCCACAAATCGGGCGGCGGCGCAGGCCGTCAACCCGACCCGACCATGACCTCGGTGGACTTGCTCAGCCGCAACAACCGTGGCGGTGGTGGTGGCGCGAAACGCCGCACCGGTGGCGGTGGCGGTGGCGGCGGTGGCCGACCTGGTGGTGGTGGTGGCCGACCCGGTGGCAGCGGTGGTGGTTACGCTGGCAAAAAAAGTGGCGGCGGTTTCGGTCGCTGAACCGCTTTGTTCAGGGTTTTAAACCCTGTTCGCCCATTCGGGGACCAAGGCGGGAATCGCTTGTCCTTCAAAATGCGCATTCAAATTGGCCAAGGCCAAAGCGGCCATGGCTTGGCGGGTTTGCACCGTAGCGCTGGCCACGTGCGGTGTCAGCACCACGTTGTGCAACTGACGCAATTCGGCGGGCACGCGCGGCTCGTCGGCATAGACATCCAAGGCCGCACCGGCAATCACTTTCTTTTGCAAAGCGTCAATCAAGGCGGCTTGGTCGACCACCGAGCCACGTGCCACATTGATCAAAAAGCCCTTGTTACCCAAAGCCTGCAACACCTCGGCATTGATCAGGTTGCGGGTGGTGGGGCCGCCTGGGGTGATGGCGACCAAAAAATCGACATGGGCGGCCAAGTCTTTGGCTGAGGGGTAATAGGTGTAGGGCAAAGTCGGCACCGCATGACGGGCGGTGTAGGCGATGGACATGTCAAACGCGGCCGCACGTTTGGCAATGGCTTGGCCAATGCGACCAATACCCACCAAGCCCAGTCGAGCGCCACTCATTTTGGTTTGCAAGGGGAAAGGGCCTTCCACCCAATCGCTGTTGCGCACAAATTTGTCCGCTTGCGGAATACGCCGTGCAATCGAGAGCATCAAGCCCAGCGCCAAATCGGCCACATCGTCGTTGAGCACGCCCGGTGTGTGACTGACCTTGATGCCACGCTCCATGGCGCCCAACACATCCACGCCGTCATAGCCCACGCCGCAAATGGAAATGAATTCCAAAGCGGGAAACAAGGCCATGAATTTTTTGTCGATCACCGCGTCGCCACCACCCACCATGGCACGGATGCGCTGCAAGGCGCTGGGGTCGGTGATGTGGTCGCGGTCATGCACGGTATAGGCATTTTGCAAATCCGACATCAAATAGGTGGGCAGGTTGGTGACCCGCAAAATATCGATCATGGTGCGCTCCTGTTGAGCCATCCCCGTGTAAACACTGCTCAGCAAGGGGCTTGGGCGGGGGTAGTATAGGCACAGTCTTTCACCTTTCTCAGGCTGTACCCCACCATGACCCAATCTCCCCCCAAGAAAAAACCCTCAGAGCTGCGTTCCCAACAATGGTTCGGTCGCCAAGATCGCGACGGCTTCGCTTACCGCAGCTGGGTCAAGGGCAAGGGCGTACCGCATGACCAGTTTGATGGCCGCCCTGTCATTGGCATTTGCAACACCTTCAGCGAACTCACGCCTTGCAATTCGCATTTCCGCACCTTGGCTGAGCAGGTCAAGATCGGGGTGTACGAAGCCGGTGGCTTCCCCCTTGAGTTTCCCGTCATGTCGCTGGGCGAGACCTTGCTTCGCCCCACCGCCATGCTGTATCGCAACTTGGCCAGCATGGACGTGGAAGAAAGCATTCGCGGCAATCCCGTCGATGGCGTGGTGCTGCTCATGGGCTGCGACAAAACCACACCCTCGCTCATCATGGGTGCGGCCAGCGCTGACTTGCCCACCATTGGCGTGAGCGGCGGCCCCATGCTTAACGGCAAATGGCGCGGTCAAGAGCTGGGCTCGGGTACTGGCATGTGGAGCATGAGCGAACAAGTTCGCGCAGGCACCTTGAAGTTAGCCGACTTTTTTGAAGCAGAGAGCTGCATGCACCGCAGCCACGGCCACTGCATGACCATGGGCACGGCCTCTACCATGGCTTGCATGGTTGAAGCCTTGGGCGTGGGCTTGCCCGGCAACGCCGCCTACCCCGCTGTGGACGGACGCCGCAATGTGCTGGCTCGCATGGCCGGTCGACGCATCGTCGAGATGGTGCACAGCGACCAAAAGCTCTCTTCCATTCTCACCCGTGAAGCTTTTGAGAACGCCATCAAAACCTTGGCGGCGATTGGCGGTTCCACCAATGCGGTGATTCACCTGATTGCCATGGCTGGTCGCTTGGGTGTGCCTTTGAGCATTGACGATTTCGACCGCTTGGCCTCCGAGTTGCCCTGCTTGCTGAATTTGCAGCCCTCCGGCGAACACTTGATGGAAGATTTTTGCTACGCCGGAGGCTTGCCTGCGGTGATGAAAGAGATCGAACACCTGTTGCACACCGACATCATCACCGCCAGCGGTCAATCGGTGAAAGACAACTTGGCCGATGCGGTGAACTACGACCCCCGCGTGATCAAACCTTTTGCCCAACCTTTCAAAGACAAAGCGGGTATTGCGGTTCTGCGCGGCAATTTGGCACCACGCGGTGCGGTCATCAAACCCAGTGCGGCCACGCCCGAGTTGATGGTGCATACCGGCCGCGCTGTGGTGTTTGAGAACATCGACGATTTCCATGCCCGTATCAACGACGAAAACTTGGATGTCGACGAAACCTGCGTGTTGGTTTTAAAGAACTGCGGCCCCAAGGGCTACCCTGGCATGGCCGAGGTGGGCAATATGCCCTTGCCACCCAAGGTACTGCGCAAAGGGATTACCGACATGGTGCGCATCAGCGATGCCCGCATGAGCGGTACCGCTTACGGCACCGTGGTGCTGCACGCCGCACCCGAGGCTGCGGCGGGTGGCAATCTGGCTTTGGTGCACAACGGCGACATGGTGGAATTGAACGTGCCTGAGCGGCGTATCCAGCTGCATGTCAGCGAGGAAGAACTCGCCAAGCGCCGCGCCACCTGGAAGCCACCAACGCCCGACTTAGATTCAGGCTATTGGAAGCTGTACATCGACCATGTCACCCAAGCCGATGAAGGCGTGGACCTCGACTTTTTACGCGGCAAGCGAGGCTCTTTTGTGCCTAAGGACAATCATTAAAAAGCTTTACAACCCTTTGAGCGCGGTGCTCTCTAAGCCTGCCGCCTTACAGTCGTCAATGTACTGACGAATCACGTCTTGGAAATTAGCGTCGGGCTGCAAACCCAAGCGCGGGGCGCGTAAAGCTTTGGCACCTTTGGGCCAATTGGCCA
>CANGPV010000024.1 GCA_947455935.1 Comamonadaceae bacterium
GGGGGTGTAGGGCGCGGCAAAAGCTTTTTGATGGATTGCTTTTTCCAAGCGGTACCCATCCAGCGTAAAACAAGATTGCATTTTCATGAATTCATGCGCGAGGTGCACCGTGAGCTGCACGAGTTGCAAGGCACGGTCAATCCCTTAGATGAACTGGGCAGACGCATGGCCAAGCGTTTCAAGTTGATTTGCTTTGATGAGTTTCACATTGCCGACATCACTGATGCAATGATCTTGCACCGCCTGTTGGTGGCCATGCAGGCCAATGGTATTGGTTTCGTCACTACTTCCAACTTCAAGCCCGATGAACTCTATCCCGATGGGCTGCACCGTGACCGTATGCTGCCCGCTATTGACTTGCTTAATGCCAGCATGCAAGTGATCAATGTAGACAACGGGACTGACTATCGTGGGCGTATGTTGGAGCAGGCACAACTGTATTTAAGTCCTTGCAATGACGCCAACGAAGCGCAGATGCACCAAACCTTCGATCGCTTGGCAGAAATGCCCGATCAAGACGGTTTGCTATTCATCGAATCACGAAAAATTTGGGCTAAACGTCGGGCCGGTGGTGTGGTGTGGTTTGACTTCAAGGTGCTGTGCGGTGGCCCTCGTTCACAAAACGATTTTTTGGAAATCGCCAGCCAGTTCCATACTGTTTTTTTAAGCGGTGTTCCTCAGATGGAGGTACGTATGTCGTCTGAGGCCAGACGCTTTACTTGGCTGATTGATGTGCTGTATGACAGGCGCGTCAAGTTGGTGATGATGGCCGACGTAGCCCCAGAAGATTTGTATACCCAGGGTCCTATGTCGCATGAATTTCCGCGTACGGCTTCGCGTTTGCGTGAAATGCAATCAGCTGCCTTTTTGGCCTTGGGCAGGCGCATGGTGGATACTTCGCTCACATGAAACTTTTCTTCTTCCTAGGGTTTGGCTTGACCGCTTTGCTGGGTGCCAGCACAGTGCTGTACGCACAAGACGGTGTTTCGCAAGGTATTGACATTGCCAGCGAGCGCGAACGCATCAAAACCGAACGCAGCTTGATGGAAGCCGAATACAGCCAGTCACTCAGGGCTTGTTACCAACAATTGCATGTCAACAATTGCAAAGACGAAGCTTTCAAAATTCGATTGCAAAAAACCAATACCTTGCGCGCCCAAGAACGTGTACTGAACGACCAAGAGCGCAAGCAACGCAGTGCTGCAGCCTTGCAAAGCATTGAAGACAAAAACAGTTTAGAAAACCAAACCGAAGGGGCTGAACGCAGGGCCCGTAGCTCTCAGCAGCATTTGGATAAGCTTGAAAGTCATTTACTCAAAAACCAAGAACGCTTAGACAAAGAAGCCCGCGAAGCAGAGAACCTGGAAAAAAACGCACAACGTGAAAAAGAGTTGAGCGAACGCCAACGCGCGCACAAAGATAAAGTTGAGGCCGCCCGTCTCGAGCGTGAGAAATACTTGCAAAAATTGGAAGCTGCCCAAGAACATCGCGAGCAAGTTGAGCGCAATCGGGTGCAGCGAGGCTTGCCAGGCGCTGCTCCCTTACCTGCCGTTCCCAGTGACAAGCCATGATGGATTCGCCTTGACAAACCCTTTGTCGGATGCGGTCAAAGAGGTGTTTGGTGCACTGGGGCCGCTGGCCAGAGCCTCTGGCCATTTCAAACCCCGTGCGGGACAAACCCAGATGGCCATGGCCGTGGCTGATACCTTGGTGCAGGGGGGCTCGCTGGTTGTAGAAGCTGGCACGGGTGTGGGCAAAACCTTTGCCTACCTGGTGCCTGCGCTGCTAAGCGGAGAGCGTGTCTTGCTATCGACCGCCACCAAAACCTTGCAAGACCAGTTATTTGCCCGAGATATTCCCGATTTGCTGGCTGCTTTGGGTTTGCCGTTGCGCTTAGCGATGCTTAAAGGACGTGGCAGCTATGTGTGCCAGCAACGCTTGGCGATGGCACAGCAAGCCTCTACCTTGCCTGAGCGAACCTCGCACCGCACCTTGGCGCAGGTACACGCTTGGGCCAGCACCACACGCACAGGTGACTTGGCAGAAATGCCTACCTTGGACGAGCGTTCGCCCTTGATTCCTTTGATTACCTCCAACAGAGACAACTGTTTGGGTTCGACTTGCAGTTTTTGGAAAGAATGCCATGTGAATGCTGCTCGCAAAGAGGCCATGGCTGCTGATGTGGTTGTCATTAACCATCATTTGTTCTTCGCCGATTTGGCCATGCGAGAAGGCGGCATGGCCGAGCTCTTACCCAGTGTGCGGGTGGTGGTATTCGATGAGGCGCATCAACTCAATGAAACGGGCATACAGTTTTTGGGCCAACAACTGGGTTTAGGGCAGTTGCTAGATTTAGCGCGTGACACCTTGGCTTGCGGTTTGCAACTTGCTAAGGGCTTGGTCGATTGGCAGGGCGTGGTGGGCGAGTTTGAAAAGTCCTTGCGCGATTTGCGCTTGCTCATTGGCAAACACCCGCCCAATACCCGTTTGCGTTGGTTGGATGGTTTTCCTCAAGGCATAGACACCCATGACTGGGCTTCGGCCATGCGGGTATTGAGCGAACGCTCCCAAACGCTGATGGCTGCTTTGGAAGTGGTGGCCGATGCGGCACCTGAATTTGTGCGTTTGCACGAGCGTGTAGCCGATGTGATTGGCTTGATTGCCCATTTCTCGCAAGCCTGTCCTGCGGGCTCGGTGCGTTGGCTCGAGGTGTCTGCCCAAGCGCGTTGCATGGAAGCGCCCTTGGACATTGCAGATGTGATGCAAAGCCGCTTGCTGAACACTGTGGTCACGGTGCCTGACGAGCAAGGACAGCCGGTCAATTTGCCACGAAGTTGGATATTCACCTCGGCCACCTTAGGCGACGATGAACGCCTGAGCTGGTTTACCGAGCCTTGCGGTTTATCCCAAGCCCAGGTGTTGCGTGTGGAAAGTCCGTTTGATTACGCTACCCAAGCGTGGTTGTATGTGCCTCGCGGCATGGTGTCGCCCAAAGATCCGCAGCACAGTGCGCAGGTGGGGCAATTGGCTATCGATGTGTGTCGCACCTTGGGCGGTCGCACCTTGGTGCTGACCACCACCTCACGCGCTTTGCGAGCCATTGGGGCGCAGTTGCAAGATGCCTTGGGTGAGAGTGGCGAGTTCGAGGTCTTGGTGCAAGGCGAGAGCCCTAAGCGGCAGTTGATGCAACGTTTTCGCCAAGCGATAGAGCCGGGCAAGCAAGCTTGTGTATTGGTGGCGACTGCCAGTTTTTGGGAAGGCTTTGATGTGCCGGGGGATGCCTTGCAAGCCGTGGTCATCGATAAGCTGCCGTTTCCACCGCCCAATGACCCTGTGGTGGAAGCTCGAGGCCAGCGTTTAGAGGCGCAAGGGCGCAGTTCGTTCAATGACTATTTTTTACCCGAGGCCGCTGTGTCACTGAAGCAAGGGGCAGGTCGTTTGATACGCCGTGAAAGCGATCGAGGTGCCTTGGTGATTTGCGATAACCGCTTGGTCAGCACCGGTTATGGCCGACGTTTACTGGCTAACTTGCCACCTATGCAAAGGGCTCAAACCTTGCCCGAGCTGCTGGGGGCCTTGGCACTTATTGCCAAAACTTATACCAACTCTTAGCCGGTGGAGGTGGTGGCGCTTTGTCGGTGAAATAGTGGCTTTTCGGGTAAGAGCTCTCTAGCACGCGGATGGTGTCGTCTTTGAGTTTGGTCAGGCCCAATGCTTCGTAGGAGTCGATCAAAATAATCAAGGCCTCTTCCACCGCAGCAATATTTTGGTAATCGTTGAGCGTGGTTTGGGCTCGGTTGATGGCCGCCACATAAGCGCCTTTTTTGTAATAGTGGCGAGCCACTTTGATTTCTGATTGCGCCAGCAAGTTAACGATATGGCGCATTCGCAGCGTAGCGTCGGGGGTGTAAGGAGAATTGGGAAAACGTGTGACCAGTTCTTTGTAGGCTTCGAACGATTCACGCGCTGCCATCTGGTCGCGCTCGGCCAAGTCTTGTTTGAACCATTTGGACAACAAGCCCAAATCGTCATTGAAGTTCACCGTACCTTTGAGGTAAAGCGCGTAGTCCAGCGCGGGAGAGGCTGGGTTGAGCTTGATGAAACGGTCTAGCGTCACGATGGCGGTGGCGCGGTCGCCGTTTTTGTATTGGGCATAGGCTTTGTCAAGCTGAGCCTGTTGCGCCAGCACGGTGCCAGCGGCACGGCCTTCGAGTTTGTCGTACAGGGCGATCGCCTTGTCGTACAAATTGCCATTCATATTGTCTTTGGCTTCTTCGTAGATTTCCTCGGGTTTCATCTTGAGGGTCTTGTCTTTTTCCTCGACCGCGCAACCGAAGAGCACAAGCGTTGCGAACACCACCGATAATGAAAGAAATCTCAACACAGTCAACCTTTAGGCTTTGAATGGCATGCATTATCAACGATGAGCCCTGACCACAAAGCACCCACAGACCCCTTGACGGGACTGGATATCGAAAGCGATGAGCTCGCCACCGAGGTGGAAGTGCGCGAACTCTCCATGCCCACCGAGCTGCATAGGCAACGCTTGGACCGCGCCTTGGTCAGTTTGTTACCTGAGTTTTCACGCAACCATTTGAAGCACATGATCGAAGACGGTTGTGTGACCTTAGGCGCTCAGGTGGTGACCAAAGTAGCCCATTTGGTCAAAGCCTTCGAGCCTTGTCAGGTAAGACTTCAACCCACCGACATGTCGCAAGCTTTTGTTGCACAAGATTTGGCGGTCGACGTGGTGTTTGAAGATGAGCATCTGCGAGTGATCCATAAACCTGTGGGCATGGTGGTCCATCCCGCCCCAGGTAACTGGAGCGGCACCTTGCTCAACGGTTTGTTGCATTTGGACCCCGGCCTCAAACACATACCCCGCGCTGGCATCGTGCATCGTTTGGACAAAGACACCAGCGGATTGATGGTGACTGCCCGTACCCGCGCAGCCATGGACGCTTTGGTGGCGATGATTGCAGCCAGGCAAGTTCACCGCGAATATCTGGCTATTGCCCACCGCCCATGGCGAGGCGCTTTGTTGCGGGATGTGGATGTACCTATTGGTCGCGACCCAAGGCAGCGTTTGCGCATGGCGGTGGTCGATTTGGTACGTCACCCCGGGAAAACCGCGCACACCAGTTTGCGTTGTTTGGACAGCCAAGAGCTGGGATGCTTGGTGCATTGCACCTTGCACACGGGGCGCACCCATCAGATCAGGGTACACATGGCTTCAATTGGCCACCCCTTGTTGGCAGACACCTTGTATGGCGGCAGCCATACAGTCCATCTTCAGCGCCAAGCTTTGCATGCCTACCGATTGGGCTTTGATCACCCCATGACGGGCCAACCCCTGCAATTTCGCCAAGACTTGCCTGCAGACATGTTGCAAGCCTTGGCGGATTGGGGTCTGTCAGAGGTGCTCGGTTAGAATACTTGGTTGAATTTCCCTCGGACGACCTGCTATGAACACCTTGGATGCCAAGCGTGTCCTCGAAACCGCTCTGCTATGCGCCGCACAACCTTTGTCGGTGCGCGAGCTGCGCCAACTCTTCAATGATGAGCTGGCTGCCGACACGCTCAAAACTCTGTTGCAAGACATTCAAAATGATTGGACGCAGCGTGGCATCGAATTGGTGCAGGTTGCCAGCGGCTGGCGTATGCAAAGCCGACCCGAGATGCGCGATTTTTTGGATCGACTGCATCCCGAAAAGCCCCCCAAATATTCCCGTGCTGCCATGGAAACCTTGGCCATCATTGCCTACCGTCAACCCGTTACCCGCGGCGATATGGAAGATATTCGCGGCGTGACCATCAATTCTTTGGTACTCAAGCAACTCGAAGACCGAGGCTGGGTCGAGGTTATCGGACACCGTGAAACCGTGGGTCGCCCCATGTTGTATGCCACCACCCGCCAATTTTTAGACGATTTGGGTGTGGCCTCATTAGACCAACTCCCGCCCTTGGAGGCCCCGGGTGTGGTGAATGAATTGTTCAATCTCACCCCCACCGACGAGGTAGATCCTGCCCAGATGCCCATGGCCTTAGAAGAGCCTGGCGAGACGCCCACGTGAGCGACGACAGCCCCAAGCTGCACAAAGTCTTGGCCCAATCAGGATTGGGTTCTCGCCTAGAGATGGAGCGCTTGATCGGTGAGGGCCGTATCACCGTCAATGATGAATTAGCCCACGTGGGCCAGCGTATTCAGTTTGGCGATCGCATCAAGGTCAACGGCCGAGCGCTTCCCGTTCGCATACAGGCCATGCCGGTCCGCGTTTTGGCTTACCACAAGCCTGTGGGCGAAATCGTCAGCCGTGACGACCCGCAAAACCGCCCCACTGTGTTTCGCAAATTACCTCGCCTCTACCAAGGCAAATGGCAAGCCGTGGGCCGCCTAGACCTCAACACCGAGGGGCTTTTGCTATTTACCAGCTCGGGCGAGCTTGCGAACAAGCTGATGCACCCCCGCTTTGGCTTGGAACGGGAATACGCGGTGCGCGTTTTAGGCGCGTTGAGCAATATTGAAAAAGAAAAATTGCTGTCAGGCGTGAACTTGGAAGATGGCCCAGCCCGTTTTGGCAGCTTGGAAGATGGCGGCGGTGAGGGTGCCAATTGCTGGTACCGCGTCACCATTCAAGAGGGACGCAACCGCGAGGTTCGTCGCATGTTCGAGGCGGTGGGCCATGCGGTCAGCCGCTTGATACGTATCCGGTACGGCAAGATGGTCTTGCCCCGCGGCCTAAAGCGCGGCGATTGGATGGAGTTGGACGCCGCCGATATCGAGCAACTTACCCGCAGCGCTGGTGCTTCCCATTTGGGCGCCGCCAAAACGCCGCACAAACCAGCCGTGGCCAAGCCAGCTCAACCCAGACGAATGGCTACCAAAACCAGCAAAGCCGCTGCGCCCAAAGAAGTCTTTATTGGGGCGGATAGCTTGGCACGTCAGCGGCGCGACCAAAAAACCTCAGCCGCTCGCAGCAAGTCCCGAACACGCAAAGGCTAAAATCTGTTTTTTCGGGTTTAGCCCCCCCACTTTTTGATAACTTTTGGAAACTTCATCATGGCCATCGAACGCACTCTCTCCATCATCAAGCCCGACGCAGTCGCAAAAAACGTCATCGGTCAAATTTACTCACGTTTTGAAGGCGCGGGCCTGAAAATTGTTGCCTCCCGCATGGCACACCTGAGCCGTGGCGAAGCTGAAGCCTTTTACGGTGTCCACAAAGCACGTCCTTTCTTCAAAGACTTGGTCGATTTCATGGTTTCTGGCCCCGTCATGATCCAAGTGTTGGAAGGCGAGAGCGCCATCCAAAAAAACCGCGATCTCATGGGTGCTACCGACCCCAAGAAAGCTGACAAGGGCACCATCCGTGCTGATTTCGCCGACAGCATTGATGCCAACGCAGTGCACGGCTCTGATGGCGCTGACACTGCTGCGCAAGAAATCGCCTTCTTTTTCGCTGGCATGAATGTGTTTGGCCACTGAATTGCGTTTCAAGCGCTAACCCATGAAGACCAACCTGCTCGATTTTGATCTGGACGGGTTGGTCGCTTGGTGCCAAGCGCTGGGCGAGAAAAAATTCCGCGCTGTGCAATTGTTCCGCTGGATACACCAGCGTGGCGTGGCTGATTTTTCGCAGATGACCGATTTGGCCAAAAGCCTGCGGGACACTTTGCAACTTCTGGCCGAAGTGAGGACCTTGCCCGTGGTCAGTCGCCACGATTCCGCCGACGGCACCATCAAATGGATGTTCGATGTGGGGCAAGGTAATGCCATCGAAACGGTGTTCATTCCCGAAACCGATCGCGGCACTTTGTGCATTTCATCCCAAGCAGGTTGCGCTGTAGGTTGCACCTTTTGCGCCACCGGTGCCCAAGGCTTTAGCCGCAATCTCAGCACCGCAGAAATCATTGCCCAGCTGTGGTTCGCTGAGCGCACTTTGCGCCAAGAGCGTGGGGTGGATGAGCGGGTGATCTCCAATGTGGTCATGATGGGCATGGGCGAGCCCTTGCAAAACTACGCTGCCTTGGTGCCCGCGCTTAAAACCATGCTGGACGACCATGGCTATGGCTTGTCCCGCAGAAGGGTCACGGTGTCTACCTCCGGCGTGGTGCCCATGATGGAGCGCCTGGGACACGATTGCCCTGTGGCTTTAGCGGTTTCTTTGCATGCCCCGTCCGACGCCTTGCGTAACGAGTTGGTACCGCTGAACATCAAATACCCCTTGGCTGAATTGATGCAAGCTTGCCGCGACTATTTGGCCCATGCACCGCGTGACTTCATTACCTTTGAATACTGCATGCTCGATGGTGTGAACGACAGCGACGTCCATGCCCAAGCTTTGGTCAATTTAGTTCGCCCTGCCCATACCGAGGCCTTGCCTTGCAAGTTCAACCTCATCCCTTTTAACCCTTACCCCGCCTCAGGTTTGCTGCGCTCACCCCCCGAGCGAGTCAAGGCCTTCGCAGCCCTCTTGAGTGAAGCCGGCATCGTCACCACCATTCGTAAAACCCGTGGTGATGACATCGCTGCCGCTTGTGGCCAGTTGGCGGGGGACATCCAAGACCGCACCGACGTGTCGGGTAGACGTGCCAAGACCATCCGCATCCACGCCTGATACGGCAAAATCCAGCCATGTCGCTATCTGAACAAGCCATTCCTTTTTCCACTCCTGCACGTCACCGTAGCTTGCAAGCACAGGTGAAATGGGGCGACCATGTGGTCACCGTCGGCGGTGATGCCCCTGTTCGCGTGCAATCCATGACCAACACTGACACCGGCGACGCCATCGGTACCGCCATCCAGGTCAAGGAATTGGCGCTGGCCGGTTCCGAGTTGGTGCGTATCACGGTGGACACGCCTGAATCGGCCAAGGCTGTGCCCTATATCCGTGAGCAACTCGACAAAATGGGCGTCCACGTTCCGCTGATTGGCGACTTCCATTACAACGGCCACAGGCTGCTCACCGAGTTCCCCGACTGTGCCAAAGCCTTGTCCAAATACCGCATCAATCCTGGTAATGTGGGCAAGGGCGATAAACACGACAAGCAGTTTGCCCAAATGATTGAGGCCGCTGTGAAGTACGACAAAGCCGTTCGCATTGGTGTCAATTGGGGCAGCTTAGACCAAGAACTGCTGGCCAAGTTGATGGACCAAAACGCTTCACGGTCCACCCCATGGGACGCTAAACAGGTGATGTACCAAGCTTTGGTCACCTCGGCGCTGGAGTCGGCTGAGCTGGCCGAGCGTTTGGGCTTGCCACGCCATCAAATCATCCTCAGCTGCAAGATGAGCGGCGTTCAAGACCTGATTGCCGTTTACCGTGAACTTGCCAAAAGAACCAACCATTCGCTTCATTTGGGACTGACCGAGGCGGGCATGGGTGTCAAAGGAACCGCCGCTTCCAGTGTGGCCTTGGGTTTGCTGTTGCAAGAAGGCATTGGCGACACCATCCGCGTGTCGCTCACGCCCCAGCCCGGCGAAGCGCGGACGCAAGAGGTGCTGATTGCGACCGAAATTTTGCAGGCTTTAGGTTTGCGCAGCTTTGTGCCCAGCGTCACCGCCTGCCCGGGCTGTGGGCGAACCACCAGCACCACCTTCCAAGAGTTGGCGCAAGAAATCGATGTGTTTTTGCGCGACAAAATGCCGGTATGGCGCAAGCAGTACCCTGGCGTGGAGGGCCTCAAAGTGGCGGTCATGGGTTGTATCGTGAATGGGCCTGGCGAGAGCAAACACGCCGACATTGGCATCAGTTTGCCTGGCACGGGTGAAGCGCCTGCAGCGCCTGTCTTCATTGATGGCGAAAAGGCCCTGACACTGCGGGGTGACAATATCGCCAAAGAATTTCACGATATCGTCGAAAACTACATACATAAAAAATTTGCGGTCAGCGCCTAAGCTGCACCGCCTCAACACCATGGCTGACAAATTAAGCGCCGTCAAAGGCATGAACGATATATTGCCGCCCGACTCTGCACGTTGGGAGGCCTTGGAAACCGCTGTGCGCGAGGTCATGCGCCTACACGCCTACCGCAATATACGCACGCCTATCGTTGAACCCACTGCCTTGTTTGTTCGCGGCTTGGGCGAAGTGACGGATATCGTCGAAAAAGAGATGTACTCCTTCGAAGACCGTTTGAACGGCGAGCAGCTCACCCTGCGCCCCGAGTCCACGGCGGGTGTGGTTCGGGCTGTGGTTGAGCACAACCTGCTGTACGAAGGCGGCAAACGCTTGTACTACATGGGCCCCATGTTTCGCCATGAACGTCCTCAGCGCGGACGTTACAGGCAGTTTCACCAAATTGGCGCAGAAGCGCTGGGTTTTGGCGGCCCCGAGGTGGATGCCGAATTGATTGTGTTGGCCTGTGCGTTATGGAAACAACTGGGTTTGCAGAATGTGCGTTTAGAGCTCAATAGCTTGGGCCAACCACCCGAGCGTTTGCAGCACCGCGCTGCCTTGATCGCTTATTTCGAACAACATGCCGATCAATTGGACGAAGACGCCAAGCGGCGTTTGCACAGCAACCCTTTGCGCATTCTGGACAGCAAAAACCCCGCCATGAAGGCCTTGAATGATGCGGCGCCTAAGTTGCTGGACTTTCTGGGTGAGCAAAGCTTGGCGCACTTCAATGCGGTCAAAGCCATGTTGGACGCCAACGGCGTGAGCTACACCATCAACCCTCGTTTGGTGCGTGGCATGGACTACTACAACCTCACGGTGTTCGAGTTCATCACTGAGCAACTGGGCTCGCAAGGTACGGTCTGTGGCGGCGGTCGCTACGATTACCTGATTGAGCACATCGGTGGCAAACCCGCACCTGCCGTGGGTTGGGCCCTGGGCGTGGAGCGTGTTTTAGAGTTGCTCAAAGAGCAAGGGGCTATGGCTGCAGAGATCGCGCCTGATGTGTACGCCATAGTCCCTGAGGTGGCTTTTTTACCCCAAGTCTTGCCCTTGCTCGCGCAGTTGCGCAACATGGGGGTATCTGTGCATATGCATGCGCCACCCAACAGCGCGGACGGTATGGGCAGCATGAAATCGCAGTTCAAAAAAGCAGACAGCAGCGGTGCGACTTTTGCCTTGGTATTTGGTGCCGATGAAATGGCGCAAGGACAAGTCACGGTCAAGTCTTTGCGGGACGGCCAAGGTGCTCAACGCATCGAGTCTTTGGCGGACATTGGCCTGTGGGGTCAGAGCCTACAATCTGCCCTTTAGTTTTATCGCCTTATCAGGAATAACATGGCTTCGCATCTCGACCTTGAAGAACAAGAACAACTCGATCAAATTAAATCGTTTTGGAACCAATGGGGCAATCTCATCACCGGTGTGATCACCTTGGCCTTGGTGTGTCTGGCCGCTTGGAATGGTTGGAACTACTGGCAACAACGCCAAGCCGGCCAAGCTGCGGTGCTGTTTGACACCTTTGAAAATGCCAGCAAACAAGCCGACTTGACCCTCATGGCACGATCGCTTGCGGACTTGCAAGACCAATTTCCCCGCGTTACCTTGACAGCCCAAGCTTCTTTGTTGGCTGCCAAGACCTATTTCGACAAAGACAAACCAGCTGATGCTGACAAACCCCTTGAATGGGTGGTGGAACATGCTTCAGACCAAGCCTATGTGGGCATGGCGCGGTTGCGTTTGTCGGCATTGGCTATTGAACGCAAAGACACCGCTAAAGCCCGCACTTGGATTGAAGTCAAAACCGTTCCTCCTGGCTTTCAAGCCTTGTTTGATGACCGCTTAGGTGATATTGCCTTGATCGAAGGCAAGCACGATGAAGCCAAAACCCATTTCAGCAGCGCCTATAAAGCCATGGACGAATCGGCTGAGTACCGACGCTTGATTGAGGTCAAGCTGGGCACCGTTGGGGTTGATGTGAGTTCACCAGAGTTCAAGAAATGAAGTTGATCGCCTTTAAGCAATGGTCTGCATTGCTGGGCTTGGCCTTGATCCTCACGGCTTGCGGCACCTCTAAGCCCAAGCCCGCCCAAATTCCTCCTGTCAAAGCTGACAAACCTATCCAGGTTTTGTGGAAATTCAAGATGGGCGACGACACATCGTTTGTTCAAGGCTTGAATATTGTTCAAGAGCATCTGGCGCTAACTTCTAACGATGGCAAGGTAGCCGTGGTGAATGTGCGCAATGGTCAAACTGCTTGGCGTTTTGACCTTAAAACTCCTTTGAACACCGGTGCGGGCTTTGACGGCGAGCATGTGGCGGTGGTGACCTTGAACAACGAGTTGGTGGTTCTGAAGTCGTCCAAGGTCGTGTGGCGCAGTCGTTTGACTTCTCAGTCCTATACCCATCCGCTGATTGCAGGTGAACGTGTTTTCATGCTGATGGCTGATCGCTCTGTTTTGGCCTTCGATTTGACGACCGGTCAGCTCTTGTGGATGCAACAACGCCCCGGCGAGCCCTTGGTGCTCAAACAAAACGGCGTTCTCATGCCCTATCAAAACACCTTGCTGGTGGGATTGGGTGGTCGTCTGACGGCCATCAATCCAGACAACGGCCAATTCAAATGGGATGTGCCGATTGCCAACCCCCGTGGCATCAACGATTTGGAGCGTTTGGTGGATTTGGTGGCCAAGCCTTCTCGCGTCAATAACAGCGTGTGTGTTCGCGCCTTCCAAGCGCAAGTAGGTTGTGTCGATGTCTTGCGTGGCAGTATCTTGTGGACTCGCTCATCGGTGGGTTCCCAAGGTGTAGATGGCGACGACAAATTGCTGATTGGTACCGAAAGCAATGGCATGGTTCAAGCTTGGCGACGCAGCACCGGTGACCGGGTATGGGACTCTGACCGCTTGAAATACCGCGATTTGACAGGCCCTTTGCTCACATCCAAAGGTATTGTGGTGGGCGACAGCGGCGGCTGGCTTTACCTTTTATCTGCAGAGGATGGCAGTTTGATTAACCGTGTGCAAACGTCTTCGGATGGATTTGCCTCCACCCCCACCGCTTTGGCTGACGGAGGCTTTGTGGTGTTGACGCGCGACGGCTTGCTGCTGGCCTATCAACTCCCTTGATCAGAGAGGCATCGCGGTGAAACCGGTGATTGCTTTGGTCGGCCGCCCCAATGTGGGCAAATCCACTCTTTTTAACCGCATTACCAAGACCCGTGACGCCATCGTGGCTGACTATGCGGGTCTCACGCGTGACCGCCACTACGGCAACGCCAAACATGGTAAGCAAGAATTTATCGTCATTGATACCGGCGGTTTTGAGCCTACGGCTGAAAGCGGCATTTTCAAAGAAATGGCCAAGCAAACCCGTCAAGCCGTGGCGGAGTCGGATGCAGTGATTTTTGTGGTGGATGCCCGCCAAGGCATCAGCGCCCAAGACCACGACATCGCCAACTATTTGCGCCGCTTAGGCAAACCGTGTTTGCTGGTGGCCAACAAAGCCGAGGGCATGCAAGAGGGCCATCGTTTGGTGGAATTTTTCGAGTTGGGCTTGGGTGAGGTCATGCCCGTGTCGGCTGCCCATGGCCAAGGCATTCGAAGCATGCTTGACGGCTCTTTGGGCGCCTTGCATTTGCCGGATGTGGACGAGGAAGACGACGGTTCTCCCAAGCCCTTGAAACTTGCGGTGGTGGGTAGACCGAATGTGGGCAAATCCACCTTGATCAATACGTGGCTGGGCGAGGAGCGCTTGGTCGCTTTCGATTTACCCGGCACCACCCGTGACGCCATTCATATCCCTTTTGAACGAGATGGCCAGCAGTTTGAATTGATTGACACGGCGGGACTGCGCCGCAAAGGCAAGGTGTTCGAGGCGATTGAAAAATTCTCGGTGGTGAAAACCTTGCAAGCCATAGAGTCGTCCAACGTGGCTTTGCTGTTGTTAGACGCCACCCAAGGCGTGACCGACCAAGATGCCCATATCGCTGGGTACATCTTGGAGACGGGCAGGGCGGTGGTGTTGGCCGTCAACAAATGGGACGCTGTCGACGCTTACCAACGTGAATTGCTGGAGCGCTCCATTGAAAGCCGCTTAGCCTTTTTAAAGTTCGCCAAGTTGCACCATATATCAGCGCAAAAGCGCCAAGGCTTGGGACCCGTTTGGAAGTCAATAGCTCAGGCCCATGCAGCGGCCATGTGCAAAATGAGTACCCCCATCTTGACACGGCTGCTCTTGGAAGCTGTGCAATTCCAGTCGCCTAAACGGGCGGGCATGTTTCGCCCCAAACTGCGCTATGCCCACCAAGGCGGCATGAACCCGCCGGTGATCGTCATACATGGCAACTCACTGGAACACGTCACCGATGCTTACAAGCGATTTCTAGAAGGCCGCTTTCGCAAAGCCTTTGCGCTGGAAGGCACGCCCTTGCGCATCGAAATGAAAACAGCCAGCAATCCTTATGTGGATAAAGACTGACCACAGCCTTCTGGGTTGAAGGTGTAACTTCAAGTTGACTGTGTTATCTTATGGTGAATCAACCAACACGGAGAATATCGTGAATCAAAAAGGGCAACTCTTACAAGACCCATTTCTCAATATCTTGCGCAAAGAACACGTGCCTGTGTCCATTTACCTGGTCAACGGCATCAAGTTGCAAGGGCAGATTGAATCTTTTGATCAATACGTCGTCCTTTTGCGAAACACCGTCACCCAAATGGTTTACAAACACGCCATTTCAACCATCGTGCCGGGCAGGCCTGTGAACTTTGCCCAAGCCGACGGCGATGAGTCTCCTGCCGCCTAATTACATTCTTTTAGCCCAGCCTTTGTCCCACCCTCAGCCTGAAGTTAACACCAACGCCTTGCTGGTAGGTGTGGACTTGGGTCTGCCTCATTTTGATGGCGATTTGGACGAATTAGCGCAACTGGCCAGTACCGCTGGATTGGTGCCCGTGGCTCGCATGACCTGTAAGCGTAAAGCGCCGGACGCCGCTTTGTTTGTGGGCTCGGGTAAAGCAGAAGAAATTAAAGAACTGGCTGTTTTGCATGGTGCCTCGGAAGTGCTGTTTGACCAAGCCCTAAGCCCAGCGCAGCAGCGCAACTTAGAGCGTGTGTTGGACATGCCTGTGAATGACCGCACCATGCTGATTTTGCAAATTTTTGCCCAGCGTGCAAGAAGTCACGAGGGTAAATTGCAAGTGGAGTTGGCGCGTTTGCAGTACCTCAGCACCCGTTTGGTTCGTCGCTGGTCGCACTTGGAGCGACAGCGGGGCGGAATTGGTAACCGTGGTGGCCCTGGTGAAACTCAGATCGAGTTGGACCGACGCATGATTGGTGAGTCCATTAAGCGCACCAAAGAGCGATTAGATAAAGTCAAAAAGCAGCGCCATACACAACGGCGTCAACGCGAGCGTAACCAAATGTTCAATGTGTCCTTGGTGGGTTACACCAACGCAGGCAAATCTACCCTATTCAATGCTTTGGTGAAAGCCAAAGCTTATGCCGCTGACCAACTGTTTGCCACCTTGGACACCACCACGCGGCAACTGTATTTGTCCGACGGTCTGACCTTAGGTTGTCAAATATCTTTGTCCGACACCGTGGGCTTCATCCGCGACTTGCCGCATGGATTGGTCGACGCTTTTGCCGCCACCTTGCAAGAAGCCACCAGCGCGGACTTGTTGCTGCACGTGGTGGATTGCTCGCATGCAGATTACCCCGAACAAATCACGCAGGTGCAATCGGTGCTGGCAGAGATTGGCGCGACCGAACTTCCCCAATTGTTGGTGTTTAACAAAGTCGATGCATTACCCAGCGACCAGCAACCACGTTTGTTGCAAGATATGTTCATTGTGGATGGTGTCGCTTTGCCGCGTATTTTCTTGAGTGCTCGTTCGGGGGCCAATCTTGACAGTCTGCGTCAGCGTTTGTTGCAAACAGCCTTGGCAGAACCCAAGCAAGCCTTACCCCTTGCTTTTTTACCGGTAAATGCTTGATGGCAATGTGTGATCTCCGGTTTAGGCACAATGGCGACTTGCCATTTTTTTTGATTGACAGCGCATGAACTTCTTTACTTGGCTTTGGCCCTTACGACGACGCTTAGCTGGCATGTTCAATTTGAATGATGGCCGCTGGGGTCGGGGCGATGACGCCAATCAGCACCACAACGGTCCTACGCCGCCACCTGAAGGCTCACAACCTCCACCTTCTGACGATAGCAAGCGTCCAAGACCCGCATCTTCCAATGGCCCCCCTGATTTGGACGAACTCTGGCGCGACCTCAACCGCAAACTTGGCAAGCTCCTAGGAAATAACAAGGGCGGGGGCAACCCGCCGCCTAACGGCGGAGGCGGTGGCTTCAATCCCGATTTCAAGCAAGCAGGTGGGATTGCAGGTTTGGCACTGGCGGTGGCTGTCATTATTTGGTTGGGCACAGGTTTTTTCATCGTGCAAGAGGGCCAGCAAGCCGTGATTACCCAATTTGGCCGTTACCACAGCACGGTGGGTGCAGGTTTTAACTGGCGTATGCCTTACCCGATACAACGCCATGAGGTGGTGTTTGTCACCCAAATTCGCTCTATCGACATTGGACGCGATGCCATCATCAAAGCCACGGGTTTGCGTGAATCGGCCATGCTGACCGAAGACGAGAATATCGTTGAGATCAAGTTCGCGGTTCAATACCGTTTGACAGATGCACGTGCCTATTTGTTTGAAAGCAAAAACCCTACGGATGCTGTGATGCAAGCAGCCGAAACAGCGGTGCGTGAAGTGGTGGGCAAGATGCGCATGGACGCTGCCTTGTCCGAAGACCGCGAGCAAATTGCGCCACGGGTGCGCAAAATCATGCAAACCATTTTGGACCACTACAACGTAGGTATCGAGGTGGTGGGTATCAATTTGCAGCAGGGTGGCGTTCGTCCTCCCGAGCAGGTACAAGCTGCGTTTGACGATGTCCTCAAAGCTGGCCAAGAGCGTGAACGTGCCAAGAATGAAGCTGAGGCCTATGCCAATGACGTGATTCCTCGTGCAGTGGGTTCTGCCTCGCGCTTGAAGCAAGAGGCGGACGCTTACAAAGCCCGCATCATTGCCCAAGCCCAGGGTGACGCACAACGTTTTCGTTCTCTGCTGGCTGAGTACCAAAAAGCGCCGCAAGTCACGCGGGATCGCTTGTACATCAACGCCATGCAAGAAATTTACAGCAGCGTCACCAAGGTGTTGGTCGAATCGAAGCAAGGCTCCAATATGCTTTACCTGCCCTTGGACAAGATCATGCAACTCAATGGAACACCCAATGCCGCAGTTGCCAATCCCGCACTTAACGCGCCCAATTCCCTCGAAGGCAATTCGTCGCTGCCCAACCCCACCTCGCCTTCTCCCACTTCCGATAACCGTGGCCGTGACAATCGTCAGCGCGACCGCGATTTACGTTGAATAGCCTGCCATGAACAAAATCGGTTTTTATATTTCCACTGCTTTGCTGGCACTGCTGGTGTTCAGCTCCATGATTTTCGTGGTCGATCAACGCCAATACGGTGTGGTGTATTCGCTGGGGCAAATCAAAAAAGTCATCACCGAACCTGGCCTGAATTTCAAGCTGCCGCCTCCCTTTCAAAACGTCAACTTCATTGACAAGCGTTTGCTGACTTTGGACAACGTGGACTCCGAGCCCATGCTCACGGCTGAAAAGCAGCGCATGGTGATCGACTGGTATGTGCGTTGGCGTATCTCTGACCCCTCGCAATACATTCGAAATGTAGGCTTGGATGAGAAGGCCGGGGCCCAACAACTCACACGTGTGGTGCGCAATGCTTTTCAAGAGGAAATCAACAAGCGTACCGTGAAAGACCTGCTGTCTCTTAAGCGTGAAGCTTTGATGGTCGATGTCAAACGTGAAGTACTGGAGATTGTCAAAGGCGAAAAACCTTGGGGTATTGACGTGGTCGATGTGCGTATCACTCGCGCCGACTATGTAGACACCATCACCGAGTCGGTTTATCGCCGTATGGAAGCCGAGCGTAAGCGCGTGGCCAATGAGTTGCGGTCAACTGGCGGTGCTGAAGGCGAAAAAATTCGCGCTGATGCTGACCGACAACGCGAAGTCACGCTGGCCAACGCTTACCGCGACGCCCAGAAAATCAAAGGCGAGGGCGATGCAGAAGCGGCACGCTTGTACGCTGATGCCTTTGGAAAAGACCCTCAGTTTGCTCAGTTCTACCAAAGCATAGAAGCCTATAAAGCCAGCTTCAATAAAAAATCGGACGTGATGGTGCTTGACCCCAGTACCGACTTCTTCAAAGCCATGCGCGGCAGCGGCGCGGCCAGTGCAGCGCCTGCCAAAAAATAAGCTTTCCAGGCCCTATGGACAGCCACACACTGTGGACCGCGTTAGCCTTGGTGCTCATCATCGAAGGCCTGTTTCCTTTCGCTTCCCCTCAAGCTTGGAAGCGGGCTTTCATGAACATACTGAACATGGACGATGGTCAGGTGCGATTTATCGGATTGAGTTGTATCGTGGCAGGTATGTTGCTGCTGTGGTGGTTGCTCTAGCGTCCCAGTAGAATCCTTTTTTTAACAGCTTTGCCTCTCATGACTGCTTGGGTCTTACCAGATCATATTGCCGATGTTTTGCCCTCAGAGGCCAGGCATATCGAGGAACTCCGCCGTCGGTGTTTAGACACTGCGCGGGTCTTTGGGTACGAATTGGTCATTCCGCCTTTGATAGAGCATATCGAGTCGTTGTTGTCAGGCACTGGCAGTTTGCTCGATCTGCAAACTTTCAAAATGGTCGATCAGTTGTCAGGTCGCACCTTGGGTTTACGGGTTGACACCACGCCGCAGGTGGCACGCATCGATGCGCATTTGCTCAACCGTGCAGGCGTCACGCGACTTTGCTACTGTGGCCCAACGCTGCACACCCGCGCCCCCGGCCCTTATGCCACCCGTGAGCCTTTGCAGTTGGGTGCCGAAATTTATGGCCATGCCGGTTTGGAAGCTGATTTAGAAATTTTGCAACTGGCTTTGCAATGTGTGCAAGCCAGTGGCATCGACAATTTTCATGTCGACCTCAGTGACGCTCGCATACTGCCTGCGTTATTGAACGGGCAGGGATTGACTGCGCAACAGCACGAAGCGATTGCCAAAGCCCTCACCCTGAAAGACCTCAGCGCCATGCGCGAATTAGGTAGCGCGTTGTCGCCAGAATTGGGGCTGGCTTTATCCGAGCTGGTTCATCTGTATGGTGGCCTGGAGGTTTTGGATCGCGCGGAGTTAGCGTTCAAGGCCTGGCCTGAGGTGTTGTCTGCGCTGTCACAGCTGCGTTGGCTGGCTTTCCATGTGGGACATACGGTCAGCATCGATTTGGCGGATTTGCGCGGTGCGGCTTATTACAGTGGGCCCCGTTTTTCGGTGTTCGTGCCCGAAGCCAGTGACGCTTTGGTGCGAGGCGGTCGCTACGACGAGGTCGGCGCACTGTTTGGACGCAAGCGCCCTGCCGCTGGTTTCAGCCTAGACATCAAAGCCATGGTCAGCCTGATTGCTCGACCTGCGCCTCAAGCCGCTATCCGTGCGCCCTGGGGTGAGGATGCTGGCCTGCGCCAAACCATTACCCAATTGCGTGCCCAAGGCCATACTGTGGTGTGCATGCTTCCTGGTCACGACAGTGAAGTCGATGAATTTCATTGTGATCGCCAGTTGGTCCTCCTTGAGGGTCAGTGGACTCTTCAACCCCTAGATTCACACTAACTACAACCACCATGAGTAAACAGCACGGACGTCATGTCGTCGTCGTCGGCACCCAGTGGGGCGATGAAGGCAAAGGCAAACTGGTCGATTGGTTGACCGAGTTTTCACAAGGGGTGGTGCGTTTTCAAGGCGGCCATAACGCTGGTCACACACTGGTCATTAACGGTGTGAAAACTGCTTTGCATTTGATCCCCAGCGGCATCATGCGTCAAGGCGTGAAGTGCTATATCGGCAATGGTGTGGTGCTGTCGTGTGGCAAATTGCTTGAAGAAATTCAAGGCTTGGAAAAAGCCGGTGTCGAGGTGCGTTCACGTTTGCGCATCAGCGAGGCCTGTCCTCTCATTTTGCCGTTTCATGCTGCTTTGGATGTGGCGCGTGAAGCCGCCCGTGAGCAAGGGGGCGCCGAAAAAATCGGCACTACCGGACGCGGTATTGGCCCAGCCTATGAGGACAAAATCGCACGTCGCGCCCTGCGTGTGCAAGACCTCAAACATCCGGAGCGTTTTGCGGCCAAATTACGTGAGCTTTTAGATCTTCACAACCATGTCCTAACCACGTGGTTAGGTTCAGAGGGATTCGTGTTTCCCGATGCACTCAAACCTTTCATGAGCCAAGGCAAGGTGCAATTCCAAGCGGTTTTTGATGAAGCCATGGCCCACGCAAAGCAGATTTTGCCCATGGTGGCGGATGTGTCTCGTGAACTCCATGATGCTCACCACGCGGGTGCCAATTTGCTGTTCGAAGGCGCCCAAGGCACCTTGCTCGATGTTGACCACGGCACTTATCCCTTTGTCACCTCCAGCAACTGTGTGGCTGGTAATGCGGCGGCAGGTTCAGGCGTAGGACCAGGGTTATTGCACTACATCTTGGGCATCACCAAGGCTTATTGCACCCGTGTCGGAGGCGGTCCTTTCCCCACCGAGTTGGACTGGGATGTGGAAGGCACACCCGGTTGGCACATGAGTACGGTGGGGGCAGAAAAGGGCACGACCACGGGGCGATTTAGACGCTGCGGTTGGTTTGATGCTGCCTTGCTCAAGCGCAGTGCACAAGTGAATGGTTTAAGCGGTTTGTGCATCACCAAGCTCGACGTGTTGGATGGTTTGAGCGAGCTCAAGCTCTGCACCTCCTACGAATTGGACGGTGAAACCATCGACATCTTGCCCATGGGCGCTGACGATATTGCGCGTTGCAAGCCCATTTACGAAACCCTGCCGGGCTGGACTGACAGCACCGTGGGTATCACCGACTACGCCAAGCTCCCCCCCCAAGCTCGTGCCTATTTGGAGCGAATTGCACACGTCACAGGCGTTCCCATCCATTTGATTTCCACCAGCCCCGACCGTGACCACACCATCATGGTTCGACATCCTTTCCACGACTGACCTCACGTATGAAAGCCCCACCATGTTGACTGAAGACGGCAAGCATTTGTATGTGTCTTATGACGAATACCACAACCTCATCGAGAAGCTTGCCATCAAGATTCACCAGTCGGGTTGGGAGTTCGATACGATTTTGTGTTTAGCCCGAGGCGGTATGCGACCAGGCGACGTGCTGTCGCGTATCTTTGACAAACCACTGGCCATCATGTCGACCAGCTCGTACCGCTCAGAGGGTGGTACGGTGCAAGGCCATTTGGACATTGCTCGCTACATCACCACGCCCAAAGGGGAAATTGCTGGTCGGGTGTTGCTGGTCGATGACTTGGCTGATTCAGGACACACGTTGAATGCCGTGATTGACATGTTGCGCAACAATTATTCACCCATTACCGAGCTGCGAAGCGCTGTGATTTGGACCAAAGGTGTGTCCAGTTTCACGCCAGATTTTTCAGTGGAGTACTTAGCTACCAACCCATGGATACACCAGCCCTTTGAGGCATACGACACCACGCGTCCAGAAAAATTGCTGGAGAAGTGGCGGGTTTAAGGCATGAAGCCTGTCACTGAACTGATCCATCACGGCTACCAAGCGCCGACGGATTTTGTTTCTCCGCAGATCGCGGTTCATAAAGCCTCTACGGTTATTTTTCCCAACGTACAAGCTATGCGCGAACGCACATGGCTGGACAAAACCGCGTACACCTATGGCCTTCACGGCACGCCCACCACCTTCACTTTGGAAGAGCGCATTGCCCATCTAGAGGGTGCCAAGCATGCTTTGCTGTTGCCCAGTGGCTTGGCCGCGATTACGCAAGTCAACATGGCCTTGCTTGAACAAGGTGATGAGGTTTTGCTGCCAGACAATGTGTATGGGCCGCATAAAACATTTGCAGAATCTGAACTCCAGCGCTGGGGCATCAGCCATCAGTTTTACAACCCCATGGACTTGGCTGATCTGTCCGCGCGTATAGGTCCCCACACCCGCTTGATCTGGCTTGAGGCTGCAGGTTCGGTGACCTTGGAATTTCCCGATCTGTTGGCCATGGTGCAACTGGCCAAAGCAAAAGGTATTCTTACCGCGCTGGACAATACATGGGGTGCGGGTTTGGCCTTTGCGCCTTTCAATTTAGATCCACAGGCCAACTTGGGCAAGGTCAGCGTGGATGTGTCAGTACACGCCTTGACCAAGTACCCCAGTGGCGGTGGCGATGTGTTGATGGGAAGCGTCACAACCTGTGACGATGGATTGGCTAAGCAGTTAAAGCTCAGCCACATGCGTTTGGGTTTTGGCGTGGGTGCCAATGACGCAGAGTTGGTGTTGCGTTCTTTGCCCAGCATGTTGTTGCGCTACCAGCAGCATGATGCAGCAACTCGCCGTTTGGCAAAGTGGTGTTTACAACAAACAGCTTTCGCACAAGTGTTACATCCCGCAGTGGTCGGTTCACCCGGACACGCAGATTGGCGTCGTTTGTGTGCAAACAATCAGCCTACCCATGAAGACGTGCATACCGAGGGTTTAGCAGCAGGCTTGTTGAGCTTGCGTTTTAAACCGCAGTTCACTCAAGCGCAATGCGAAACCTTTTGCAACGCCTTGCAGCTCTTTAAATTAGGTTACAGCTGGGGCGGACCCATGAGTTTGATCGTGCCCTATCAACTCAGTTCATTGCGCCGAATGGCACCCAACGAACTGTTACAAGGTGGGTTTGTGCGTTTGTCTGTGGGCTTGGAGGACGCTGACGATTTGATTAACGACATAGCCCAAGCTTTGCGTCAAGCGGGCATGTGATTTTCTGACGCTATCA